>JAXJYN010000029.1:0-11331 GCA_036306965.1 Acutalibacteraceae bacterium
TTTATTCACTTTTTATTTCAGATATTAAATGAATTACGCAACATAAACTAACTTTATTATTCTGATATAGAACTATACATAATGTTGATACTGTTTGTTAACAAATTGTTCATAAAAATTTAACTCGTTCAAAAACCCTGATACAAACTTGACAAACACTTGACAAAAGTATAAAATTTAAAGTATATTGACTTACTATATCCATAATGCAGGTAAAGTAATTATGAGGTAAATTATATGTTATTTAAATAGAAAAAGTGTTATGTTGGAAAGGATTGTTGAAAATGGAATTAAAGGGTTCTGAAATTATTGCAGAATGTCTGCTTGAGCAAGGTGTAGATACAGTTTTTGGTTATCCGGGTGGTGCTGTGTTAGAGATTTATGACGCACTGTATAAGTACAGTGATAAAATAAAGCACGTTATGACAGCTCACGAGCAAGGTGCGTCACACGCTGCTGACGGTTATGCCAGAGCAACAGGAAAAACAGGTGTTGTTATAGCAACATCAGGTCCGGGTGCTACAAATCTAGTAACGGGTATCTCTACAGCATTTATGGACAGCATACCTATGGTAGCTATTACAGGTAACGTAGGCAGAGCTTTGTTAGGCAAGTCAAGCTTTCAGGAGGTTGACATTGCAAGCATAGTTAAGCCGGTAACAAAAGCAAGCTTTCAGGTTGCAACAATGGAAGAACTTGCTCCTACAATTCGCAAGGCATTTAAAATAGCACAAAGCGGAAGAAAAGGTCCTGTTCTTATTGATGTACCAAAGGATATTACAGCAATGAAAACAGAATACAATAAGGAACAGCCTGAAGCACTTGAAGAAAGCACAAAAATTTGTGGTGAGGATATTACAGAGATTGTAAAACTTCTTGAAAACTGCCAAAAGCCTGTTATTTATGCAGGTGGTGGTGTTATTTTGAGTAATGCTTCAAAAGAACTTACAGAGTTTGCAGAGCTTCTGGACGCTCCTGTATGCTGTTCTCTTATGGGTATGGGCGGTATTTCTGCTAATCACCCATTGTTTGCAGGCAACCTTGGTATGCACGGTGCAGTTGAAACAGGTATGGCTATAAAAAATGCAGACCTTATTATTGCAGCAGGCTCAAGATTTTCTGACAGAGTTGCAGGAGATACAGAAAAGTTTGGTGCAAACGCAAAGATTATTCATATTGATATTGACCAGAAAGAAATTAACAAGAATGTAAAGGTTGATAAATGGTTGCTTGGCAACTTAAAAGAAATTCTTACAGAACTTAAATCAAAGCTTACACAGCAAAACCACGAACAGTGGAAGCAGGAGCTAAGCAAGTACACCACTGTTACAGAGGTTAAAAAGGATAATTACATAACACCACAGGAAATTTTAAGAGCACTTGAGGAATTAAGAGCAGATAATGATATAGTGGTAACAGACGTTGGTCAGCACCAGATGTGGGCGGCTCAGGAATGTAAATTCAGAGCACCTCGCACATTCTTAACATCGGGCGGACTTGGCACAATGGGTTATGGTATGGGTGCTGCAATTGGTGCATATATGGGCTGTCCTCAGCAAAAAATATTCTTAGTAACAGGTGACGGCAGTTTCCATATGAATATGAACGAAATGGTAACACTAAAAAGCTATGATATTCCTGTAATTATTATGGTATTTAATAATACTGTTCTGGGAATGGTAAGACAGTGGCAGAAACTGTTTTATGAAAGAAGATTTTCAGAAACAGACCCTCACAGAGCAACAGATTTTACAGCTGCCGCAAAGGCATTTGGTATCGACAGCTTTGCAGTAACAAAATCGGAGGAAATTAAGCCTACACTTGAAAAAGCCATAGCACTTAATGCTCCTGTTCTGATTGACTTCCGTATTTCACCTGATGCAAATGTACTGCCTATGATACCACCCGGAAAAGATGTTGATGATATGATTTTGGAATTAGATTAATTTATATTATTTTAACCAAAGAGTAAGGATATATCCTAAAAATAAAAGGGAGAGTGGTAATATGCAAACCTATTTTATGATGAATGACGGTAACTATGAATTCAGTTCAATAACACCTGAAATATACAGACTCAGTAAAAAGTGTATGGATAACAATATGATTGACCCTGAGTTGTATAGTAAATATGATGTTAAGCGTGGCTTGCGTGATGTAAACGGTAAGGGTGTACTTACAGGTCTTACAGAGATTTCAGAGGTTTTCTCATTTGTTGAACAGCCTGATGGCACAAGAGTACCACAAAATGGTAAACTTTTTTATCGTGGCTATGATGTTGAGGATATTGTAAAAGGTTTTACAAGTGAAAATCGTTTTGGATTTGAGGAAGTTGTCTACTTGTTATTGTTTGGTGAACTTCCCGACAGTAAGAGCCTTACAGATTTTTGTCAGATGATTGATTATTACCGCACACTTCCTACAGGTTTTGTAAGAGATATTATTATGAAAGCACCAAGCCGTGATATTATGAATGCTATGTCAAGAAGTGTGCTTACAATGTACTCTTACGACAGCAATGCTGATGATACATCAATTCCTAATGTTCTTCGTCAGTGCATACAGCTGATTGCTTTGTTCCCGATTTTTTCGGTTTACGGTTTTCAGGCTTATCAGTATTACCACGACAACCAAAGCTTGTATATCCACACACCACAGCCACAACTTTCTACAGCCGAGAATATTCTTTATATGCTTCGTCCTGACAGCAAATATACTCCGCTTGAAGCAAAACTGCTTGATATGGCTTTGGTACTTCACGCAGAGCATGGTGGTGGTAATAACTCTACATTCACAACTCACGTTGTTTCATCATCTGGTACAGACACATATTCTGCTATAGCTGCCGCTTTAGGTTCACTTAAAGGCCCTAAGCACGGTGGTGCTAACATTAAGGTAGTAAGAATGTTTGAGGATATTAAAGCTCATGTTACGGATTTTGAGGATGAGGACGAAATAAGAGCATACCTAGAAAAAATCCTAAATAAAGAAGCATTTGACTGTAGTGGTCTTATCTACGGTATGGGTCACGCAATTTACTCTATAAGCGACCCTCGTGCAAGAGTTTTCAAGGGCTTTGTTGAGAGCCTTTCTAACGAAAAAGGCAGACAGAAGGAGTTTAAACTGTATAGCAATGTTGAACGTATTGCTGCTGAGCTTATTTCAGAAAAGAGAAGAATCCACAAAGGCGTTAGTGCAAATGTGGATTTTTACAGCGGATTCGTTTACAGTATGCTTGAACTTCCAAAAGAACTGTTTACACCTTTGTTTGCAGTTGCAAGAATTGCAGGTTGGAGTGCCCACAGAATAGAAGAACTTTCAAACTCAAGCAGAATTATACGTCCTGCTTACGAAAATGTAATGCCAAGACGTGCGTACACAAGCATAGATAACAGAGAACCACAAACTGAGGCTGTTGAAGAAATAGCAGACTAAATTTGTTGCATATAAAAGTATATAAGTTCTGATTAAATTAAACTTATTACAGATAAGAAGCTCACCATAAACTGATTTTTATACAGTGTTTATGGTGAGTTTTTTGTTTAAGTAATTAATTTAGTTTGCAAATTGGTATAACGTAGATGATTTTGAGCAATAATTTGAATAGAAATAAGTGTTATGGTTTGTTTTATGGTATTATATAGTCAAGCGGTGGAAATTATATTGAACATCGTTTAATCTGTGATATTGCTTGAATACTCTTGTTCATATGGGAAAACTAAATAGAGCTAATATCGAAAAGCTTATAATGCACAGTAAAATGGTTTGTTTATAATTATAATTTTTGGTTAAGGAGGTGTTTAAATGATTTATACAGTTACTTTTAATCCTGCTATCGATTATGTTATGTATCTTAGCGAAATGAACATAGGACAGGTTAACAGAACTGCAAAAGAAAAAATAATATTTGGTGGTAAAGGCATAAATGTTTCTACAGTGCTTGGAAATTTGGGCGTAGATAATATTGCTCTTGGTTTTGTTGCAGGTTTTACAGGTGAGGCAATAGAAAAGGGTGTGTCTGAGTTTGGTGTAAAAACAGATTTCATAAAGCTGAAAGAAGGAAACTCAAGAATAAATGTAAAAATAAAGTCAGGCAAAGAAACCGAAATAAACGGTTCAGGCCCTGATATAAACAAAGAGGCACTGGATAAGCTTTTTATAAAGCTTGATAAACTGGAGCAAGGTGACTATTTAGTGCTTGCAGGTAGTATTCCAAAATCTATGCCCAGTGATATATACGAGAAAATAATGGAGCGTTTAAAGGATAAGGGAATTTTATTTGTAGTGGATGCAACTAAAGATTTATTACTTAATGTACTCAAATATAATCCATTTTTGATAAAGCCAAATAATATTGAGCTTGGAGAAATGTTTGGTGTACAGCTTGAAAATGATGATGAGATTGAATATTATGCTAAAAAGCTACAAAAAATGGGTGCGGTAAATGTACTTGTTTCTATGGCTGGTGACGGCTCAATGCTGGTTGACTCAAAAGGAGAAGTTATTAAAATGGGGGTTGCCAAAGGTGAGGTTGTTAATTCTGTTGGTGCAGGCGACAGTATGGTGGCAGGCTTTATTGCAGGCTACAGTCAGACAGAAGATTATCACTACGCACTGCGTTTAGGCACAGCGTCGGGTGGAGCAACTGCCTTTTCAGAAGGTCTTGCAACTAAGCAAGATATTTTTGAACTTATAAATAAATTCTGACGAGAGGTATTATATGCGTATCACAGATTTACTCAGTAAACAAAGTATTGCTTTAAATATTAAGGTGGATTCAAAAGCAAAAGCTATTGATAAGCTTATTGCGTTACATCAGAAATCAGGAAATTTAAACAATATGGCTGAATACAAAAAAGGAATTATGGCAAGAGAGGAACAATGTTCAACAGCAATAGGGCAGGGAATAGCTATTCCTCACGCAAAAAGCGATGCAGTTAAAAAGCCTGCTCTTGCCGTAATTACAGTACCAGATGGTGTTGATTATGAAGCTATGGATGGTCAACTGTCTGACCTGATATTTATGATAGCTGCACCTAATAATGGTGATGTTCATTTGGAGGTTCTTTCAAGATTAATGCAGATGCTTATGGACGAACAATTCAAAACCAATTTGGTAAAAGCCACTTCAAAAGATGAGTTTATGAGTATCATTGATAAAAAAGAAAGTGAAAAGTTTGGTGGAGAGATAAAACCACAAAATGAAGTAGCAGGATATAGAATACTTGCAGTAACGGCTTGTCCAACAGGTATTGCACACACATATATGGCGGCTGAGGCACTTGAAAAAGCTGGCGAGAAAATGGGATATCCTCTTAAAGCTGAAACAAATGGTTCGGGTGGTGCTAAAAATATTCTAACAAAAGAAGAAATAGAAAATTGCGACGGTATTATTATTGCCGCAGATAAAACTGTAGATACAGCACGTTTTAATGGCAAGCCTCTTATAAGTGTACCTGTTTCGCAAGGGATTCATAAGCCTGAGGAATTAATTAAGAGGATTATTGATGGTAATGCTCCTGTTTATCACAGTGATAAGGCTATAGAAAATGAAAATTCAAGCGAAAAAGAAGGGCTGGGTCGTCAGCTTTACAAGCATTTGATGAATGGTGTATCTCATATGTTACCTTTTGTTGTGGCAGGTGGTATTCTTATTGCAATAGCATTTTTGATTGATACATTAATGGGAGCACCGCAGGACGCAAATTTTGGTACAAATACACCTGTAGCCGCTTGGTTTAAAAATATAGGCGGATTTGCGTTTAATTTTATGGTTCCCATAATGGCAGGATATATTGCAATGAGTATAGCTGACAGACCTGGACTGCTTGTTGGTTTTGTGGGTGGTTATCTTGCTACGCTGGGCAGTACATTTGCTTCTCCGTTAGGAGATATTCCGTCAGGATTTTTAGGTGCTTTGGTGGCAGGCTTTGTTGGTGGTTATGTAATGCTTGGTATAGAAAAGCTTTGTGACGAATTGCCAGACGCACTTGAGGGTATAAAGCCCGTATTAATCTATCCTATATTGGGACTTATATTTATAGGTTTATTTATGTGTGCGGTTAATCCTGTTATGGGTTGGCTTAACACAATGCTCAACAACGGACTTACAGCACTTGGAAGTAATCCAAGTACAATAGTGTTACTTTGTGCTATTCTTGCAGGTATGATGGCTATTGATATGGGTGGCCCGTTCAATAAGGCTGCTTATGTATTTGGAACAGCTGCTTTGACACAGGCAGCTGCTACAACCGATAATGCTACACAAAACACTTGTTATATGGTTATGGCGGCTGTTATGGTTGGTGGTATGGTTCCACCGTTGGCAATAGCACTGGCAACAACATTTTTCAAAAGAAAGTTTACAGAGGAAGAAAGAAAAAGCGGTGTTGTTAACTATGTTATGGGTTTAAGCTTTGTAACAGAGGGTGCTATTCCGTATGCGGCAACTGACCCTGTAAGGGTTATTCCGGCTTGCGTAACAGGTTCGGTGGTTGCAGGTGCTTTGTCAGGAATATTTGGTTGTACTCTTATGGCACCACACGGAGGAATTTTTGTATTTGCAGTAGTGGGCAACTGGCTGATGTATTTGCTGGCACTTGTTGCTGGTTCTGTAGTTGGTATGGGAATGCTTGCACTGCTTAAAAGAAATAGGGAGTAAAAGGAGGAGTTTATTATGGTATCAAAAAAGACAACAGTAGTAAATGCAGAGGGTTTTCATATGCGTCCTGCAAGTGTATTTGCCAATACAATGGGTAAATTTGACAGCAGTGTGAATTTGGTGGTAAATGGTACTACTATTAACGGCAAAAGTCTTATGAATATTATTGCTGCCTGTATTAAATGTGGTACAGAGGTTGAAATTCAGTGCGATGGCACTGACGAAAACGAAGCACTTGCAAAAGCTGTGGAAATGATTGAATCAGGTTTAGGAGAATAATAAATTTTAATATATAAATTATAGGTGGTAGGTTTATATTTACCACCTATAATTTATTACAGAGAAAATGAAAGGTAGATATGGGATATGTATAATGGTGTTGGAGCATCGGTAGGTATTGGTATTGGTAATGTTATGATTATTAAAGATATATCTCTTAAATATTCATCTACAACTTCAGCCACACCTGACGAGGAGTTATGCAGATACAAAAAGGCTCTTGATAAATTTGTGGAAGATACAAACAAAAAAGCAGAGCATATAAAAAACGCTGTGAGTGAAAAAGAGGCAGAAATAATTTTAGGCCATACAAATATGATACAAGACCCTTTTATGAACTCAGAAATAGAAAAATTGATTACATCAGGCAAAAGTGCAGAAAAAGCACTGGAGATAATTTGCGATATGTTCATTACAATGTTTGAATCAACAGGCGATGAATTTACAATGCAACGTGCTACAGATGTAAAGGATATTAAAAAAAGTATGCTTTCAATACTTCTTGGTATAAAAGAGGTTGATATAACCCAAGCTCCAAAAGGTACAATAATAGTTGTAGATGACCTTACTCCATCTATGGCAAGCACAATTATAAAAGATAATATAAGTGGTATTATTACACAAACCGGAGGTAAAACTTCACATTCGGCAATTTTAGCCAGAGCTTTGGAGATACCTGCTGTATTAAGCGTTAAAGGAATAATAGAAAAGCTGTCTAATGGTCAAAAGGTGATTGTTGATGGTAATGATGGCATAGTAATAGATACGCCAACAGACAGCGAAATACAGGAATATACCCAAAAACAAGAGTTGTTTTTACAGGAAAAAAGAGATTTACAAAAATATATTGGCAAAGCAACAGTTACAGCAGACGGTAAAACTGTTGAACTTGTAGGTAACATAGGAAATTCCGAAAATGCAAAACAGGTAATTGAATGTGACGGTGAAGGTGTTGGTTTGTTTAGAACAGAGTTTCTTTTTATGGATTGTAACAGTATGCCTAGTGAGGATGTTCAGTTTGAGGCTTACAAAACAGCAACACTTATTTTAAAAGACAAACCATTAATTATAAGAACGCTTGATATTGGTGGTGATAAAGAGATTCCTTATATGGAACTAAAAAAAGAGGAAAACCCATTTTTAGGTTTTCGTGCAGTAAGGTTTTGTTTGCAAAGAACCAAGCTTTTTAAAACTCAGCTTAGAGCCTTGCTTAGAGCAAGTGCTTTTGGAAATATAAAAATAATGATTCCATTTGTTACTTGTGTTGATGAAATAAAAGCAGTTAAAACACTTGTTGAGGAGATTAAAACCGAACTTGATAAGGAGTTAGTTGCTTACAATAAAAACATTCAGATAGGAGTTATGATGGAAACATCGGCATCTGTTATGATTGCGGATTTGCTTGCAAAAGAGGCAGACTTTTTTAGTATTGGTACTAATGACCTTACACAATATACAATGTGTGTAGATAGAGGAAATGCAGATGTTGAATATCTGTATTCTGCTTATAATCCTGCGGTGCTTCGTGCAATTAAGCACATTATTAAATGTGGTAAAAAAGAAAATATAATGGTAGGAATGTGTGGAGAGGTATCAGCTGACCCACTGATGATACCATTACTTATAGCTTTTGGTTTAAATGAATTTAGTGTTAGTCCTACATCTGTGCTTTCAACAAGAAAGGCAATTTCACAGTGGACTGTAGACGAAGCAAAAGAAGTTGCTGAAAAAGCAATGTTGTTTACAACAGAAAAAGAAGTTGAAGAATATTTACATTCTGTAAAGAAATAGCCATAGATTGTGGTATTATCACTTCATACAAAAAAGACTGCTCTCACTATTATAGAGCAGTCTTTCTGTTATTTTTGATTATTATTTGAACCTTACATAAAAAATTCTGTTTTCGGGAATCATACCACTGCTTTTTAATGTGGCAAGGCTTTGTTTGTTACCATACCAACAGCCTGCTACAGGTGTAAATCCCTGTTCAATAGCAATTTTGCTTAGATTGATAATTATACTTCTGCCTACGCCTTTTCTTCTGTGTTGTGGCAGAGTGAAATTACCTATGTCTACATTTTGGTTGTTATAATTAAAGCCTGCTATAGAGCCATAACCTAAAATTTCATTATCTTTTTTTAGAACATAAAATTGATGTTTGCTATTTTCAAACATACCGTCCCACTGATTTTCTGTAAGCTTGTTCATTGTGTCAAAGTCTTCGGGTTGAACTCTTGAAAAACATTCTATACCAAATTCTGCTTCACGTTCAGCTTCTCCGTATATAAAATTGAAAGCCTGCATATCAAATGTGGTTTTTAGTGCGTTCATTTTTTCAAAAGCGAGGCTTATAAAATGACTGTCATTACTTGCCACTAAAGCAGATATTATTTCATATTTCTCCATAATTTCATTGAATATTTCAATAGAGTATCTGCGTTTTGACGGAATTATATAAAAGCCTCTAAACATTTTGCCTTCGTCCCAGGCATTGCCAACAGAGAAAAAGCCAATAGTTTCATTATCAGCGTTTATAATGTAAGCTTCGCCTTCGATTATCATATCATTATGAAATCCGTCATTTTGGTAACCAAGCTCGGAAAAATATTCATTCAGTAAATCTTTAATATTATTCCATTCTGTTTTTTCTGTTGTAAAATTGAAATTCATTTTGTATTTTCCTTTCGTATGTGTGTTATGATAATGAATCTGTCAATGTTTTTAGTCATAAAAAACACCTCGTATTTAATCTTGTTAAAAAGAAAATATCATATTTTGTATTGTGAGTCTACCTGAAAGATATTTATGAAATAAAAAAGGAGAATGTTATATTACATAGCATTCTCCTTAAACTTAACATTTTTTTAGTTTGGCAATAATAGAATAAATTGTTTTGTCGGATAAAAAATATTCCTCTGACAAGCTTTTTACAGAAACTCCCGAAATGTACTTTTGGTAAATTTCGTTGTTTCTTTCTAAATTTTTATTCTTGGTGTTTTTAGTTTCACCCCATAGCTTGCGATTATCTTCTTTTCGTGGAATATATAAATATTCACCGTCTATATATTTCTGAATAGCAGTAAGAAGTTCATTAGGTAAAACATCTTTGCCATTTGAATAGCTCATTGCAGAATTCTCCTTATTATTATAATAACAAGTTCGGCAAAAGCTATTTGTTTTTTTGCAAATAGCTTTTGCTATCTGCAAACAATTACATTATATGTTTTAGTCAAACGCTACCCTCCTTTATTCTGGATTGAACCGTTAAGGCTCTTTATTTGAATTATACACGTTTAATAAAAGTAATTCAACTGTTGTACAAGTTGAATTTATTATTTGCTTTTTATATTTCCAAATGTACCAGATGTGCAATGCCGGGTGTACTTTCACCCTGTTGGTTAGAGGTTGGCGACATTAACGCACCTGTTGCAATTACCAAAATATTTTTGAGCGAATGTTGGCACATTTTTTCCAGAATGATACTGCATAATACACTTCCGCAACAGCCACAGCCACTTCCTCCTGCGTGTACATCTTGTTCTTCAATGTTATAAATCATCATACCGCAGTCGTTGTGTTGTCTTGTAATATCTATATGCTCTTGCTGTAGAAGTTGTAAAAGCAACTCAGAACCTATTCTGCCCAAGTCACCTGTTAAAATAAGGTCATAATCAGAAGGCTTCGTTTGTGTGTCTGTAAAAAATGATTTTATAGTTTCGCAGGCTGCCGGTGCCATAGCTGCACCCATATTGTTTATGTCGGTAACGCCCATATCAACAACCTTTCCAACCGTGCAATGCTTTAATTTAGGCCCATTTCCTGTGGAGGATACCACTATTGCACCACTGCCTGTTACTGTCCACTGTGCTGACGGTGTACGCTGACCGCCGTATTCAAGTGGAAATCGAAACTGTCTTTCGGCAGAACAAAAGTGAGATGATGTTACAGCAAGTGCATTTTTAGCATAACTTCCGTCTACCATAAGCCCTGCCATAAGCAAGCTTTGAACCATAGTTGAGCAAGCACCATACTGCCCTAAAAATGGTATACAAAATCCACGAATACTGTAGCTGGTACTTATACACTGGTTAAGCAAATCACCACCAAATGCTATTTGGATATCTTCACCGCTAATTTGGGATTTTTCCAGTGCGGTTTTAATTGCTTGAGTTTGAAGCTTACTTTCGGCTTGCTCCCAAGTGTCACAACCCATTCGTGTATCGTATTCAATTTTATGAAAATAATTCTTAAGAGGTCCTTCACTTTCTTTTTTGCCTGCAACTGAACCAAAGCCTGCTATTACAGGTTCATTTTCATAAACTATTGTATATTTGCCAAGTCGCTTCATCTGAAATTCTCCTTTTCAATAAGCTTAATATTGATATAACAAA
>JAXJYN010000030.1:0-2653 GCA_036306965.1 Acutalibacteraceae bacterium
ATGAACTGGAGCAATACAGATGCAGGTGTTCTTGCTCACTGGCAGAAGGTTGGTTCATTCCGTAACAATCATATTGCAGTAGGTGCTGGTCAGCATCAGACAATTTCAGGCTATAACTCAAGCTCAGGTTATACATTTGCTAGAACATACGATGACGGCGAGGTTCAGGATTCAGTTATCGCTACACTATTCGCTCCTGCTAACACAAATATGTCAGTAAATGTTGGTTCTGTATGGTCTGACGGTACAGTAGTTACAAATGCTTATGACGGTTCAACAGCAACTGTTTCAGGTGGTAAGGTTTCATTCAACACAGGTGCTAACGGTACAATCCTAATCGAGGGTCCTCAGTCATCTATTTCAGTTGCACTAAAGAGCTCAACAGGTTCAAACTCTTTCGAGGGTTCTTGTACACTAACACTAGCACTAAAGGGTGCAGATTCAGCTTCTGTAACAGTTGATGGTGGTACACCATTTACAGTTAAGAACGGTGGTACATTCAAGATTGGTGAAAACACAGTTGAGGGTGGTCAGGTTTCTGTACAGGTAACAGCTTCTAACGCTGAAGACACAGTTACTAAGACTTACGTTTATAAGAAGAAAGACCCTAACGCAACAATAAATGTTTACTTTGATAACACATCATACAACTGGTCATCAGTTAATGCTTATATCTATGACGAGAGTGGTGCAAGCGTAGTAGAAAACTCTGCTTGGCCAGGTCAGGCTATGACATTTAACTCAACTCTTGGTCTATATGAGGTTGAGGTTCCTGAAAAGCTATGGGGTAGCGAAACAAGAGTAATCTTCAACGCAGGTTCTTCATCAGCTAACAGATACCCTGCAGAAATGCAGCCTGGTCTACAGCTTTCAGGTGAGTCACATAAGTTCTCATCAGGCAATAACTGGGAGGCTTGGTCACCTGTTGTTATCCCACCAACAAATCCACCAACAAACCCACCAGTAGATGATAAATACACAACAGTATTCCTTGGTGACGTAGACAACGATGGTGCAATTACACTTCTAGACGTACTATCAGTACAAAAGGCTGTTGTTGGTAGTAAAACACTTACACAAACACAGCTACTAACAGCTGATGTTGATGGAAGTAAGACAATCAGTGTTACTGACGTAATTATTTTGATGAGACATCAGATTGGTTACGAAAACACATACGGTTTAGGAACATACAAGAAAGTATTAACAAATACTGAAATTACAATCTAATTGTTATAAAAGAGTGGCAGAAGACGAGTAATCTTCTGCCACTTGTTTTTTTGCAAAAAACATATTTTATCTGCTTTTTGAATTTTCTCCACCAGGTCCGTCACGACGCTCACGATTATCAGAAGTATTTACACCTGTGCTTACCCACTTATTATCTGTAGCAGTTTTTTCGTAAGCGTCAACTCAGGCACGCCTACCCATCCTCCTTTTAATGGGATATAATTCTCATTGAAAGGAGGATTTTAATATGGCAATAAGAAGAACAAAAGAAGAAAAGTTAAAATTAATAGCTGATTATGAAGCAAGTGGTCTATCTCTATCAGAATGGTGTACTACCAAAAGTATATCAAAATCAACATTTGCAGGCTGGATTCGTAGTACAAAGTCTGATGTTAGAACACCTAAAAGTAAAGCAAAATTTGTAGAGATTACGATTCCACCAAAGTTGCAGGAGCAACCAGAAATGCAAGTAAAAAACACCACTGACATTACAGTTGAATATAAATCATTTAAGATTACAATTCCTGCAAATGTTGATATAGGAACATTGGAAAACATTTTAAAGGTGGTGCTACAAGCTGATGTTTGAATATAGCGACTATAAAATCATCCTCTGCTGTGGTGCCACTGATATGAGAAAAAGTATTAATGGTCTGTCAGAAATCGTATGTGAGCAATTTCAGCTTGACCCAAGGGATAAAATCATTTTTGCATTTTGCAATAACAGTCGCAATCGCATAAAATTGCTTGTATGGGCAGATAACGGATTCTGGATTCATTTCAAAAGAATTGAGAGAGGAAGAGTTGTATGGCCTACAGAAGAGGCTGATGAAAAGACAATGATACTTGCGTATGATGATCTTAAAAATATAATCATGGCACCTGGAATTACGCAAAAAATAAAACGCACTGAGGTATGGAAAAAGTGTTGATTTTACTAGGATTTTTGTGCTTTTTATGGTATAATAAATACATCAAAAAAGTGCGATTCAGGAGGATTTTAGGGTGAGTACAATCGAAGAATTGAGAGCTGAAAATGAAGCTTTAAAATCCAAAATAGAAAAACAAGACAAAGAACTAAAAGAAAAAGATGAGAAAATCCAGTCACTTGAAAAAGTAAATAACTGGTATATTGAGCAGTTGAAATTAAAAGCAAAAGAAAAATTTGGTGCATCATCTGAAAAGGTGAACCCTGACCAACTTTCTCTTTTTGATCTTTTTAATGAAGCAGAAACTCTTCAAGAGCCACTAACCGTTGAGCCCGAGCTTGAAACTGTTGTAAAGGCACATTCACGCAAGAAGTCAAAGAGAGGAAGTAAATTTGATAATCTTCCTGTTGAGGTGATTGAACATAAGCTTGATGAAAGCGAAATGATATGTGATGTTTGTGGCGAACCACTTACAGTTATGAAAAAGGAAACCC
>JAXJYN010000031.1:0-145998 GCA_036306965.1 Acutalibacteraceae bacterium
TGGTTGCTCAAACCTTTAAATACTCTGACACTCTTATTATAACACCAAACAAGACCTACAATCCGAACAATGAATTTGATGAAGAGTATTTTGAGTTTGGTCTATTTATGTCAAGACGAGAATATAAGACAATTAATCGCAGACTCCAAACTGGTCGTTTGCAATCAATTAAAGAGGGTAAGTTTGTAGGCAACAAACCACCCTATGGCTACAAAAAAGTTAAACTAAAGGGCGAAAAGGGGTTTACACTTGAGCCAATACCAGAACAAGCGGAGGTAGTAAGGCAAATATACAAATGGTATGCCTACGGTGACGAAGACGGCAACGTTATAGGATTTGCAGAAATCAGCAAGAGATTACATAACCTTGGTGTATTATCAGCAACAGGCAGGACCGATTGGCAATCAGCAAGTGTTAGAGATATATTATCAAATCCACACTATATCGGAAAAGTACGCTGGGGATTGCGACCTCAAAAAAAATCAATGGTAGATGGCCAAAAAGTGATACAAAGAACAAGAGATTTAGACGCTCCTACATATGAAGGCTTACACCCTGCTATTATTGATTTAGAAACATATAATATCGTGCAAGCACGGAGAAACGAAAACAGAAAAAATACTTGCCCTAAGTCCAAAGGTGTTCAAAACCCTCTTGCTGGTTTAGTGGTGTGTGCAAAATGTGGCAAGCATATGCAACGCAGACCATATACTAACGGACGACAAGACGGTTTAATATGTACTAACAGATATTGCAATAATGTTAGCTCTGATTTATGGCGAGTTGAAAAAGCTATAATAAAAACTCTTGAAGAATGGATTACAAAATACGAGATTGAACAATCCCCTATTACCCACAAACTACTACCGGATATAACAGAGTATAAAAACACGCTAAAAAGCTACACAGCAAAATTAGACACTCTAAAAAAACAATTAGATAAAGCTTATGAAGCTTATGAGTTAGGGGTATATGATGCACCAACGTTTTTAGAACGTACTGAAAAAATAAAGTCTGAACAGTCTACTACACTTACATTAATTGACGATTTGCAAGCTAAGATAAATAAGATTAAAGCTTCAGAAAAACAACACAAAGAGTTTATCCCAAAAGTTAAACAGGTAGTCAGCGTATACTACGACCTTGAAAGCCCTGCTGATAAAAATAAAATGCTAAAAGAAATATTAACTGAAACAAAGTATTCAAAGGAACACTCAGAGCGTTTTACCAAGAACTACGACAATTTCCAAGTAGTTTTATATCCGAAAATCTCGGATGATTTTTTATAATCTCATTTCTAACTTGAGTGTACGCACGAATTAGCACATCTTGAGATGATAGGTACTATAGTTCATCAGCTAACAAGAAATTTAACACCTGAAGAAATTGAAAATTCAGGTTTTCAAAATTATTTTGTTGACCATACAACAGGTGTCTATCCTTCATCTGCAAGTGGAACACCGTTTAGTGCCGCATATTTACAAAGTAAAGGTGACCCTATAACTGACTTGCACGAAAATCTGGCTGCCGAGCAAAAAGCTCGTTCAACCTATGACAATATTCTTAGATTCTGTGATGACCCTGATGTTATTGACCCCATCAGATTTTTAAGAGCAAGAGAGGTTGTACATTATCAAAGATTTGGTGAAGCATTACGTTTGCTTACAGATAGATTAGATAGCAAGAATTTCTACGCCTTTAATCCTAGCTTTGATAATTGCAACAAAAATTGTAACAATGAAAAAAAGAATCAAAAACAGTAAGCAAAATAACAAGAGAATAAAATAACAATCTCTTATTATTTTCCCTACTTAAAATCTGTAATAAACAATTTATTCAAATCAAATAAACTGCTGTTGCAACAATTTATTTTCAAAAAACTTAATATCAAATACAGAGCAAACAACAAACAGAAAGCTTTTTAATAAATATCAGTTTGTTGTTTGTTTATTTTTATAAATAAATCTTGTATTAAAAAATGTTTATCTAAATAAAAACAGGTATATCTATTGTCACCTCAATCAAAAAATAATAAAACAAGCACTATAAAATTTTCAACTTTTTCATTTAATATAACTCACTTGAACGCCAGGTAAGTTATATTTAGGAATATTAAAACTGTAAAACATAAAGCTATTTATAGTTTTAACCCTGATATGTGTGCTTTTAATATATTGGGTTTTTATTAAGTAATTATTTTATAAATTAACATTATGATTAATTTGGTTTTTTCTTTTTGTAACACACCTTTATACATCAACATATTTTATTAATATACTTTTATATTACATTCTGAATTTTAAAATTCAGTTTATCCACACATAAATAAGGCAGTTGTAAAAATACCTGCCTTGGAGTTTTCAAGGAGTGAATATGTTGGCTAAAAAGGTAATTGCCCTTGCAGGTAATCCAAATGTAGGTAAAAGCACCTTATTCAACACACTTACAGGTATGAATCAACACACAGGAAATTGGACGGGTAAAACTGTCAGCAATGCCTTTGGTGAATATACTTTTAATAATATCAACTACACAATAGTAGATTTGCCCGGAACATATTCATTACTTGTAAGTTCAGAAGAAGAAGCACAGGCAAGAAATTTTCTGTTGGAAGAAAGTATAGACGCTGTCGTTGTGGTGGTGGACGCTACCTGTCTGGAACGTAATCTTAATCTTGTTCTTCAAATACTTGAAATTACTGATAATGTTATTGTTTGTGTAAACTTATTGGATGAAGCAGAAAAGAAAAAAATAGTGGTTGATACAGATGAACTGTCACTTTATCTTGGTGTGCCTGTTGTTGGGATATGTGCAAGAAAAGGCACAGGAATTATTGAGTTAAAAAACGAAGTTGAGTCTGTTATTTTTCATAAGAGAAAATATTATCCAACTTCTGTGAAATACAATAACTGTATAGAAGAAAGTGTGAATCAACTTACCCCATATCTTTCTGACATATGCCCTACCGTTAAACTGCAAAGATTTTTTGCATTAAGATTACTTGAAAACGATAAATATATTAATAACACAATAAAAAGCAGTAAAAACAACATTGAACTAAAACGAACTCTGAATAATATCCTCTTGAATAGTAAAATTTCAGAGGAAAATTTAAGAGATGAAATAGTAGAAACTATCTTAAAGAAATGCGAGTACATATATAATAAAGTTGTTACTCTTAATAATCCTAATTATAATCTTCGTGACAGAAAGATTGATAAAATTCTCACCTCCAAAATAACTGGTATCCCTATAATGATTTTATTGCTTGCATTTATTTTCTGGTTAACTATTATAGGTGCAAACTATCCTAGCCAATGGTTAAGCAATTTGTTTGAATGGTTGTATGTAATTATAACCAACAGTCTTAATTCTATAAACACACCATCAATACTTACAAGTATGCTTATGGACGGTGTATACAAAACCACAGCGTGGGTAGTTTCTGTGATGTTACCGCCAATGGCAATATTCTTCCCATTATTTACTTTACTTGAAGATTCAGGATATCTGCCACGAATTGCCTTCAATATGGATAGTCTTTTTCAGAAAGCGAATTGCCACGGCAAACAATCGCTTAGTATGTGTATGGGATTTGGCTGTAATGCTTGTGGTGTTACAGGATGCAGAATAATTGATTCTCCAAGAGAAAGGCTCATTGCGATTATTACAAACTCGTTTGTACCGTGCAATGGCCGTTTTCCGGGATTGATTACATTAATAACTTTACTTTTTACAGGAATTTTTGTTACTACTGTTTCATCTGTATTCACTGCACTGGTTTTAATGCTTGTAATATTATTAGGAGTTTTTACGACATTTCTTGTATCAAAAATTCTATCAAAAACACTTTTGAAAGGTGAAAGCTCATCTTTTACGCTTGAACTCCCTCCCTACCGTAAACCACAAATTGGAAAAATAATAATACGCAGTATATTTGACAGAACTATTTTTGTACTTGGCAGAGCTGTAGCTGTTGCCGCACCTGCCGGACTTATAATATGGATTTTGACAAATGTTGAAATTAATAATTCAAGCCTTATAAGCTACTGCACAGAATTTATTGACCCTTTTGCACAGCTTTTTGGAATGGACGGTGTAATTCTTATTGCCTTTATTTTAGGGTTTCCTGCCAATGAAATTGTTATTCCAATAATGATAATGCTTTATACTCAAACAGGTGTACTAACTGAGGCTGACAATATTGCACAGATTTATACACTGTTTACATCAAACGGCTGGAATGTAGTTACTGTAATCTGTGTTATAATATTTTATCTTATGCACTTTCCCTGTTCAACCACCTGCATATCAATTTACAAAGAAACAAAAAGTTTAAAATGGACACTTGTTTCGTTTTTCACTCCGCTTATTTGCGGATTATTATTATGTTTTATTGTATCGAGTGTAGCAAAAATTTGTGGATTTAAATAAAATACACTTTCTGCAATCAGCTTAACAAAACAAAAACTACAGCACACACCAATTTTTGTATGCTGTAGTTTTGTTTTTTACAAATATTTACTTTATATTTCTGTTATATTTCCAAATCAGCAGGGCCATTTGTTCCTGTTGCATTAAATACAAGACCTCTTGAACCGTCCATTTTAACTGTTGTACCTGTTTTAAGAAGTTTTGTAGCATTTATTGCACCAATAATAACAGGCTTATCCAATGCCATTGCAACAATAGCTGCATGAGATGTAAGTCCGTCCTCTTCAGTAATAATACCGCCAGCTGTTTTGAGCAATGGCAGAATATTATTAGTTGTTTTTGGAATAACCAGAATATCACCTGCATTAAAGTTTTCCTGTGCTTCTTGTTCATTGTGACAAACGCAGATATGACCACAGTAATTTCGTGAATTTACAGGTGTACCCGAAACAAGAACATCACCAACCAAATGTACTTTAAGCATATTGGTTGTACCAGAAACACCCAAAGGAATACCAGCTGTAATAACTGCAAGGTCACCGTTTTGTACCAGACCTTCTTCCTGAGAAACGTGTACAACGTGTTCAAAAAGTGCGTCTGTATTGCTCTGTTCCTCTACCATTATAGGAACAACACCCCATGAAAGATTCATTTGTCGTCTTACCTTTGGTGAGGTTGTACCGCAAATAATTGGACAAGCTGGGCGATATTTTGAAATTTCTCTTGCTGTTAAGCCGGATTTTGAAACTGTCATAATTGCTACAGCACCAAGGTCGTGAGCAGTTGTACAGGTTGCGTGAGATATAGCAGATGTAACATCAGGACGCTCGGTAATATCTCTTTTACTGAATTTTCTTACATAATCTATATCACGTTCTGTACGTCTTGCGATAATATCCATTGTACGAAGTGCCTCAACAGGATATTCACCTGCAGCTGTTTCACCACTTAGCATTATAGCACTTGTACCGTCATAAATAGCATTTGCAACGTCTGTTGTTTCTGCTCTTGTAGGACGTGGATTTTTAATCATAGAATCAAGCAACTGAGTTGCTGTAATAACCTGTTTACCTGCTGCATATGCCTTTTTAATAAGTCTTTTTTGAATTATAGGCACATCTTCAAGAGGTACTTCAACACCCATATCACCACGAGCAACCATAATTCCGTCTGATGCTCTGATGATTTCATCTATATTACGAACGCCTTCTTCGTTCTCTATTTTTGCAATAATACGCATATCATTGCAGTTGTTGGCTGCAAGCTCACGCCTTAACTGGAAAATATCTTCTGGTGTTCTTGTAAAAGATGCAGCAATAAAATCTAAATCTTGCTGTACACCAAAAGCAATATCAGCCTTATCAACTTCGCTGATAAAAGGAAGTGATAGACTTACACCGGGTACATTGATTCCTTTATGTGAAGCAATATAGCCTTCGTTTATAACCTTACATTCAATGTTTGTTTTGGTAAGATTCTGTACTACCATTTCGATAAGACCATCATCAACCAATATTTTGTCGCCTGTTTTAAGGTCATTTGGCAAGCCTTTAAAAGTGATTGAACAGCATTTGTTGTCACCCTCACATTCATTTGTTGTGAATGTAAAAATCTGACCTGTATGCAAAAGCTCTTTACCATTTTTAAAGTTACCTGTTCTTATTTCAGGGCCTTTTGTGTCAAGCAGAATGGCTACAGGTTTTTTAAGCTCTTCACGAAGCTTTTTAATCTTATCTATTCTAACTCTTTGTTCTTCGTGAGTACCGTGCGACATATTGATACGGGCAACATTCATACCACTCTCAATAAGCAGACGCAAAATATTTTCATCATCTGTTGCAGGTCCCATAGTACAAATAATCTTAGTTTTTCTGAATTGGCTTAGCATAATTAAACCTCCTATATGTTAACTGGTAATATTATACAACATTCCTTTGAAAATAACAATTGATTTTTATATGAAATATATTTTACATTGGAATTTTTTATATAACTAAACCTCTACCTGACTATTGTACACATATTACAATTAATTTACTCTTTGTATTCTTAGGTTTCGTATGTTCCCAAAAAGTAATGAATGACGGTGCGTCCCTCGTGTACTTTGTTCTCTACTTCATAGTAACTTCCGCTATTCTCGGGAGAACTGTCAGGTAATTTTTCATAAGCTCTATCAAGTTTTGATTGTAGTTCTTCTTCAGAAACAGCTTCTTTAAAAGTTACATTGATTTATAAAAAGCACCACAGCTATAAAACTGTGGTGCAATTTTTAATCTGTTACAACTACTGTCAAGGTTGCTGCAGGAGAATCAGTATCTTCACCTGCAACATAATAATATACCTTATATCTTCCCGAAGTGGTAACATCTACATTGTTTTCAAAAATTATTTTATCAGTAATGTCATTACCATCACCATCAACAGCGGTTACAATATATTCGCTTGGTGAAAAAGAAGAATTCTTTTTTATAGAAGTTGTTTCTGTTGAAATAGTAACCTTTGATTGGTCTAATGTGCCTGTAATTTTTATTGATATATCTCTTTTAACTGTATCCGCCAGAGAATTTTTTACAACCAATGTAACATTTTGAGTTCCTGCTTCTTTTATCTGAACGGATGGGTCTACATATACACTTAAAGAAATATCATTTCCATAACCGTCATATGCCTTTATAGATTTTGCCTCTATCAGTGAAATAATATAACTGTCAATTTCATTTATATCACAGGTATAGGTTGTCTTTTTCAGTGCAATAGAAGGACCTTTATAGTTTTTAAGCTGTAAACCTCTTTTGTATGTTTCAAGATTATAATCAGAACTGTTAACACTGTACATAATATACTTGTCATTACCCTCATTTACTACTGAGGCAGTTACAAGGTCTGTAACATCATTTCCGCTTTCGTCTTTAGCTACAACACCCTCCATAAGGTCAAGACTTGTACCGTCTAAAATTAATGGGTCTGTGTCGAAAGAAATATTTACAGATTCGGTAGTGATATTAACTACATTGTCCGAAACGTCTATAGCAAAAAAAGCATCTGCAAAAAATACAAGCAACAGAATAACAATTACAGAAACCACAGAGAGAATAGTTATAATAACATTGATTGCTTTATTCATAATAACCTCCATTTTGGAATATGACAACAGTATAATTAATTTCCAACATAAAATCTGATTTAATTTTATTTTTCAATACTGTCGTCACTTTCATCATCTTCATAATAATAGCCATATCCTTTACTGTAACCGTTACTGTTATATGAGCTGTAATTGCCATATCTGCCATATCCGCCATAGCTGTTATAACCGTATCTGCCATAACCTTTTGTACCAAAAACACCTGAAGCCATATTGAATACACAACCCAGAATACAAATTTTACTTAAGCCAAAGCTACTTATAGCATCAATTATTTTACTTACCTTGATGTAATCCTGCCTTACTACAAACATTACACCACCTATATGGTCTTTTATTTCTAATGCGTCAGAAACAATTCCAACAGGAGGAGCATCTATTATTACATAGTCAAACATTTTTTCAAGTGCCTTTATAAGTTCAACCATTTGCTTGCTACCCATAAGCTCAGACGCATTTTCTACAGGTACAGTACCCGGTAATATATATAGTCCGCTTTTATTCAACTTAAGAAGTGCGTCCTCAAGGTTACATTTACCTGTTACAACATCTACAATACCAAGTGAATTTTCATTTTCTGATATATTGAACTGATGTCTTAAAGAAGGATTTCTTAGGTCACAGTCAACTATAATTGTATTGTAACGCTTTTTAGCAAATGATATAGCCAGATTAGAAGAAATAGTTGTTTTTCCCTCTCCTGCACCTGTACTTGTAATCATAAAAGATTTGATTTTATTTTCTTCACACGATTTGATAATGCTGTTTCTTATGGAAAATATAGACTCTTTAAAACGTGCATCTACGTGCAGATTGTTTAAAGAAACAACATCTTCCGTTTTACTGCTTTTTTTGTTTACAACTTTTATAACAGAACCTAGCTTTTTACTGTTAAGATGATATTCTATATCATCAGGATGCCTTACAGTTGTGTTGAACACTTCAATCAGCATTATAGCTATAATTGATAGTAATGTTCCAATAGCGACACCCAATAACGCTTGTTTTCTATATGATACTGTATTTATTGGCACAGCTGATGCTGTGGGAGGAACAACAAGAACTATATCTGTATCTCCTATAACATATTCTGCAACTGTAGGATAATTGTTTATAACCGATTTAAGTACATTATATGACATTTCATAGTTATTTGTAACTACAGTTATTGTAAACAGGTTAGTATCCTTTACAGCACTTGCTGTAACTGAACCCGGCATTGATGACAGCCCCAAATCTTCGGTAACAACCTTTGTAAGTGGAGCACTGGTAATTATATAAGGAAATGTTTTTTCAAGCTGTTGTGTAGATATACTGTTTGTTGTATATGCTGAAATATTTGATTCTCGTGGTGAAACCGTAAAAGTGGCTGACGCTTTATACTGAGGAGTATAAGTTTTATATGTATGTGCTACCAGAACAACTGAGCATATACAAGCCAATATCGGAATAAATCTCCAATGCTTCTTAATACCATTAAGAGTTCTTATTATAATCTCTCCAACTGAAATATATCTATTGCTATTACTCTCAGATGTAAAATTACTGTTCATTCACTCCACCTCCTAGTCTTTATGATTTGAATATTTGCCATATTCATAACCGTACCCATAGCCATATTTACCATATGCAAAACTACCTGTAAGCGAAACATTCTCAGCGTCATTATAAACACAACCCAAAAGCTTTGTATGAGTACCCAGTATAATATCTATTGTGTCATTAATAGTAATAGCATTGGCAACATCTCTTCTTACAACAAGAACAGAAGCATCACTTTCGCTTATAATATCCTCGGCATCAGCAACAAAGCCAAGCGGAGGTGTATCTATAATTACAAAGTCATACTTTTCTTTTCCAACTGAAAGAAGATAATTCATTTCATCTGAGGCGATAAGCTCGTTTGCTTTTGCTGTACCCTTATCACAGCCAACAATGGTAATGTTCAATATATCATCATAAGTTAGAATATCAGATAATCTTGCTTTGCCCTCCAGAAAGTCTGTTATACATTTGCCTTCTTCTACAGTTTTGTCAAGAAACTTTATAACAGCCGGCTTTCTTAGGTCAGAATCTATAAGCAATACCTTGTAATCCATTTTGCCTAAAGCTATTGCAAGGTTTACTGCAACTGTGGTTTTACCCTCGTTTTCCAAAGAACTTGTTATAGCATAAATTTTATGATTATGCTTTTCACTGTCTGACACTACTATTCTTCTCAGCTTTTTAAATGACTCTCTAAATGCAAAACCGATAACAGGATTTGCAAGTGACAAAGATTTTCTTACACCCTTTATCCTCTCACTGATTTTCATTTTTTTCTTTTGCCTTGGAATAGAAACAATTCTTTTTATATTAAGCTTTTTTTCTACTTCATTTTCTTTTTTTACAGTATCCTTAAAGTAAGACAATACTACGATTAAAGCTATTGTACCAAAAGCACCAATAATAAATCCAAGTATCATCATTTTATATGCACTTAAACTATTTATGGGTGATACAGGAACAACAGGTTCTTCAAGAGTTTGGAGAACCACTGTTGAAAAAACATTTTTTGTGAATTTAGGGTAACTTTCAAGAACAGCATTCAGAAGCCTATATGATTTCATAGGAGAATCTGATGTAACAGTAAAAGAAAGTATATTTGTTTCTTCAACTACCGAACAGCTTAATGTACCCGGAAAGGAATTATAACCCAAAAGTTCTGCGGCAGTATTCTGTAGCTGACTACTGTCAAGTATAGATTTGAATACGTTAGCTATTTTAGTTGTAGTTGACAAACTGTCATATGTACTCTGTCCACTTGTTTTGCTTTGTACAAGCAAGGTAATATGAGTGCTGTACTGTGGCTTATATGTTTGTTTTGCAAAAACAAAACAACCCATTGAAGCGATAATTGCAACCAATAATATTATATACCAATGTCTGATTATATCTTTTATTGTGCTGTTCATATCAAACGAGTAATTTTTATTTTCATTTTTGATTTTATTATCACCATTATTCATAACAATCCTCCTTACTCGATAAGTGTAACCGATGTTTCAAGACGAACTGTATCACCACAACTGTTGGTAACGGAAAGCACTAAAGGAAAAACACCTTTGTTAATGCTGTCTTTACTTGTATCAACAGAATCTATTTTGATTTTATCAGTTATATCACCATCTATTACATCTGTAGCCTTAAAGCACGACAATATGTCTGCATATTTACGTTCTTTAATAACAGGTTTACTTTCTATAGATTCAATCACCGGAGAAGTATAGTCTGTATATTTAATTTCTTTTTTTACTTTAGTAACATTATTATCGGAGTCACATACAACATATATAACCTCTCGCCTGTCACCCTTTATAAGATTTGACATACTTTCTATTATAACATCAGCAGTTAAATCTCCATCTTCAACATCTGTTGCTTTTACACCCACCAACAACTCCTGCTCCGTTACTTTTACACTTACATCTGTTTTAAATTTATCAGAAAAAGTTATTTCGGGACAGTTAAGTTTTTTTCCTACTTCACTTCTGTAATAATAGTAACCGAATAAACCAAACAGAATAACTACTGCAATAATCACAGCCAGATATTTAATTGATTTTTTTCCAAATAAATTACTCATATAATACTCCTTACAAATTTTATTATCTTTTATAATTATTTTAATATCTGATTTCTTTGTTGTGTAAAATCATTTCAGGGTTTTTTTTGAATAAACGCTCTGCTCTTTCTCTGCCGTAATATTTATCCACTACGTTATATGCATCATTTAGTACAGGCTTACGTCTGTAAGGTCTATGCCCATCACTTGAAACAATATGTACAAGGTTTTCTTCCAGCAAAAAATGTGCCAGCTGTTCTGACGCTTCTCCAAATCCACCAATAAGACTACCTCTGTTAATCTGAATTAGACAACCGCTACGAACCCAATCATACACCATATAAGGAAATTTTTGCACAAATTTATATCTTTCGGGATGTGCAAGCAACGGCACAAGACCCATACTCTGTATTTTACCCAAGGTATTGCTTACAAACAACGGGTCTTCATTAAAATTAAATTCGGTAAGTAAATATCTGCTGTGATTCAATGTAATAGCATTACCTCTTTTTATAAGTTCTGTAATATCATTACTTGCATATACCTCTGAACCAAGATAAATATTTATATCCAAACCAATTTGTTTTGATTTACTTTTTATCTGCTTATATCTGTTTATAAGTATGTCATTTTTATAGCGGACATCTTCATCTACACTGATATTACAATGAGGTGTAAAAACAATATTTCTTGTTCCTGCTTTTGATGCACCTCTGAGCATTTCTATTGACATATCCATATTTTCTGAACCATCGTCAACACCATATATAATATGAGAATGTAAATCTGTCATTTTTCAGCTTTCAACCCCATTTCCGAATTTACATTTGCTTTTTATTATAACATAAAAACAGAGAATATCAAACCTTTATACAAATAAAACATCAAAAGTTATGGGCTGTAACAAAAGATAGATTGTTACAGCCCATATAAATTTTATATATTTACAAACTCCGGCAAAAACTTAACCAATTTTTTTAACTGACAGTGTTACATTCTCGCCATTGATATTCCATTCTTTTACAAATCCGTCTGTATTTGATGTAACATCATCTGCAAGAACATCACCAACTATGTTTTCTTTGTTATTATTGATAATTTCTGTAATCTTGTCATTACCTGAAACACCTATAATAATATGGTCCATTACCTCAAAGCCTGCGTCTTTACGCATTGTTTGAATTTTGCTGATAATTTCACGAACAAAACCTTCTTCAACAAGCTCAGGTGTAAGTGCTGTGTCAAGCACAACTGTAATACCATTATCTGTAACAGTATAAAGACCTTCCATTTGCTTAACATCAATCAGTAAATCTTCTTCTGTAAGCTGAATGTCACCTGTTGAAAGTGTAAGTGTCATAACACCTGTTTCGTTGAGTTCTGCTTTAGCCTTTGCACCGTCTACTGTTGCAAGTGCATTGCGGATTTCTCCCAACAGCTTACCATACTTAGGTCCTAGTGTTTTTAACTGTGGTTTAAATGAATATGAAACAAAGCCTGAAACATCATCAGTAAATATAACCTCTTTGATATTCAACTCATCTTCAATGATATCAATATAGAAATCATCAAGTGCCTTTTCTGCTTTAACATACATTTTGCCCAAAGGCTGACGGTTTTTCATTGTTGAACCATTTCTCGCAGAACGTCCAAGTACAACAATCTTCAGCACCTCATCCATATCAGCCTCAAGCTTTGTATCAATAGCACTCTCATCAACCTCAGGGAATATACACAAGTGTACACTTTCTGGTGCATTTGCGTCGATTGAACAAACAAGGTTACGATAAATTTCTTCAGCCATAAATGTAATCATAGGTGCTGAAGTTTTGGCTATTGTTACAAGTGCTGTGTACAATGTCATATAAGCATTAATTTTATCCTGAGTCATATCCTGCACCCAGAATCTCTCACGACATCTTCTTACATACCAATTACTCATTTCGTCAACAAAATCCTGTAATGCTCTTGCAGCCTCAGGGATTTTGTAGCTTGCAAGACAATTATCTACAGTTTTTACAGTAGAATTCAAACGTGACAACAGCCACTTATCCATAACTGTAAGAGTTTCTTTGTCTAAAGTATATTTTGTTGCGTCAAAGTTATCTATATTTGCATAAAGTACAAAGAAAGCGTATGTATTCCACAGTGTACCCATAAATTTACGCTGACCCTCAACAACTGCTTTGCCATAAAATCTCTTTGGCAACCAAGGTGATGAGTTGGTGTAGAAATACCATCTGATAGCATCTGCACCATATGTTTCTAAAGCTTCAAACGGGTCTACAGCGTTACCCTTTGACTTTGACATTTTCTGTCCGTTTTCGTCCTGTACAAGACCAAGAACGATTACGTTTTTGTATGGTGCTTTATCAAAAATAAGAGTTGAAATTGCAAGCAATGAGTAGAACCAGCCTCTTGTCTGGTCAACAGCCTCAGAAATAAAATCAGCAGGGAATTGTGACTCAAACAGTTCTTTATTTTCAAAAGGATAGTGGTGCTGTGCAAAAGGCATTGAACCTGAATCGAACCAACAGTCTATAACCTCAGGAACTCTGTGCATTGTTTTGCCACAGTGAGGACATTTAATTGTTACTTCATCAATATATGGTCTGTGAAGCTCAATATCATTAGGGCAGTTGTCAGAAAGTGATTTAAGTTCTTCTATACTGCCGATTGAGTGGTAATGACCACACTCACATTCCCAGATATTAAGAGGTGTACCCCAATATCTGTTTCTTGAAATACCCCAGTCCTGAACATTGTTAAGCCAGTCACCAAATCTACCCTTACCTATTGAATCAG
Organism: Acutalibacteraceae bacterium; assembly: GCA_036306965.1. GTDB lineage: Bacteria > Bacillota > Clostridia > Oscillospirales > Acutalibacteraceae > CAG-964. The sequence goes on from JAXJYN010000031.1 coordinate 13,989, forward strand.
GAATCCAGTTAACAGTGTTGTTGTTGGCAATAAGTCTGTCCTTAACATCTGTCATTTTGATAAACCAAGAATCTCTTGCATAGTAGATAAGTGGTGTGTCACATCTCCAACAGTGAGGATACGAATGTTCATATTTAGGAGCTGAGAACAAAAGTCCTCTTTCATCAAGATTTTTAAGAACCTCTTTATCAGCGTCTTTACAGAACATACCTGCCCAAGGTGTTTCGGCTGTCATTTCGCCCTTTGAATCAACAAGCTGTACCAATGGCAGGTCGTACTTTCTGCCTACGTTTGCGTCATCCTCACCAAATGCAGGTGCAATATGTACAACACCTGTACCGTCTGTAAGAGTTACATATGTGTCACAAGTTACATAGTAGCACTTCTTTTTAGGTGATACAAAATCAAAGAGAGGTTCATACTCCTTGTACTCCAAGTCCTTACCTTTGTATGATTCAAGAACTGTATATTCACCCTCAATAACTTTTTCTACAAGAGCCTTAGCCATATAATATACAGCATCTTCTGTTTTAATTTTTACATATTCCTCGTTAGGATTTACACATAAAGCCACATTTGAAGGCAGTGTCCAAGGTGTTGTTGTCCACGCAAGGATATATGCGTCCTCGTCTTTTACCTTGAACTTTGCAATAGCAGAACGTTCTTTAACATCTTTATATCCCTGAGCAACCTCGTGAGATGACAAAGGTGTTCCACAACGAGGACAATAAGGAACAATCTTAAAGCCTTTATACAGCAAACCCTTATCAAAAATCTGCTTTAAAGCCCACCATTCTGACTCAATAAAGTTGTTATCATATGTAACATATGGGTTATCCATATCTGCCCAGAAACCAACTGTGTCTGAGAAATCCTCCCACATTCCCTTGTACTTCCACACAGACTCTTTACACTTTTTAATAAAAGGCTCAAGACCATATTTTTCAATCTGCTCTTTACCATCAAGACCAAGAAGCTTTTCAACCTCAAGTTCAACAGGCAGACCGTGAGTATCCCAACCAGCCTTTCTTGGCACCATACAGCCTTTCATTGTCTGGTATCTTGGAATCATATCCTTGATTACACGGGTAAGAACATGACCTATATGTGGCTTACCATTTGCTGTTGGCGGACCATCATAAAATACATATGGCTTGCCACCCTTACGCTCCTCTATACTTTTTTCAAAAATTTTGTTTTCTTTCCAAAATTTTCCGATTTGCTTTTCACGCTGAACAAAATCAAGATTAGTATCAACCTTTTTGTACATTGCTATAACCTCCTGAAAATAAATAAAAAGGTTTCGCCCATAACAGGACGAAACCTTAAAGCTTCGCAAAACCACCCATTACGACATACTTCATATGCGTTTCTTTTAACGGTGAAAAACCGGCTAAATCTTAATAACAAACTCTAGTAATAAAAATATTACACTATGCTTTCAGACAGCAACTCCGAAGTGATTTGCAGTTTAATGAAATATCGGGCTTACACCATACCCCAACTCGCTTAAAAGTCTTAGAAAACTGCCTTTCTTCATCAACATTTTTTCTATTTATTTTATGGTATCACAAAGTAAATGTAAAGTCAATTATTTTAATAAGAAAATAATATAATAAACAAAAACGGGCAACTAATCAGTTACCCGAAAACAAATTCAAATTATAATTACACCTGACTGTTAAGAAGCTTGCGAATATAAAATGCAAGCATTAAGTTAAGCTTATCATCATAATCAAGCTCACAATGGAGAATCTCTTTGATTTTTTTTATTTTATAGTTGATTGTATTTCGATGTACAAAGGTTTGCTTTGCTACTTCCTGTACGCTTGAGTTATTCATTAAATAGCATTTTAATGTTTGTACATAATCTGTACCGTTTTTATTGTCAAATTCCTCAAGAGAACCAAGACGTTCTATAACAAGGTCGTTCAATACTTCATTATCCTGTACTGACAGCAACAGCTTATATACACCTATTTCACTATAATGGCATATACTCTTCTTATTCATAAGTGCTACCTTTACAGCTGACACCGATTTTGTATATCCTGAAGCAACCTGCATATAGCCATTACATACAGGACTTATTCCTGCATATATGCCATACTGTGGAAATTGTGACGAGCAAAAAATAAGAAGTTCCTTCAAAAAGCTTTCGGATTGTTCGGGAGTAAAGCTGTCAATAACACAAATTAGATATTTATCCTGATTGAATAAGCTGAATTTTTTTGTCAATTTACCCAATTGTCTGTGTACAAGAAAACGCAGATTTTTGTTATCAAAATCCTGCACTTCTCCCTCATTTGTAGAAAGCATAATAGTAACAACAGAGTAACTGTCAGTATCTTTAAAATCTTTTCTGTCAAGTATATTATAATATGACTCTCTGTCCCACGGCGAAAAAATAAGATTTCTAAAGGCATTCGCCAGATTTACTTCGTTTTCTTCACTTGAAACAATTCTATGGCAGTAGTCGTATATAATATCCACAAGATGTACCGACCACGGTATAGCAAACAAAGGCATTTTATTTGCATCACAAAAATCAATTACTTCTTTAGGTATTGCACAAATATATGGTCCTATATTTACAACAAGTCCTACTGCTTTTTTATCATAAAGTTTTCTTACAAAATCAAGCAACCAACTGTCATCACTGCTTTGCTGACCTATTCCTGTAACAAACACAAGCTCACTGCCATGCAAAAAATTCGGTACATCTCTGTCCTCAATAAGATGAACCCAACGCACATAGCTATCCAATCCTTCTGAACCTGCAATCAATTTCATTCCATAGGTATTTTCACAATTCCGGCACAAATTTGCCATAGTAATAGCCATAAATATTCCTCCAATGTAGCAACAGGAAATTACTGCCACTAAAAATACCCATATTCCTATAATAATTCACGCATTTATTATATCATTCAACAAGCAATAAATCAATCAAAGATGAAACATTTATGCAAAAAATTCGCAAATAAATAAACAAACTGCAAAAAATGCGACATATTTTGCAGTTTGTTGTAATTAATTATTCAATTTATTATTGTGATTTAAGAAAATAAAATCACTTTGTTCTGCCAATATCCTTACGATAATGAGCACCGTCAAAATGAATTTTACCAACAGCAGTATAAGCCTTTTCCAAAGCCTCATCAAGAGTTGGTGCAGATGCAGTTACACCCAAAACTCTGCCACCGTTTGTGTAGAATTTACCGTCTTTGCAAACCGTACCTGCGTGGTAAACTGTAGCTCCATCAACATTACCTTTTTCATTAAGACCTGTAATTTCTATACCCTTTTTGTATGCCTCAGGATAACCACCACTTGCCATAACTACACAAGCAGAGGCATTTTCTGACCATTCTATATTTATCTCATCAAGCTTTTCATCAATAACAGCATCAATAATATCAACTAAATCTGTCTTTAAGCGTGGCAGAACAACCTGAGCCTCTGGGTCACCAAAACGTGCGTTATATTCAATTACTTTAGGTCCTTTTGGTGTCATCATCAAACCAAAATATAAACAACCCTTGAAAGGTCTATTCTCCTGAGTCATTGCTTTGATTGTAGGCTCAAAAATAGTTTTCTGACATTCCTCTGCAAGCACATCTGTATAATAAGGGTTAGGACTTATTGTACCCATACCGCCTGTGTTAAGACCCTCGTCATTATCATAAGCTCTTTTATGGTCTTTTGAAGATACCATAGGCTTAACCGTTTTACCATCTGTAAACGATAAAACAGATACCTCTGGGCCTGTTAAAAATTCTTCGATAACAACCTGATTACCAGACTCACCGAATTTTTTGTCCTCCATAATAGATTTTACAGCGTCTTTTGCTTCTTCAAAGCTTTTTGCAATAATTACGCCCTTACCAAGTGCAAGACCGTCTGCCTTTACAACAACAGGGAACTCATTGCGTTCTTTAATATAAGCAATAGCCTTTTCGGAATTATCAAAAACCTCATATTCAGCTGTTGGTATATTGTACTTTTTCATAAGGTCTTTAGAGAAAACCTTACTAGCCTCAATAACGGCAGCCTTTGCATTTGGACCGAATGCTCTTATACCTGCTTCTTCAAAAGCATCTACCATACCTGCTGCAAGTGGGTCATCAGGTGCTACAAAAGCAAGGTCAATGCTATTCTCTTTAGCAAAGCTAACCATTTTTTCTTTATCCATAACAGGAATATCCACACAAATGCTGTCGCAGGATATTCCGCCATTGCCAGGTGCAGTGTACAGCTTTGTTACCCTTGGACTTTCCAAAAGCTTTTTAACAAGAGCGTGTTCACGACCACCCGAACCAATCATTAAAATATTCATAGTAATCTTCCTTTTTATTGCAAATTTTTAGAATGACAAATCAGAATTTATCAAGAAATTCCTGTGCTGTATCTGCAACTATACCATAAGGGTTTTCTTCATATACTTCAAAATATCCGTAACCGAAATCCACCCATTCAAATTTGCCGGTATCATTATTAAAAATAATAGCAATTTGTCCTATGTTCATAATAAGCTCGCCTATATACGCTCTATGACCAAAATCGTTTCCACCTGTCCATTCTCCGAAAAATAAATTTTCAAAGAAATCAGAAACATATTCATTGTCTGCTTTTTTTAACGAAAAAAGAGTAAACTCAACTCTTTTGAAATCTCCGTTTGCATTTACAAGCCAATTCTCTTTGTTTATATATTCTTTTACAAATCTTTCAGGGTCAAACTGTATGATACCGTCAATATTTTTATTTAAAACACGAGAGTAAAAATCCTTCAAATTTTCGTGTAATTTGAATCCTAATTTTTTCTCGACCATAGTCCAATCAATATTAATTGTATTAGCAGGAGTCTTTTTCCAATCGTTTATTCTTGTCATAACATTTCTTTTTTGGTTACAATTAGTGATGGAACAATCTTATACCTGTAAAGCTCATTGCTATATTGTATTTATTACAAGTTTCTATAACATTATCATCTCTGATAGAGCCACCAGGCTGTGCAATAAACTCAACACCTGTTTTATGAGCACGTTCAATGTTATCACCAAATGGGAAGAATGCGTCACTGCCTAGTGCAACACCACTTAGGTTCTTTAACCACTCTTTCTTTTCTTCACGACTTAATGGTTCAGGCTTCTCTTTGAAGAACTGTTGCCATACACCCTCTGCAAGAACGTCCTCATAATCATCTGAGATATAAACATCTATTGTATTATCTCTGTCAGGACGGCGGATATTATCAACAAATTTCAAGTTAAGTACCTTTGGATGCTGACGCAAGAACCAAATGTCTGCCTTATTACCTGCAAGACGTGTGCAGTGGATTCTTGACTGCTGTCCCGCACCTACACCTATAGCCTGTCCGTCCTTTGCATAACATACAGAGTTAGACTGTGTATATTTAAGAGTGATAAGAGCAATTTTAAGGTCACGCTTAGCCTCCTCTGTAAAGGATTTATTATCTGTTACAAAGTTTGAAAGCATTTCATCATCAATTTTAAGCTCATTTCTGCCCTGCTCAAATGTAATGCCAAATACGTCTTTATACTCTTTCTCAGCAGGAACATAATTTTCATCTATTTTAACAATGTTATATGTTCCCTTTCTCTTTGACTTCAAAACCTCTAAAGCTTCGTCTGTATAGCCGGGTGCGATAATACCGTCTGAAACCTCACGCTGGATAAGTTTTGCTGTCTGAACGTCACAAACATCTGAAAGAGCAATCCAGTCACCGTATGATGACATTCTGTCTGCACCTCTTGCCTTTGCATATGCACTTGCAAGTGGAGAAAGCTCTAAATCGTCTACAAAGTAAATCTTCTTTAATGTGTCAGAAAGTTCTGTTGCAACTGCTGCACCTGCAGGGCTAACGTGTTTAAAAGACGCTGCTGATGGCAATCCTGTTGCAGTCTTTAATTCCTTTACCAACTGCCAGCTGTTGAATGCATCAAGAAAGTTAATATAACCAGGTCTGCCGTTAAGAACCTCTATTGGCAAATCGCTGTTGTCCTTCATAAAAATTTTTGATGGCTTCTGGTTGGGGTTACAGCCATATTTAAGTTCAAGCTCGTTCATTGTAAATCCTCCTTATAGAATTTATTTATTCTTGTTAATAATTCTGCTGTCTGCTTCAAGTGTTTCCAAATTAATGTAGCGAACAAACAGAGAAACCTTGTTTTCATCGTTAAGTGCTGTCCATAGCTTGTTTGCAAATGTGTCGATATCATCGTTGCCGATTTCAACAAGCTTTGGCTCACCTTCAAAGCTTGGCAGAGGGTTTTCGTTGCACTTGTAAGTATGGATAAATCTACCTTCACCGTTAAGCGGCTTTTCATATGTAAAAGTATATCTCTGGCAAGAATCAGGATTTCCGTTTGCACTTTTCAAAATAGAAAGAGCATAATTAAAAGTATCTTTTTCTGCCTTTACAATACCTGAAATTCTTGGTGTGTAGTTAGGAGCATCAGGCTCGAACTCTCTTGTTCTTAGTGACTGTTCAAATGTCATTTGCTGATTCATAAGCTCATAAATTGTATCTGTCTGGTCACCATTTGTTACGATTGTTTTGTTACCAAGAACTCTTACAGGTGCATAAATAATCAAAGATGGGTCTTCCAGCTTTGACTCGTCAAAAGCCTGTGTTCTTATACCATCGCCGTCCTCAACAAAAATTCTGTTACGGCTGTTTTCGCTTCTGCCCATAATAAAATAAGCAATTACAGCATTTTTGCCGTCTGCACTTTTACCGATTAATATACCTCTACCTGGATATGGGTTAGAAGTTAGTTCTTTTTCTATTGATAGTAGTTCCATTATGTATATTCCTTTCATTTGCGTTTTTGGTAATAATAAAATTATCTTTCAATTTTCACCCATTATAGGGTAATAAACTATTTATCCAAAATCAATCTGAAATTTCAGTTGTTTTATTATTTATTACTTTGATTTTATCATCACAAAAAAGAGAAACAGCCAGTGGGAGAATATTCCATTCAGCCTGCTCCATTACTCTTTTCTGTAGAATTTCGGGTGTATCACCGTTTTGAATTTCTACAGCCTTCTGAAGAATAATAGGACCACCGTCACACACCTCGTTTACAAAGTGTGCAGTAGCACCTGTAACCTTTACACCTCTTTCTAAGGCACGTTCGTGCACCTTTAAGCCATAATAACCCTCACCACAGAAAGATGGAATAAGTGACGGATGAATGTTGATTATTCTGTTTTCAAAAGCCTTTATAACACCACTGCCTAAAATTGTCATAAAGCCTGCAAGCACAACAAGGTCAGCCTCTTTATTCTTTAAAAGATTTGTCAAAGCAATGTCATACTCATCCTGAGAGGTGTAATCCTTACGTCTTATTACCTCTGTATCAATGTTATTATTTTTAGCACGTTCAAGAGCATATGCGTTTGGATTACTTGAAATTACGCAGGTTATTTTACCATTTGGAATTTTTCCTGCAAGCTGTGCATCAATAAGTGCCTGTAGGTTTGTGCCACCACCCGACACAAGAACAACTATATTTTTCAATGCAATTACCTCTTATTCAAAAATTACTTCCTTATCGCCTGCAACAACCTCACCAAGAACAAAAGCATTCTCACCTGCATCTGCAAGAACCTGCAAAGCTGTGTCAACTTCATTTTTGTTTATAGCAATTACCATACCAACGCCCATATTAAATGTATTAAACATATCGTGTTCTGAAATATTGCCTTCACGCTGAATAATATTGAAAATAGGAAGAACAGGTACAGCAGACTTTGTAATTTTAGCAGACATACCATCCTTCAACATTCTTGGAATGTTCTCGTAAAAGCCACCGCCTGTAATGTGAGAAACAGCCTTTACATCACATTTTTCGATAAGTGCAAGCAATGGCTTAACATATATCTTTGTAGGAGTAAGAAGTGTTTCGCCAAGTGGCTTATCAAGCTCATCATATGTTTTATTTATTGTTGTTTCGTTAATATCAAATACTTTTCTTACAAGTGAGAAACCGTTTGAATGTACACCTGATGAAGCAAGACCGATTAGTACATCGCCTTCCTCCAGCTTTGAACCGTCAATAATTTTCTTTTTATCTACAATACCTACAGAAAAACCTGCAAGGTCGTATTCATCAACAGGGTAAAAACCAGGCATTTCTGCTGTTTCGCCACCAACTAAAGCACAGCCTGCCTGTACACAGCCCTCTGCAACACCTGATACAATTTCTGCAACCTTTTCCGGCTCATTCTTGCCAAGTGCCATATAGTCAAGGAAAAACAATGGCTTTGCACCACCGCATACAACATCGTTAACACACATTGCAACACAGTCTATACCGATTGTGTCGTGCTTGTCCAAAAGAAAAGCAAGCTTAAGCTTTGTACCTACACCATCTGTACCTGAAACAAGTACAGGTTCTTCCATACCTGTAAGATTTGGCTCAAACAGACCGCCAAAACCACCTATACCTGAAATAACACCATCAACCTTTGTTTTTGCAATGTGTTCTTTCATTAATTCTACTGACTTATAACCGGCAGTAACATCAACGCCTGCTGCCTTATAACTTTCACTAAAGCTTTTCATAAGAAATCCTCCATAAAATGTATTTTTAAAATAATTTATTTTTTTACTTTACAAGCTTTTTGCTGAATTTATCCACAAACTTTTCCGCAGGTACTTCTGTAGGATAATTGCCTGTAAAACAGGCTGTACAAAAATCAACCTTTGAATCGTTTGCACAGTTAAGCAAATCTTCAATCTGAATAAATTCAAGCGAATCTGCTCCTATTTTCTCACATATCTGATTCGATTCTGCGGTATATGAAACAAATTCTTCCTTTGCAGGCAGGTTTGTTCCATAATAACAAGTTTCACGGAACTGTGGTGAAGCAACTCTTACATGAACCTCTTTTGCACCTGCTTTTTTCAGCAACTCTACAATATGTGCTATTGTACCGCCACGCACAACACTGTCATCTATAATAACAACTCGTTTGCCATCAACCGTTGGTTTAAGAACATTTATCTTAATCTCTAATGTTCTCTGTTTCAGGTTATTACTGTCACTCATTGCAAGAGTACGACCAAGATATTTATTTTTTATAATAGCAACACCATAAGGTATGCCGGAAGCATTTGCGTAACCTATTGCACAGCTAACACCACTGTCAGGTACACCACACACAACATCAGCCTCAACAGGATATTTTTTAGCCAAAGTTGCACCTACATTCATTCTGAAATTATGAACACACTGATTATCTATAACACTGTCAGGTCTTGAAACATAAATCTGCTCAAAAATACACATAGATGTTTTCTGTCCACAATGTTCTGTATAGCTGTGTAATCCTTCTTCGTCTATAACTACCATTTCACCTGGTTGAATATCTCTTATAAATTCAGCACCGAGGCTGTCGAAAGCACAGCTTTCTGAAGAAACCAGGTAGCTGTTTTTTATTTTTCCAAGGCATAATGGTCTGAAGCCGTGTGGGTCACGAACCGCTATAAGCTTGCTTGGTGAGGTCATAACAATAGAATATGCACCCTCAACCATATCCATAGCTTTCAAAACAGCATCTTCTATTGAGCTTGTTTGTAGTCTGCGACTAGCTATAACATATGCAATTAATTCTGCATTACTGTTTGACTGAAATATTGCTCCGCCTTCTTCAAGTTCTTTATGAAGTTCAGCAATATTTGTAATAGCACCATTATGTGCAATAGCCAATGAGCCATTGATATATCTCATCAATAACGGTTGAACAGATGCAATATCGTGTTTATCGTGATTACGGGCATTGCGATTGTCGTTACTGTAAAAAGAGTGTCTTACATGACCTATAGCGATTTTACCGTTTGGCAATTCGTTTACTGTACTTACGTCCAAAGCCTCTGATACTACACCATTATTCTTATAGCATTTGAATTTACCATTATCATTCACACAGATACCAGCACTGTGCTGTCCACGGTGTTGTAGTGCATACAAACCGCTGTAAACCTCAGCTACTGTATTTATATCATCATCGTTTTTATAAATACCGAATACACCACATTCTTCGTGTGGCTTTTCGTCATTGTAAAAATTCATTTCATTTATATCTGTATTCACAGTTCTTCCACCTTACTCTGAATAACCTTATCCTTGGCAACTACACCTGCCTCCATATCTGCTTTTAGAGCTTCAAGCTTCTGTGACAATGTATCATCTGACAAAGCAAGCATCTGAACTGCAAGCAATGCCGCATTGTCAGCACCGTCTATAGCAACTGTTGCAACAGGAATACCCTTTGGCATTTGTACTGTAGCCAGCAAAGCATCAAGACCGTCAAGTGTAGATGACTTAACAGGAATACCGATAACAGGTATTGTTGTATGAGCAGCCAAAACACCTGCAAGATGTGCTGCCTTACCTGCTGCTGCAATAATTACACCAAAGCCATTTGTTTTTGCGTTTGAAGAAAACTCCGCAGCCTGTGCTGGTGTACGGTGTGCAGACATAACATGAACCTCTACAGGTACACCATACTCTTTCAGTGTTTTGATTGCACCTGAAACTACAGGAAAATCACTGTCACTACCCATAATAACTGCTACTTTTTTCATAACGAACATTCCTTTCAGATATATAAATATTTTGTAATACTATTTTGTAAGCATTATGGAATTATTTATTGATTTATTAATTTACAAAAGCAAAACTAAAAGGCTGCGGCAATACACCACAGCCTGTTTTTATGCCTTGTATATGAACGCAAGTACCCCATTGATATGAAAAATATTACCTGTTGAACAAATAATATCCGCCATTTTGGAATACCTCCGTAGTAAAATCATTACTTATATTTTATTGCATTTTTAACATAATTTCAACCATTTTTCGCTCATTACAAAATCAAGAATACTTTTTGTAACATTTTTACATTCAAAAGCATTTGAAATACAATATTTTTAGATATTGTCACAAACACCTGTGTTTCAAATTATTTCAGTTTCATATACAACAAAATTAGAACTGAAATATCAATCAACAAAAACGCAACAATGTACAGTTTACTTGATTTTATCCGCAACAGCTACATCATCATTATTGAAAACTTCCTTAACAGATGTTGCAAGACCAGCTAAGGACTGTATTTCAGATGGGATAATAATTTTTGTAGCTTTACCATCGGCAACTTTCTGGAATGCTTCAAGACTTTTAAGAGCAATAACCTTATCGCTTGGTGCGGCTTCATTTAGCATTTTGAGTGCATCTGCATATGCTTGCTGTACGCTTCTGATAGCCTCAGCTTCACCCTGTGCTTCACGGATTTTCTTTTCTTTTACAGCATCAGCCTGTAGAATAGCAGACTGTTTATGACCTTCAGCAACTAGAATTTCACTTTCTCTCTGACCTTCAGCCTCAAGAATTTTTGCACGTCTTTCACGCTCTGCCTTCATCTGCTTTTCCATTGATTCCTGAATTTCTCTTGGTGGCAGAATATTTTTAAGCTCTACTCTGTTAACCTTAATACCCCAGGCGTCTGTTGCTTCGTCAAGAATAACACGAATTTTCGAGTTGATTACATCTCTTGATGTAAGAGTGTGGTCAAGTTCAAGCTCACCTATAATATTTCTTAATGTTGTTGCTGTAAGGTTTTCAATAGCAGAAATAGGATTTTCAACACCGTATGTATACAGTTTAGGGTCGGTAATTTGAAAATATACTACTGTATCAATCTGCATTGTTACATTATCTTTTGTAATAACAGGCTGAGGCGGAAAATCTACAACCTGCTCTTTCAGAGAAACCTTTCTTGCAATTCTATCCATAAAAGGTATCTTCCAGTGTAAGCCTGTTCCCCATGACTGATGATAGGCACCAAAACGCTCAATTACATAAGAATGAGCCTGTGGTACAACCTTCACATTCTTTATAAAAATAAGAATAGCAATAATCGCAATAATAATAATAACTAAAAATAATCCTTCCATACTTTTTCTCCTTTTTATGCACTTTTAAAATTAATTCAAAACTTATTTAGTTACGCTTACAGGTGTAACCAACATTTTTACACCTTCAATAGCATTAACTTTAACCATTGTTCCGGCAGGTAAAACATCACCTGTGGTTGATTTTGCAGACCAAACAGAACCTTCTACCTTCACCTGTCCAACTGCCTCTGTATTGTTAACATCAACAATTACTTCAGCAATTTTTCCAATATACCGGTCACAGTTAGTAGCTACCTCGTCACCTTGTTTTTTCAGTCGCTTTGCCAGTGGTCTTGTTATAATCAAACATAAAACAGAAACCACAACAAATACAGCTAGTTGGATAAGAAGATTATCCGTAAACACAGCAACTATGGCAGTAACAACTGCACCCAAAGCAAACCACACAGATACAAGTTGAGTGGTACAGCCTTCTAATATAGCTGCAACAACCGCTATAGCTATCCAGAACAGAGGTAAACCCAAGCCTTCCATATAAATTCTCCTTTCAGAAACATAAAAATTGTTTCGATAATAAGCTTTTAAGCTTATACCTAAAATATCATATTAATACATACCAGTCAACATACAGATTTGTAATAAAAAGATTAAAATAATTTTACCATTTAAAGTAAAATCTATAATATTAATTACAATTCACACATATAATAAACCAAAAAACGAAGGAGCATAACATATGGATATTAAAATCATAGCAGGAGTTATACTTGGTTCTATAATATTTTTTGCTATATTATACGGCATCAAAAAAAGTCAAAAGCCATTTAAAAGGTCAGTTTCAACTGTAGCTACCGGACTTATATCTTTAACAGCTGTGAATTTTGCAGGTATTTTTACAGGTGTTTACATACCTGTAAGCACACTAAGTATATGTGCCAGTGCTGTTGGCGGTATACCCGCAGTTACAGCTATGTTGGTTATTGATACATTTTTTAAATAAAATCTTCTGTATTGATATCAGCAACAGATATTACATTTAATGCAGTTTTTTTATCACCTGTCATAAGTGCAACAACAGCCTGATAAATAACATCTGTATTATTATAAAAAACATTTCTCACTAAACTTGCTTGTTCTGCATTAGGCATATACATATCAACAGTTAAAAGCGGATTATCACCATCATTAACAGTACATTCAATATATGTTCTGTTATTTTTTGTTTTCAGCTGTACATTATTTTGCTGTTTTATATCATATTGGTGTAAATAGTGTTTGTACTTCTTCAGAGTATTATCTTTTAATGCAGACGGTAACTCATCTGCAAGATTTTTTACTACAAATTTGCCCGATTCATCAAGAGTATAAAGATTAAGTTCTTCATTACATTTTACAAGCTGACCGTTTGCAACAAGTTCTGCAAAGCTGTTGGATGCCTCAAAATAATTAGCAGAACCACACTTCTGCAAAATACCACACATAAAGTCAGAAGTTACAGGCACGTCTGTTTCGTGCATAATATAGCATATCAATACCTTTATCTGTTCTTTGTCACGAAGTCCTCCGGGAGCAACTCCTTCTTTTGAATTACTGTACAAAACATCAAACGACATTAACACGCACCTCCAATTATTAGATATTATAACACGTTTTACATAAAGTTACTAGACTATATATACGATTTTAAATAAATTTTATAAATCACGCTTAATTTTATATAGCTATATACAAATCAAAAACCCGATACTCTTATTTTGAATTTTTAAGAGTATCGGGTTTTATTTTACCCTATATTTAATTATGTTTATCTAATAAAGGTTCAATTATTTTTTTGTTTGCCCTTATCATAAAGATTATTGCAACTAAAAATGCCACACATTCTGAAATTGGAAACGCAAACCAGATTGCATATTCTGCATTTGAAAATGTGGTAAACCACATTGCAGGCGGAAGTACAACTATAAACAACCTCAGAACAGATACTACAAGCGAACTTATACCACAGCCCAAAGCCTGAAAAACTCCTTGAAGTGCTATATTCACACCTGCAAAAATAAAACCTGCTGATATAATTCTTATTGCCAAAACACAAAGAGAGGCTGTTTCATCTGACAAACCAAATATCATTACTAATGGTTCAGCACTTACCTGCAAAGCAAATATTCCTATTATCATAACAGCCAGAATATATATTATACCGTATTTTATTCCTTCTTTAACTCTTTTTTGGTCTTTCATACCAAAGTTGAATGAAACTATCGGAGTTATTGCATCTCTTAGACCAAAGCAAGCAAAGAATAAGAATTGCTGTATTTTGTAGAATATTCCGTACGCAGTAACTGCAGCGGTAGATACACTGCCGAAGATTATATTTATGCCGTATGTCATAAAAGACATTAACGCCTGCATTATAATTGCTGGTAAGCCTATTACATAAATCTCTTTTATGATTTTAAAATTAGGTTTAAGATATTTTAAACCGTTTTTCACCTCTGTATTTTTCAGATAATGAAAAAGCATTGCAACTGCCATTGAAACAATCTGACCTATTACTGTAGCATACGCCGCACCAGATATTCCAAGTTGTGGGCAACCAAAATACCCAAATATCATAATAGGGTCAAGAACAACATTTGTTATAGCACCTGCTATCTGTGCTATTGTTGAATAGAGTGTTTTACCTGTGGATTGTAATAGTTTTTCACAAATAGAAAACATTATAATACCAAAAGAAAGTATTGTACAGATAAACAAATATTCTTTACTCATTGACAGTATAATTTCATTATCTGATTGAGTTTGTAAATAAATATCTATACCAAATATTCCAAACAACAGAAATAAAATATAAATTACTATGCCTAAAGTAATACCATTGCCCGCAACAGTGGCTACCTTTTCTTTGTCATTCTGCCCAAGGCTTTTAGCCAATAACGCATTAACACCTACACCTGTACCAATACCAAAAGCAACAATAAGATATTGTAACAAGCTTGCAAAATCATAGAAAGCATAACAGGTATACCCATACTAAGCATTATTTTGGAAACAGGCTCTGTTCCCATTTTGTTGATTTTAACTTCTTTGTTCATTTTCCTCCTTAAATGAGTCAAGATAATATATCTTTATATCATCTTAAAATCAGGAACTTTTTCGGAAAGCTACCACAACCATTTTAAATCAAAAAGAAAAAGCGTAAGCCCGTTTATCCGGACTTACGCTTTCGCTACTCGATTGCTATTATTTTAGCACCCTTTTTGTCATTCGTCAAATGCGAATTTTTAGAAAAATTATACTAAGAAAAAAACAAATATTTATTAAGTTTGCCAAGTTATCTTTCTTTAAGCAATACAGCAAGCTGTATTTTCCCTGTACGTTTTGTTGCATTTATGCAAACTATAACTATAATTGCTATAAACACAACAAAAACTGTAAGTATATTAACAGCATTAAGCTGTACCTGCATAGACATAATGCCCTCGCCTACTGATGAACTTAAATATGGATTTATAACAAGCTGAGCCAAAACAAGCGAAATACCTACAGCAAGAATAAAGCCAACCAGCAACATTATAAAATATTCTGTAAATATAATAGTAAAAATATGGTTCGGTTTGTATCCTAAGGAACGGTATAGTGCAAGTTCATTTGTACGTCCTTTTATACAGCTTGATACAAAAATTACAGTTCCTATTACAACCATTATAAGAAACACAAGAAGTACCACAAGCAACACTATAAGTGACATATTAAATGAGTTTAAATCAATATTAAAGTCATTACCAAAATACGAGTCAGAAAACTCCATACATTTTTCAAGCACTGCCTCTCTGTTGCGGTAATGGTCCACAATTACGCTATACAAAACTTCACCATCATCATTAGGCAGAGTATCGCTTATAGCTACCATTTGATTATATGGAATAAAAATAGTTTCTGTATTGAGTGCAGGGTCAGTGATGTCGTATGTACCAACAATTTTGAATTTATAGCTGTTACCATAATCGTCACAAAACTCAAGCTCTTTACCTATAAAGTCCTTACAGTTAATATCCACCCTTGCTTGTGTTTGAGGGTCTATATCGTGAATAATCTCGGGCAAAATTGCAACATTCTCATCATTGGAATCAAACATTTCTCCATTGGTTATTACGGGAGAATAGTTATTATGTAAATATGACATTGCAAGCGGATTCATAATCTCTCCACCGGTGTTTGTTGCATTTATATAACCTGTTGAACGTTTAACTTCAACAACGTGGTCAATTTCTGCAAGCTTTTGGGGAGTTTTTGTATCGTTTACACCTACTACAGAGGTTATTTCACGATTATATGGGTGATTGTTAACCTTGTTTTCCATATTGTCCCACATAGGTAAAATTACCGAAACAGTCAACAAAATACAAGCTACACAAAAGGCTATAAACAGAACAAAAACCATACTCCTTACTTTATTTTTTGTATATGACGCTTTAACCAGAGGCAAAAAACTAAATACCTTCATTGTTTTTCATCTCCCAATACACCGTCTTTCATATAATATATTTTATCGGCATATTCTATTATGCTGTCGTTATGTGACACCACCATAATACCCTTGCCTTTTTTGGAAAGTTCTTTAAGCAAAGTAAAAATAACGGCTTCATTGTTTGTGTCAAGATTTCCTGTTGGTTCGTCAGCAAGAATAAAGTCAGGGTCATTTGCAAGGGCTCTTGCAACAGCAACACGCTGTTGTTCACCACCTGAAAGTTCGTTTGGATAATGAACAGCACGTTCGCTTAATCCCACTTGTTCTATAAGCTTTTTTGCTCTTTCCTCCATTTCGGCTTTATTTTTAAAATTGGGATTAATCAACATTGGTAACATAACATTTTCATACGCCTTTAACTGAGGATTAAGGTGAAAAGCCTGAAATACAAAACCTATAGTCTTCATTCTTATATCAGCAATTTTATTCTTTTTTAGTGATGATACATTATTGGAATTAATTATTACATCTCCACTTGTGGGTGAATCTAACAAGCCAACCATCTGCAAAAGTGTACTTTTGCCTGAGCCTGAGTGTCCCATTACAACAATAAATTCACCTTCATTTATATCTATGCTTACGTTATTCAGTGCAGTTACCCTGTTGTCGTAAACCTTTGTCAGGTTTTTTACACTTAAAGATTTCATAACTATTACCTCCAATGTTTAAGAATTCATAGCCTCCTGAGGCTGTATTTTTGCAACAAGATTTACCATAATAAGCTGACAAATAAGCGGAATAATTAATATTACAGCCAACGCAACCACAGCCAGAATTAAAAAGTCTGACCAAGGCATTACAAAGACACGCTGAATTGTACTGCTATTTGAATTTATAATATTTATTGCACCAACAATTACTGCCGAAATTGCACTGCCAATTATAAGTGACTTAACTGCCAAAATTACATTTTCAAGATACATACAGTAAAATATCTGATGTGTTTTGTAGCCAAGTGCTTTCATCAAACCTATTTCTGCTTTTCTGTCTGAAATATTGTTATGCACACTTAAAAATATATTTATTGTTGTAAGCAACATTATTGCAACTACCAAAAACGTACCCGCACCACCAAATATTGCAGAAAATGCAACGGCAGAGTCATCAAGATAACCTGCACGAGCTCCTACATTAAAGCCAAGACCTAACAGCTTATCACCCACCTCCTGTACATTATCATAATTATCTACAGTAACTATATAATCTCTTGCACATTGGTCATTTATGTAATCGCTTACATCAAGATTTCCTTTTTTCTGACATTCTTCAAGTGCCGTATTTTCTAATTTCTTTGCTGTTTCAGGAGAAATTAGAACAGATATTCCTCCGTCTGGTGAGGTTTCTCTTGAAAAATAATATACACCTACAACTTTAAGCTTATAATTTATATTCGCTATATATTCCCACTGTCCATCATAGCCTTTAGTATCACTTTTATTATAAAGATGTATCAAATAAGAACAGCTTACAGAAATTGTTTTTCCTAAAAGTTCGTTTGTACTTTGCTCTTTATCGTTTAATTCATAAAGATAATAATGTGGAACTATACAACTCATTACAGGTGCATTATCCAAGGACTCACCATCTATAATCTGACTCGTAAAATTTGAATCAACATATTGCATTTGAAGTCCTTCAGATAAAGCATCTAAATTAAGCTGTTCTGTTTCGTTTGATATATCAGTATCATTTTCATCTTCAATTTTATTTATTTTTATAGTTTGCATACTTGCATAAGGTGTTTTTTCACAGGAAACAACGTGTTCAATATTGAGAATTTCATTTATGTTTTCCGGTGTTACACCTCTGCTCGTAGAATTTTTATATGGATTTTGAGGCATTACATATATCTGTCTTACAATTTCTTTTTGTTTATTAATTTCCATTTTAGTGTTTACAATATTAAGAAAACCGATAAGTGCAATAACTGCAACCACCGATAACACCATCATAACCATTACAGTATTTTTTCTTCGGGAACCATTAAGATTTGCCCTTGCCAAAAATAAATTATTTTTTAACCTCATATAATACACCTCTATATAATTGCATAAAACAACTTAATAAATAATCTATAAGTACAAATTTATTCTAACAAGTTAAAAATAATTTGTCAATACATATTTAAAATATCGCATAAAATAATTTATTTTATGCAAATTGCTGATAAAATTTAAAATAAAAATTTCTAATATCGCAACTTTAGTATCAAAAAAGTTAAGATATTAAGATTACACAATTATGTTATGAAGATGTAAAACTTAAATAAAACAGTGTATTTTTATAATTATCCTTTTGTTTGTTTAAAACTCAAAAAATCTCAGTTTCTACTATACGGCTATATTCTCGCATTGGATAACAACCATCGTGTGCTTCACCACATACTGTTCCCGACATATTTTCTCCTGAGGTAATTCTCACTACTCCTGCAAAAGCAAGCTTTTGACAAATAAGCTTTCTTTCTTCTTTATCTTTGCAAAGAACACCTGCTGTTTGCAAGTAATTTTTATATGGCTTTAAAATTTGTACTATGTTTTTTGATGGTAAGCGTTTTATCCATACACTTCTATACATATATGATAATGTAAGATTACTGTCGTTAGTGCATATAACACTTACACCGTTGGCAGACATTATTGTATTGCCTGTGTAATGCTGTTCAAGTTGTTCGTTATAAATATTTATGGCATTTTTTGCCCTCATACCAAAATCAGCCTGTCCAAATTCGTCGTTGACCTTTTTTAGAATTTCAAAAAACCGTTTTGCAAATTTTATTTGTTCATCCTTTGAATCTGTATCAAGATAAATACCTTGGCACGATGAACATAACAGTTGATTTGTTCTGCAAATATTATTTGCTAAGCCTATAAGTTCATTGTCATCTGCATTGAGAGTTGCATAAGCAAACGACAGCTTATGTCCCCAAGATATAATTTTTGTGTTAACTCCAACAAGCTGTCGAACAGCTTTTACTGCTGTATCTCCACCCCATACTACAACAGCATCACTGTAATCTGCAAGAATTTTTAGTGTTTCTGTTTCGGTAGACGGCACATCGAATACATATATGTATTCTGCTAACATAGGTTCAATTTTTATAAGTTCATATAACAACTTTACTGAAAGACCTGAATCTCCCGCAGGAAGCTTTAATATATTAACATTACTGCTTAAAAGTCCTTCAATAACACTATATGCAGGCAGTACATCTACATTTCCTGCCGAGATATGCAATAAAACCCCTAATGGGTATCTCCTTCTGATGATTTTATCACTTACTATCAATTCATCATCACACAATTCTATACTACACTTATATTCAAGTCCTTCTCTTAAAAACATATTTACCATATCTTTAAACTGCATATCATTTATGTTAAATGCTTTTAAAAAAGGTTTTACAATGTTATCAAAATCACCATTAAGTACTTTTCTTGCAAGTGTGTCACAAGCGTTTATAACATTCTCTTTGGGAAGCTGTTTTAAATCTGTAATTGGTTTATACAGTTCATTTTTTAGATTTTCTATTAACTCAAGCTGTTTGCAGTCATCAAATATTTTTCCATTATATAAAATCATTTTTCTTCCCCTTTTAAATATTCTTCTGCACCTGATGCACAGGTAACAATGTCGCTTATTCCAACACGTCCTATAATTTCCAGCCACGGAGATTTTTCACCGCAAGGGCAAGGTTCAGTGTGTAAAATACCAATATCATCTGTCATAACACTAAGCAATGGTACACTATGCACCATCGGTGTGAGAAGATTTATAAGTCCGGGAGAACCATCTGCAACAGGTGAAAAATCATCTGGATTACGTATTATCACTCTGCTATAAACAGGTATATGAAAATGATGACATTTGCAATCGGTATATAAAATAGGATGTTCTACTGCACCAAAGAACTCAATTATATTGCTTTCTTCAATACCCAATACATCATACACAAGCTTATAAAAATCTTTTTTATCTACTTTTTGCGTATAAAATTGTTTCCAGCCACCACCTAATGTAACCATACTGCCCTTGGGCATTTGCAGATATATGCCATTATCTTTCATTTCTTTCAACAAGAAATATGTATATGCCGGAAATCCTATTGTACGCATAGGGAATTTTGAATTTGCACATTTTTCAAGTGCTTTTTTCACTTTGTCCATAGAAAGCTTGTAACCATTTTCTGACACTTCAAGTGCAAAGGTACGGCTTAATGCAGGTGCAAAAAATGTAAATCCATAAGCTGTTTTGCTTATTGCTGTTTTATTTTCTTTAGTAGGCTGATAACCAAATATTATATAATTAACAGGCTTTGCTGACCATAAGTGGTGGTATTTACCTACATTTATAACCATATCAAGACCTGTTCTGAGTGACATAAAATCAAACCCTATATTCGACCTTGCACCGCTTGTTCCTGATGAAGTAGCTTTTATTAACTGCCTATTCTTCGGGACACTTTCAAGATTATGATGCTTGAAATAAAGTGTTGGCAAAAATGGTAGATTAATTAAATCTTGCATTGTATTAATTGAATTGGGATTAAAATCTGCTTCATCAAGAATACGCTTGTAATCTGAACAGTTATTATACTGAAAAACTGCATTTTCTCGCATAGCTTCAACAAACAGATTATCGGTATTTGTTAAATCATATGGCTTTTTGTGTTTAAAAAGTTTTTTAGCTGAGTTCAAAATTCTCACCACTTTACATTAAAAAATTCTATCATCAGTATATCACATTGTTAACTTTTACAACACTATAATCTATTTATTTTATTATATTTTTATAATGCTAAATTTAAAATTGAAAAACTCCCGATGAAATCAATCATCGGGAGTTAAAATAGTTTTATTATAACTTTAATTATTCAGCATCTTCTGCTGTGCAGTCACAATGGCTATCTGTTGAACAGTCGTGACAACCACAACCGCAAACACCATCTTCATCCTCGTCCTCATCAAACAAAGTACTGAAATCAAATTCTAAAATTTCACCACAGCTTGGACACTCAGTTTCGCCACAAAGGAGAATTTCTTCCTCTACATTTATTTCTTTACCACAAGTAGGGCAAACTACCTCGTAGAAAACATTTTCATCATCATCAAAATCACAACAATCGTCACAATCGCAATGGTCATCATCGCATATATCAAAGCAATCATCACCATATACTACATCTTCTAAATTAGAAACGCTTTCATCAAGCTCGTCCATCTGATAAACTGCTTCCTCTACAGATGTTTCAAGGTTAGCAATAGTTTTTGCCATATCTCCCACTACATCTATAAGTGCATTTATAACCTTAACCTCGTCTTTGTCTGCGTCAAGCTTTAAGCCCTCTACAAGACCCTTAATGTAAGCAATTTTTTCTGATAAAGTCATTACATAACCCTCCTTTGTGAGTTGAACAATAATTAAGCTCTTGACATATACTCGCCTGTACGAGTATCAATCTGAATCATATCGCCTTCGTTAATGAAAATAGGCACCTTAATCTCTGCACCTGTTTCAAGAGTAGCCGGCTTTGTTACATTAGTAGCTGTGTCACCCTTAACGCCAGGCTCTGTCTGTGTAACCTGTAGTGTTACAAATGTTGGTGGCTCTACACCAAAAACATTACCCTTGTAAGAAAGAACCTTACATACCATATTTTCTTTTACAAACTTGAAAGCATCACCAAGAACATCTGCACCGATTGGTGTCTGCTCATATGTTTCGTTATCCATAAAGTAGTATAGGTCTCCATCTTCGTAAAGATACTCCATATCTCTTCTCTCGATGAAAGCTGTAGGGAACTTTTCTGTAGGGTTGAAAGTTTTTTCTACAACTGCACCTGTAATTACGTTTCTTATTTTTGTTCTTACAAAAGCAGCACCTTTACCTGGCTTAACGTGCTGAAATTCGATAATTGAAACAACCTGTCCGTCCATTTCAAATGTAACGCCGTTTCTGAAATCGCCTGCTGTAATCATAAATTAAAATCCTCCTAAAATTCTTTAGCGGTGAAATCCACCGAACAATACAAATACATTATACATAATCTGCCATAAAAAAGCAACAAAAATCTAAATAAATGTGATTATTCAAGAGATATAAAATTAAATATCCTCATAATAGATTAAACAATTATAAGTGATTTATCAATTTTAGCTAAATTTTCACAGCCATTTTTTGTAACTGCCACTGTATCTTCTATTCGCACACCAAATTTATCAGGCAGATATATTCCCGGTTCTATGGTTATTACCATACCCGCACTGAGAATTACATCACTTTTAATTGATAATGTAGGCTGTTCGTGAATATCCAAACCCACACCATGACCTGTTGAATGACCAAAGTTATCACCATAACCTGCCTGAGTAATTATATCTCTGGCTGTTTTGTCAATATCACAAGCCTTTTCTCCCGGCTTAACAGCACTTAGTGCCTTTAGTTGAGCATCAAGTACAATATTATATATTTTGTGCATTTCGTCTGTTGCGTGGTGTACAGCAACAGTACGGGTCATATCACTGTGATAACCCTGATATAAAGCACCTATATCACTCAGGAAAAAGTCACCCTCTTTAATTACATTATCACCAGGAACACCATGAGGCAATGAAGTATTACTGCCTGTAATGGTTATAAGGCTAAACGAAACACCGTCTGCACCCTTTTTACGCATAAGATATTCCAGTTCAAGAGCTATTTCACGCTCTGTAACACCAGGTTTTACATAGTTAAGAACCTCTGTATAAGCTTCTTCGGTAATTTGCTGTGCCATTTTAATTAACTTAATCTCGTCATCTGTTTTTACAATTCTAAGATTATTTATAAGTGCATCTAAGAGTTTACTATGTGATAATGCAACACCAAATTTTCTAAAAGCCTTTTTATAACTTTCTGCCTGTGCTAATGTAACACTTTCTTGTTCAACTGATATTTCTTTTATATTTTCTTCGGAACATATATCTTTTATACTATCTGTAAGTTTTTGAAAAACTACAACTTTACAATGCTTCACTACCTTTTCTGCTGCTTCTCCATACCTGAAATCCACAAGGAGATACGCATTGTTTTTGGTTATCAGAACACAGCCTGCCGATGAGGAAAAACCTGTAAAATAAAAACGGTTAACATCTGAGGTTATCATAAAAGCTTCTGCAGAATTTTCTATATGCTTTTGCAGACTTTTAATTCTGTAAGTAATCACATTTATTCCTTCTTTTCAGTTAAATTAAAGTTTATTAAGATAATCCAATGCCATTATATAGCCCTGCCAACCAAAGCCTGCAATTTGACCTACACATACAGGTGCTGTAACTGATTTATGTCTAAATTCCTCACGCTTGTGGATATTTGACATATGTACTTCAATAAACGGAATACTTACACCTGAGATTGCATCTCTGATTGCATAGCTGTAATGAGTTAACGCACCTGGGTTAATTATAACTGCGTCATATTCTGTACGTGCCTTATGTATCTCATCAATTATAGCACCCTCCCAGTTTGACTGGAACACGGTTACATCTACACCTACCTTTTTGCCATACTCAATAACACTTTGTTCGATACTTTCGGCTGTTTCTTCACCATAAACTGTTTTTTCTCTTATGCCAACCAAGTTAAGATTTGGCCCCAACAAAAGTAAAATTTTTTTACTCATTTTATTTTTCTCCTTTAATATACGGATTATTTCTGTTTTTTATTCTATTTGTAAATACAGCAGTTAACTTTCTCCTTAATTTAACTGTTGCACCTTCACTTTCTAATGAAATAGGCTCTACCAACAAAGTTTTCATAAACATAAATTTACCGCCTAATATATCGGTAAAAAACTGGTCACCGATAACCACGATGCTTTTAAGTTTTTCCTGTGATTTTAAATATGCCCTGAAATAACCAAAAGGTGACGGTTTTAAGCAAAATGGAATAAAATCACAATTTACCGAATTTGCTATAGGCTCTACATTGTGTTTGTAATTGTTTGAACATAAAATAACTTTTATATTTTCTGTTTTTACAGAATTTATCCACTGTATGTAAGGCTCATCAATAAAGTTTGCACCATATGGCTTTATAGTGTTGTCTATATCAAGTAGAACACAGGATATATTCATATTTTTTAAAACAGATATATCTATTTCTAACAAATTATTAAAAAATAAGGTTTTCAAATGTTGCTCCCCTAAAACAATTTAGAAATTTTAGATAACACAAAAGGACGAGCCAAAGCTCGTCCTTTCTTAACTCAAATAAGTAAATTACTTAAACTTACGCTTACGAGCTGCTTCAGACTTCTTCTTACGCTTTACAGAAGGTTTCTCATAAGCCTCTCTTTTACGTACCTCAGCAATAACACCTGCTCTTGCACACTGCTTCTTAAATCTTCTAAGAGCACTTTCAAGAGATTCATTATCTTTAATTCTGATTTCTGCCATCTATCTTCCCTCCCATCCGCCTACTGGCATGGGTATAATATTTGCATACAATTGCGATAAATATTATACAATATCTTCTAATATATGTCAAGTATTTCGAATAAATTTCAGAAAATATTTAATAATAATTACTTTGCAACTATATTAACAAGCTTACCGGGAACATAAATCTCTTTTATAATATTCTTGCCCTCTATTAATGGAGCAATTTTTTCATTTTCTTTTGCTGTTGTCAGTGCTGTGTCTTTATCCATATCAACAGCAACCATAAGTTTAGCCTTTACCTTACCGTTTACCTGTACAACAATTTCTACAGTGTCATCTTTACACTTAGCTTCGTCATACTGTGGCCACTGAGCTTCTGCTACTATGCCGTTGCCAAGCTTTGCAAGCTCCCATACTTCTTCTGTAACATGTGGTGCAAAAGGATTTGTAAGTATGGTAAATATAGCAAGTTCTTTCTTTGTAATTGAACCTGTAGCCATAATGTCGTTAAGCAATGCCATAAGAGTTGCTATAGCTGTATTAAACTTAATATTTTCTATATCATCGCTAACCTTTTTGATTGCTTTATGGAAGTTAGCCTCGATTTCAGGACGAATAAAATCGCCATCTGTCAAAATATCCTGTAGATTCCAATATCTTTCAATAAATCTACGACATCCCTTTATACCCTTAGGGTCCCAAGGAGCACTCTTTTCAAAGTCACCAATAAACATTTCGTAAAGACGCATTGTGTCTGCACCATATTCATCAACAACCTCATCAGGGTTAACTACGTTACCTCTTGACTTACTCATTTTTTCTCCGTTAGCACCCAAAATCATACCATGACTTGTTCTTTTAGAATATGGCTCAGGATTAGGAACTACACCAATGTCATACAGGAATTTGTACCAGAAACGGCTGTAAAGTAAGTGAAGTGTTGTATGCTCCATACCACCGTTGTACCAGTCAACAGACATCCAGTAGTCTATTGCTTCTTTGCTTGCAAGTGCCTCTGTATTGTGTGGGTCAATATATCTTAGGAAATACCAAGAAGAACCTGCCCACTGTGGCATTGTGTCTGTTTCTCTATGTGCCTTGCCACCACAACAAGGACAGGTTGTTTCAACCCATTCTGTAATATTTGCAAGTGGAGATTCACCGTTTTCTGTAGGCTCATATGACTCAACCTCAGGCAATGTCAAAGGTAGTTCACTTTCAGGAACAGGAACATAACCACACTTGTCACAATGAACTATAGGAATAGGCTCGCCCCAATATCTTTGACGTGAGAATACCCAGTCACGAAGTTTGAAATTAAACTTTGAATGACCTATACCCTCTTTTGTAAGAAATTCTATAATTGCCTTCTTAGCATCTTCAACTGACATACCGTTAAGGAAGTCAGAGTTAACCATAACACCTGTTGAGCAATTTGTGAATGCTTCATTCTGAACATCCCCACCCTTTACAACTTCAATTATAGGAAGGTCAAATTTCTTTGCAAACTCCCAGTCACGGGTATCGTGTGCAGGTACAGCCATAATAGCACCTGTACCGTATGAAACCAATACATAGTCTGAAATGAAAATAGGAATTTCTCTGCCGTTAACAGGATTAATAGCAGTTACGCCCTGCAAGCGAACACCTGTCTTATCTTTTGCAACCTCTGTTCTCTCAAAGTCACTCTTTTTAGCCGCTGCTGCCTGATATTCCTTTACAGCATCCATATTTTCAATAAGGCTTTCCCACTTTGCAATCATAGGATGCTCAGGAGAAATAACCATATATGTAGCACCGAACAATGTATCCGGACGAGTTGTGTAGATTGTAAGAACATCTCCTGTAGATGTTTTAAAGTCTACTTCTGCACCGTATGAACGGCCAATCCAGTTCTTCTGCTGTGTCTTTACACGCTCAGGATAGTTAACCAAATCAAGGTCATCAATAAGTCTGTCGGCATACTCTGTAATTTTCAGCATCCACTGTGACTTAACCTTGTGTACTACTTCGCTGTTACAACGCTCGCAAACACCGTTAACAACTTCTTCGTTTGCAAGTACACATTTACAAGATGTACACCAGTTAACTGACATTTCTTTTTTATATGCCAGACCCTTTTTGAACAGTTGTAGGAAAATCCACTGTGTCCACTTGTAATATTGAGGGTCTGTTGTGTTTATTTCTTTGCTCCAGTCAAATGATATACCAAGTGACTGAATCTGCTTTTTAAATCTTGCTACATTTTGCTCTGTAACTATACGAGGATGAATGTGGTTTTTAATTGCATAGTTTTCTGTTGGTAAACCGAAAGCGTCCCAACCAATAGGATAAAGAACATTATATCCCTGCAAACGTCTTTTTCTTGAAACTATATCAAGAGCTGTATATGGTCTTGGATGACCAACGTGCAATCCCTGACCTGATGGATAAGGGAACTCAATCAATGCGAAAAACTTTTCTTTTGAAGAATTATCTTCAGCGTGGAATACGCCTTTTTCTTCCCATATTTTTTGCCATTTTGGCTCAACTGCCTTATGATCGTATCTCACAAGTATTCCTCCTGCAAACTTTTATTAAATACAAATATTTTACTTAAATAACATCCGAAACGTCTATATCCTCACCGTCTTTCCACAAACGCTCAAGGTCATAGAATTCTCTTGTTTCTTCCATAAACACATGAACAATTACATCAATATAGTCCATAAGTATCCAAGTGTTTGAACGATAGCCCTCAATGTGGCTTACAGATACACCAGCCTCGCCAAGCTCATACTCTACATGGTCAGCCATAGCCTTTACTTGTGTACTGCTTGTACCTGTTGCAATTACGATATAATCAGAAAGCACTGAAATATCGTCAATTTTTATTACCTTTATATCTAATCCCTTTTTATCGCTGAGTGCTTTTGCAGCAAGCTTTGCTGTTTCAAGAGATGTCATATGCTGTCACTTCTTCCTGTTTTATTTTTCTTTATTAATAATAAGTTCATTATATAAACCAAGGGTGTTTGTATCTATAGCACATTGTCTTTCGGAAAGGTCTTTTATGCTAAAGCTTACACCGTAAAGCATAGCATCCTCAAGGCTCTTTTTGGATTTACTACGCATTATATCAACACCCTTGTAGTCACGTTCTTCACCAATAAAATCGGCTACAAAAATTACCTTTTCGAGCAAACTCATATTTGCTCTGCCACTGGTGTGGTAGCGTATAGCATTTAAAATATCCTCATCGGATATATTCAATACTTTTTCTACATACACACTGCCCGAAATAGCATGCCACGTTTTTGGCGAAAATCTCTGAACATTATCCAATATTATACCATTGCTTTCTATTATTTGCAACTGCTCATCATATGGTGTTTCTTTGGTGATATCGTGTAAAATTCCTGCTATAACCGCCTTTTCAACATTAGCATCGTATTTTTTTGCAAGATATTCTGCTGACTTTGCTACATTAACACTGTGTATGTAACGCTTTTTGCCCATACGCTCTTTAATTATCTTTTTATAATCGTCCAAATTCAAAATTACTCACCCCGAGTATAAAGAGTTTTTGAAGATATAGTTTTCTACTTTGCTTCCAACCATACCTGCTATAGGATTTCCTTTTTTAATATTTTCTCTTATAGATGTTGATGATACATTCATCATTGATTTATTTGAAATAATATATTTTGCACCGTTTTCTTCTAAAGATGCACTATATTTTATAAGCTCATCTATACTGTCAGTATCTCGTGGCACTGCACAGATTATGGCATATTCCAGAATTTTTTGAAAATTCCTCCAAGTATGCAAGCTTAAATACATATCTGCACCCATTATAAGAAACAGCTGTGCTGTTGGGTAAATATTGCTTAATTGCTTTAAAGTATCAACAGTATAGCTTTTGCCCTCTCGTCTTATTTCAATATCACTTACCTCGATTTTATCTGTATCTTCAACTGCAAGTTTACACATATTGTAGCGGTGAAGTGGCGAAACCATTTCGCTGTCGCTTTTATGAGGTGGCTTATTATCGGGTATAAGCAAAAGCTTGTCAAGCTTTAGTTCATCAAGAAAATATTTTGCAAGCTGAATATGCCCTGTGTGTATAGGGTTAAAGCTACCGCCATACATTGCTATTAAGGGTTTGTTTATATTTGTATATTCAACATTACTGTACATAATTATTCAGTTTTAGCTTTTGGCAATTTATACTGTGACTCTTTCTTCTTTTGTCTGAAAAGAACAAATTTTGAACCTATAACCTGTACAACATCTGCATTTACTTTTTCAGCAATTTCGTCTGCTGCCATTCTTGAAGTTGTATCAGAATTTTCCAGAACCCTGCCTTTAATAAGTTCTCTTGCCTCAAGTGCTGTATCTGCCTGTGTAACAACTGTATCTGTTACACCACTTTTGCCAATTATAAGTATTGTATCCATTGTATTTGCCATACCACGCAGGTAGGCCCTCTGCTTACTTGTTAACATTAATCTTCCTCCGTCATATATTGTTCAAGCTGTTGCTTTAATATTCTTATTGCATTGCCTCTGTGGCTGATTTTATCCTTTTCTTCAGCTGTAAGCTGTGCATAGCTTCTGCCATCTTTTGTAAGGAATAACGGGTCATAGCCGAAACCGCCGTTACCTGTCAGTTCATAACCTATTCTTCCCACACATTCACCGTGTGCAATAATCTCTTTACCATTCTCCAGAACACAACAGATAACACATACAAACTTTGCTGTACGCTGGGTTACCGGTACGTCTGCCATCTCTGACAACAGCTTTTGATTATTTTTTTCGTCTGTTGCATCCTCTCCGGAATATCTGGCTGAATAAACACCTGGAGCACCATTTAAAGCGTCTACCATAAGTCCTGAATCATCTGCTATACAAGGTAAGCCTGTAAGTTTATATGCTGCCCTCGCTTTTAAACGTGCATTTTCAACAAAGGTTGTGCCTGTTTCTTCAACTTCATCAAGACTTACACCCATTTCTTTGGCTGTTTTTGCAGTTATGCCCATAGGATTAAGTATTCTGTTAAGTTCTTTAACCTTTTTAGGGTTATTACTTGCTATTACAAAAGTTTTCATAAATCAATCCTCGTTATTTCTTGTAAACAATGCCTTTGCAAAATCGTCTGCATTAAATGGTTGCAGGTCATCCATCTGCTCGCCTACACCAATATATTTAACAGGTACACCAAGTTCTTCCTTGATTGAAAGAACTACACCGCCCTTTGCAGTACCATCAAGCTTTGTTAACACAATACCTGTAATACCTGCAGAATTTTTAAACTCTCTCGCCTGATTAACAGCATTTTGACCTGTGGTAGCGTCCAGTACAATCAAAAATTCCTTATCAGCATCAGGCAGTTCTCTGTCGATAATTCTGCTTATTTTGCCCAGTTCCTCCATAAGGTGCTTTTTATTATGAAGTCTACCTGCTGTGTCAGCAATAATAACATCTGCACCTCTTGCTTTTGCGGCTGAAATTGCATCATAAACTACAGCAGCAGGGTCTGAACCTTCTTTTTGCTTTACAATATCGCACTTTGCACGCTCTGCCCAGATTTCAAGCTGGTCTATGGCTGCTGCACGGAAAGTATCGGCAGCGGCAAGAAGAACTTTTTTACCCTGCAAACGTAAATTATTTGCAAGCTTACCTATTGTTGTAGTTTTACCAACACCGTTTACACCTATTACAAGAATAACAGATGGCTTTGTATTTATTGTAAGTTCTTCGCCACCTCTCAGCATATCGGCTGTGATTTCTCTCAGCAGTCTGTGAACCTCGTTAGGGTCTGTTATTCCCTCTTTTTTAACTCTTTTTCTAAGTTCTTCTGTAATTTTTGTTGCTGTGTTAACACCAACATCACCCATTACTAAGAGTTCTTCAAGTTCTTCAAAAAGCTCCTCGTCAATTTTTGTAAAAGATTTGAGCATACTGTCAATTTGGTTTACAACGGCATCTCTTGTCTTTTTAAGTCCATTTTTAATTTTATTAAATAGTCCCATTTTTCTCACCTTTTTTCTTATTTTTCTTATAATATCTTTTATTGAGGCATATTTAGCTTTTCTGCTACCTCTGATGCTCTTAATGACAACAGCTTTGAAATACCCTTATCCTGCATTGTTACACCATACAGCACATCTGCTTCTTCCATAGTACCACGTCTGTGAGTAATAAGAATAAACTGTGTTTTGTCATTCATAACACGCAAATACTGAGCAAATCTGTCTACATTTACATCATCAAGTGCAGCCTCAATTTCGTCCATTACGCAGAACGGTGCAGGACTTACCTTCATAATTGCAAAGTAGAGTGCTATGGCTACAAGTGCCTTTTCACCACCCGACAAAGCTTCAAGATGTACAACTATTTTTCCCGGTGGATGAACTATAATTTCAATTCCGCTTGTAAGCACATCTTCAGGGTTGGTAAGTTCAAGATGTGCTTTGCCACCACCAAAGAGTTCTACAAAAGTTTTGGAGAAATGCTCATTAATGAGGTTGAATCTTTCAACAAACAGTTCTTTCATTTGTTTCGTAAGGTCACCTATCAAGTGCATAATTTCATTCTTTGACTTCTCAACGTCACCCACCTGTTTTGTCATAAAGCTATGACGTTCTGAAACATCTTTGTATTCTTCAATAGCTGAAACATTTACATTACCAAGTGATTTTATTTTGCCTTTTAATTCATTTAAACGCTTTTTGGCGGTTGGAACATTCTCTATAGGCTTTGATTTTTCTTCTGCCTCTCTTGGTGTAAGTTCATATTCATCCCACAGTTTGCTTATAATATCATCATACTGTTTTTGCAGATTAAGCTTACGTTCTTCAAGCTTAGAAAACTCTCTGCCTGCAGTTTCTCTTTCGTTAAGTTTGTCACGCTCTGCCTGTCGCAGTTTTGTTGTTTTAGCGTCTGTTTCGCTACGCTCTTTATTGATTTTATCTATTTTACTTTGTGCTGACTTTGATTTGTTTGCAAGGTCATCTACAAACTGGTTAAGTAACTCAAGCTGAGTATTTATGGCATCGTTTCTTTTTGTATATTCTTCAATTTCTTTATTCAGTAAAATCTTACGCTGTTCTCTTGTACTTTCATTTGTAAGTGCAAGATTGATTTCAGCATTGATATTTTCAATATCCTTTTCAGCTGTAACAATTTCAAGACGTGTATTCTGCAACTGCTGGGCAAGCTGTTCACGCTTTTCTGAAAGCTGTTCCCTGCCACCTGTAATAGAATCTGACTCTTGTTCAGCTTTTGCAATTTCCTTGTTAAGCCTGTCAAGTTCGTTCTGAGAGCTTTTGTGAATATCCGACTGCTTCTCTACCTTTGCTGTAAGCAATTTAATCTCATTTTCAAGGTCTGTAAGCGATGTACGTAAGCGTGAAAGTTCAACCTTGCTACTGTTTAAAGCAGCATCAATTTTTATCTTTTCTTCCTGTGCTTTTGATAACTCAGCTCTTGTACCTGTTATTTCTGCCTCGGTTTCAGAAAATTCACGAATTGCGTTTTTATATTCGGTTGTTGCGTTTTCGTATTTTTCTTTAAGTTCAAGTACAATTTCTTTATTTTTGCGAATTTCTCCTGCACGAGAAAGCAAACCTGATTTTTTGCCCTGAGAACCACCTGTAAGAGAACCACCTGCGTTTACAACCTGTCCGTCAAGTGTTACTATACGGAATTTATAGCTGTACTTTTTTGCAATATTTACAGCATTGTTGAGGTTATCTGCTATTACAATTCTACCCAACAATGAATTTAAAATTCCGATATACTGAGGTTCACAACTACAAAGTTCTGAGGCTGTGCCTACAAAACCCTGACAATTTTCAAGACCTTTTTCATTAAGTGTATAACCTTTTATTGTTGTAAGTGGCAAAAATGTTGCTCTACCACCATCACGCTGTTTTAAGTAATTAATAGCTGATTTTGCACTGTTCTCGTCTGAGGTAACTATGTGTTGCATAGAATTACCTAACGCAGTTTCAATAGCAACAGTATATTCTGTTGGTACATTGATTACTCTTGACACAGGGCCGTGTATACCTTGCAGATTACCTCGCTGTGACTCTTTTATAACAATTTTTACGCTGTTATAAAAGCCCTCCATATTTCTTTCCAAATCTTCAAGCATACGCACACGTCTGGAACGCTCCTGAAAATCAAGGTTAAGCTTATCAGCTGTATTTTTTAGCTGTTCTCGTTTTTCCTGTTTGTTGCTAAGTTTTAGCTGACAACCTGACAGTGCATTACTTAACTTTGTAACATTTTCATTTGCATCTGCAAACATTTTTTCATAATCGTTGCACTGTAGTGTAAGTTGTTCAAGTTGTTGAACTTTTACGTTTTTGGAGTTGTTAAGGTTTGCAATACGCTCCTTTGCCTCGCTTACAGATGCCATACTTGTCATAGCAGAAACCTTTATGTCTGCTGCTCTTGCACTAAGCTTTGCAAGCTTTACAGAAATTTCCTGTAGCAAGTCCGAGTTTTTGCTCACATTTAAATTAACCTCATTAAGGCTGTTTTCATACTGTGAATACTGTTTTTGTAATTTTGAGATTTTCTCTGTATACTCGCTGATTTTCTGCTTTTTCTCTTTTATTTCGTTTGCGGTATCTTTAGCGGAATCGGTAAGGGAGTCTATTTCAAGCCTTACTCTTTCTATATTTTGATTATTATGTATTATGTTATTTTCAGCAACGGAAATGTTTGATTTCTTTTCTGCTATCTGTTCATCATAAGATGAAATTTCTCGCCTTATTTCATCTATTAGTGAGAGATGTTTGCTGTTCTGCAAGAAAAGCTCTTCACTTTCTTTTTGAATTTCCTCCAAGGCACGTTCTGCATCTTGATGTTGACTTCGTGCTATTTCAAGCTTTTCCTCCTGTTCACGCAAAACTGTTGCGGATTGCTTTATTGTATTAAGCCAAAGTGCTATTTCAAGCTCCTTTTTCTCGTTTGAATACTCTAAAAATGCTTCTGCTTTTTTTGCCTGAATTTCAAGAGGACCTATACGGTCATCAAGTTCTGTAAGAATATCACGTAGACGAACAAGATTTTCTTCTGTACCCTTCAGCTTACGTTCAGCCTCCAGCTTTCTGTATCTATAGCGTGAAATACCCGCTGCTTCTTCAAAAATCTCTCGTCTGTCCTCACTTTTTGATGCAACTATGCTGTCGATTTTACCCTGACCAATCATAGAATAACCGTCACGACCTAAGCCTGTATCCATAAACAGTTCGTGAA
Organism: Acutalibacteraceae bacterium; assembly: GCA_036306965.1. Taxonomy (GTDB): domain Bacteria; phylum Bacillota; class Clostridia; order Oscillospirales; family Acutalibacteraceae; genus CAG-964. The sequence goes on from JAXJYN010000031.1 coordinate 48,144, forward strand.
TATCCTTTAGTCTAACAGCAGCTTTATTTATCATATAATCACTGTCACCCGAACGATAATATCTTCTGGTTATAGCAACCTCATCACCGTCAAAAGCCAGTGTTCTGTCTTTATTTTCAAATGTAAGGGTAACTTCGGCATAACCCTGTTTTTTTCGGTTATCAGTGCCGTTGAATACAACATCCTCCATTTTAGAACATCGGATAGCCTTTGGCGACTGTTCACCCAGTACCCAACGAATAGCGTCACTGATGTTACTTTTGCCACTACCGTTAGGACCTACTATTGATGTTATGCCCTTATCAAATGTTAATTTAGTTTTATCGGGAAAGGTTTTAAAGCCTTGTATCTCCAGTGATTTTAAAAGCACGTTTTAAGTCAACTCCAAGTATTCTAAGAATTAAATAAAAATTCACCTTTATCTATGTCTTTAGGAATGAATTTTATATTATAGCCTTTATCTTTAAAATAGGCAATATTACTGCGTTTTTGCCCCAAAGCCTTTGAAAGCTCTTTACTGTTAACTGATATACTATAATCACCTTGTGGTAATTTATTGTCAGCAATATATTTTTCGATGTTATTGCGGTAAACCTGCGAAAAACAAAGCTCGCCCAAAGACGGGTGCCATGGGCCTGATACCATACCGTTTTTTATATCGTCGGTACTATGCAAGCCTAAACGAATAACTGTTATATTATTTTCTTCAAACATTGTAAGCAATTCTGCACATAAGCTTACAGTATCGTCTAAACTATACGTTATGTATTTACCGCTATGGTAAAAATCAGCCAATAATGTATCCTTCATTATTATTGTAGGATAAATACGAACCGTTTTGGGTTTCAATATGCAAATTTGCTGTGCAGTATAAATATCTTTTTCAACAGTACTTTGGTATAAGCCTGTCATCATCTGCAAACCTAAATCAAAGCCATATTGTTTAATAAGCTTTGAGGAATTTATAACATCTTCAGCAGTATGTCCACGCATATTGGCTATAAGAACATCGTTGCACATACTCTGAGCACCTAATTCTATTGATGTTACTCCATATGATTTTAAAATATGCAAAATCTCGTCATCTATACAGTCGGGACGTGTTGATATGCGTATTCCAATAAATCTTTTCTCTTTTATATAATCATATGCAGTAGATAAAAGAGAAATCATATAGTCACGTTTTATTGCTGTAAAGCTTCCACCAAAAAACGCAATTTCTGAAAATTCAGGATTATAGCCTTTGCTTTTCATTGCAATTTCTGCCGAATTTATAACATCTTGCGGTGTTGGCTGGCTTTGCTTACCTGTAATTCTAATTTGATTACAGAAAGAACAACAATGAGGACAGCCATTGTGCGGTACAAAAATTGCTACGTTTGCGTGTTTCAATATCCCATCAGAGACAGTGCTTCTCTTGCAGCCTGTTGCTCTGCCTCTTTTTTACTTCTGCCTCCACCCTTGCCTATTACATTACTATTTAAATGTACTTCAACAACAAAATGCTTGTTATGGTCAGGGCCACTTTCTCCCACAAGAACATATTCAAGCTTTTCTTCGGGATTTTTCTGAATAATCTCCTGTAATGAGGTTTTGTAATCTTTAAACCTTATAGGCTTGGCACTTTTTATATCGGGAATAACAAAACGCAAAACAAATTTGCGTGCTTCTTCCATTCCACCGTCAAGATAAATAGCAGCTATGATTGATTCAAAAGCATCTGCAAGAATTGATGGTCTGTCCTGTCCGTTTGAACGTCTTTCACCTTTACTTAAAAGCAAATACTTGCCGAGATTTATTGAACGTGCATAGCCTGCAAGTGATTTTTCACATACTAATGCGGCTCTCAGTTTTGTTAAATCTCCTTCAGGCAATGATGGACAATTTTTGTATATGTAATCTGACACTACAATACTCAAAACTGCATCACCCAAAAATTCCTGACGTTCGTTGCACTTTATATGGCTTTTTTTATATTCATTTGCATATGACGAATGTGTTAAGCCTGTTTTTAGATAATTTATATCTTTAAATGTATACCCAAGAGCTTTTTCTAACTCTTCCAACTGTAAGACTCCTTTCAGCTTTGGCTATAATTATAATTACAAATTAGCAATATTTCTGCTTATTTCTTCTACTACATTACCTTCTACAAACTGCTTTGTAAGTTTGATAGCGTTTTTGATTGTTTTTGCTTTTGAACTGCCGTGTGCTTTGAATACAGGTTTATTTATGCCCATAATTGCTGCACCACCATATTCGTTGTAGTCCATTTCCTTTGCAAGAATTTTCAGGTCGCTCATTATCATTGCAGCAGCAACCTTATTTTTTATATTCTTTTTGAAAATGTCTTTAATCTTACCCATAAGCTCCATAGCAACACCTTCGTAGGTTTTCAGAATAAGATTGCCATTAAAGCCGTCTGTTACAAGAACTTCACAGGCATTACCGGGAATATCTCTGCCCTCTACATTACCTATAAAGTTAAGTGGTGTTTTCTTTAGCAGTTCGTAAGTCTCCTGTTGTAAAGGGCCACCTTTATGTTCCTCTGTACCAACATTTGCAAGACCTACTCTTGGATTATCTATACCCATAACCTTGTTCATATAAATTGAACCCATAATAGCAAACTGCTGCAACATTTCGGGACGTACCTCGTTGTTAGCTCCACCATCTACAAGCATAAAACAACCCTCTGCCTTTGGCATAATAGGTGCAAACGCAGGTCTTTTAACACCCTTGATACGTTTAATAATAAGGCTACTGCCCATTACTAAAGCACCGCTGTTGCCTGCCGAAACAAATGCGTCACCCTCACCCTCTGCAAGTAACTGAAATCCCAGACCCATTGAGGAATTTTTCTTTTCCTTTACAACTGATGAAGCATCATCATCAGGTGAAATTACAACATCGGTATGAACTATTTTAATTTTATTCAAAGATATACAATTTTCTATAGCTGTCTTTTTAATTATGTTTTTATCACCTGTCAAAGTAATATCTACACCATATTCCTCAACAGCCATCTGACAACCTTTGATTATCTCAAGCGGTGCATTATCTCCGCCAAATGCGTCTACTATAATTCTCATATTTAAACCTCTTAGATATTATTATCTGCTATAAACTTTTCGAGTGTAGCAAATGAGCGTTGTGCGTATTTTTCTGCTTTCAGCTTTTTATCTCTTATATGCTCATCAAGTGACGGCAGAATACCGATATTTGCACCCATTGGCTGGAAATTTCTGACAGTTTCGTCACTTATATAAGCTGACAACGAACCTATCATTGTTTCTTTCGGTAATGTTATTGTGGGTAAACCTTTATATAATCTTGCACAGTTTATACCTGCCATTAAGCCACTGCTACCCGACTCCATATAACCCTCTACGCCTGTCATTTGTCCTGCAAAAAACATCTTATTATTTTCTCTGAGTGCAAAATCAGAGTTTAATAACTGCGGGGAATTTATAAAAGTATTGCGGTGCATTACACCATATCTTACAAATTCAGCATTTTTAAGTGCAGGAATAAGTGAAAACACTCTTTTTTGTTCTGGAAATTTCAAATTTGTCTGAAAACCTACAAGATTATACAATGTGCCTTCGTTATTTTCTTTTCTCAGCTGTAACACAGCCCACGGTCTGTGTCCTGTTCTTGGGTCTTTTAAGCCAACAGGCTTCATAGGGCCAAATCTTATTGTATCTGCTCCACGCTGTGCCATAACTTCTATAGGCATACAACCTTCATATACCTTTGGATTTTGTACATCAAAATCCTTTAGTGGTGCTCGCTCTGCATTTACAAGTTCATTATGGAAAAGCTCATATTCTTCTTTATTCATAGGACAGTTGATGTAATCATCGCCGCTGCCTTTATCGTATCTGCTTGCAAAAAATGCACTTTCAAAATCAATAGACTCTGCTGTAACAATAGGTGCAGCTGCATCAAAAAAGCTTAATGCACCACCAAACTTATTTTTAATATTTTCAGCCAGAATATCAGCAGTAAGCGGACCTGTTGCAATAACACAAAAACCGTCTACAGGTAACTCTGTTATCTCCTCTGTTATTACAGTTATGTTTGGGTGATTATTGATTTCAGCTGTTACCATTGCTGAAAAATCATCTCTGTTAACCGCCAGTGCACCACCTGCAGAAACACTGCATTTGTCTGCACATTTCAAAAGCAAAGAATTAAGCATACGCATTTCCTGCTTGAGCATACCTGCTGCACTAGCAAATCTTGCTGCTTTTAATGAATTTGAGCATACAAGCTCTGCAAAAGAATCACTATGGTGTGCAGGTGTTTTTTTATGCGGTTTCATCTCGTAAAGCTCAACTTCTATTCCTCTGTTGGCAATCTGCCACGCTGCCTCACAACCTGCAAGACCTGCACCTATAACTTTAATACTCATAGTTATTGTTCCTCATAATTTTTGGTAAAACCACAACCCTCTGTTGTACAGTAAAGCTTTGGTGTTTTGCCTTTTTTCTTGTAAAGTACACCGCCACATTGTGGACATTTTTCATTTGAAGGCTCTGTCCAAGATACAAAATCGCAGTCAGGGTAATTATTACAACCATAAAAAACTCTGCCTCGCTTTGATTTTCTGGTGATAACATCTCCACCACATTTAGGACAGCTTACACCTATTGGTTCTACAAAATTCTTTACATTTTTACACTCGGGATAACCCGGACAAGCAATAAACTTACCGTATCTGCCAACCTTTACAACCATTTTACGTCCGCATTTTTCGCAGACGATATCGGTTTCTTCTTCTGTAAGCTTAATTTTTACATCTTTAGTATTTTCTTTGGCTTTTTTAAGAGTTTCGTTAAAATCGCCATAGAAATTATCAAGCAATGTTACCCACTGTTCTTCACCATGTTCAACCTTATCAAGGTCTTGTTCCATTTGTGCGGTAAACTTTACATTTACAATTTTTGGGAAATGGTCAAGCATAAGCTTTGTGGAAACCTCGCCAAGCTCAGTTGGAAACAGGGTTTTGCCCTCTCGCTTTACATAGCCTCTTGTTGTTATTGTAGAAATTGTTGCCGCATATGTAGACGGACGACCAATTCCGTTTTCTTCAAGAGTTTTAATCAATGATGCTTCTGTAAATCGTGCAGGAGGCTGGGTAAAGTGCTGATTTGGGATAATCTCTTTAGGACGAACTATCATATCCTTTTCAAGAGGTGGAAGTTCTGTTTTTTTCTCCTCTTCTGAGTCCTGACCTTCAACATAAAGTGTTGTAAAGCCATCGAAATCAACACGGTAGCCTGTAGCCTTAAACACATACTTTCCGCCTGTAATTTCTGCACTTGTTGTTTTTTGAACACACTCTGCCATCTGACAGGCTGTAAAGCGTTCCCAAATAAGTTTGTACATTTTATACTGGTCAGTTGTAAGGCTTGCTTTTATCTGCTCGGGTGCGAGTGACGGCATTGTGGGACGTATAGCCTCGTGACCGTCCTGTGCATTTGATTTTGTTTTGAAAACTCGTGGTTCTTTAGGAAGATATTTTTCTCCCCACCTGTTTTTGATATATTCAGTAACCTCTGCAATAGCATCGTTTGAAATTCTCAACGAGTCGGTTCTCATATAGGTAATAAGACCCACTGCACCAAGTTCGGGTAGTTCTACACCTTCGTAAAGCTCCTGTGCAACCTTCATTGTACGGCGTGACTGGAAGTTCAGCTTTCTTGAAGCCTCCTGCTGTAATGTGGAAGTTGTAAAAGGTGGTGCAGGCTGTTTTTTTCTTGTGCCATTACGCAGTTTGGTTATTTTAAATTCTTCGTTTTCAAGCTCAGAAACAATTTGCTGTGCTTCTTCACCGTTTGAAATTTTCAGTTTACCTTCTGTTGTACCATATAGTGACGCCGAAAACGCTTTTCTGCCACCTTTCGGTATAAATTTTGCATCAACAGTCCAATATTCTTCTGGCTTGAAATCTCTTATCTGATTTTCTCTGTCTACAATAATTTTTACTGCAACAGACTGCACTCTGCCCGCTGACAAACCACGTCTGATATTTCTTGACAAAAACGGACTCAGCTTATAACCAACAAGTCTGTCCAAAATTCTTCGTGCCTGTTGTGCGTCAACAAGGTCAAGATTAATACTGCGTGGGTTTTCCATACCGTTTTTAACACCTGTTTTTGTAATTTCATTAAATTCAACTCTGTTTTTGTCGGTAAGCTCCAAACCAAGTATATATGCCAGATGCCAAGATATTGCTTCGCCTTCACGGTCGGGGTCAGTTGCAAGATAAACATAGTCTGCTTTTTTTGCAGCTTTTTCAAGCTTATGAACAAGTTCTTCTTTGCCCTCTATTATTTCGTAATTAGGCTGAAAATGCTTTCGTATATTTACACTCAATCTTTTGGCAGGTAAGTCCCTTACATGACCCATAGAGGCAACAACCTCATATCCTTCACCAAGATATTTTTTTATTGTTTTAGCTTTAGCAGGTGACTCCACTATTACTAACTTAGACATAAAATCCTCCTTAAATCAAACAGGAACATATAATCCGCCTGATTTTCTTGCAACAGCTTCATCAAGCTCCAGTTCGGTTAAGCTTTGCATTACTTTCGTTATAGGCAATTTTGTCCTTATAATTATATCATCAACTGTTGACGGATTTTCGCATATAATATCGTAAATTGTTTTTGCAACATCAGAAATATCTGTCAACTGCTTTTTCTCTTGTATTTCTGTACTTTTAAAAGGTTTTCCGGTAATAAGTTTATCATTATTTTTATTACTTATACCTGTATTCTTGTTATTTTTCTTATCCTGAATAATATGATTTACCGAAACAGGTCGTTTTTTTCCTGTAGGAATACTGTCTATTATATTATCACTAATTTTCTCAAGTGGCAATGGGTCAGCCTCAATCAGTGTATATTTTCCCGAATACTCCTCTATAATCTCCTGGGCATTTGTTACAGGCTTTGCACCCTGCTTTATAAGTGCATTAGTACCAAACGCTACAGAATTTGTAACATCTCCAGGTACTGCAAAAATGTCTTTATTCTGAGAAAGTGCTGTGGTGGCTGTAATTAACGCACCACTTTTCTCTCCTGCCTCAACAACAAGAACACCTTGTGAAAGTGCAGAAATAATTCTGTTTCTTTTAGGAAAGTTATATTTTGACGGTGGCGTATCGGGTGGGTATTCAGAAATTACCGCACCACTCTTTGCTATTTTGCTTCGCATTTGTGCATTGCTTATAAGATAAGCATAATTTATGCCACAGCCAAGCACACACACCGTTGTACCCTGTGCCATTAATGCACCGTTGTGTGATGAGCTGTCTATACCCAATGCTCCACCACTAATAATAACTACACCCGATTTTGCAAGGTCGTAGCCGATTGCATATGCAAGCCTTTTGCCCGAGGTTGTAGCATTTCGTGTGCCTACAATACCTATTGAAAGTATATTATCCACATCAGGCAATTTACCGTTTACATATAAAACAGCAGGTGGGTCATAAATTTCTTTAAGCAAATTTGGGTATGTATCCATATCAGGTGTTAACAAATTATACCCCAAAGCCTTACACCTGTCTACAACAGCTTGTGCCTGTTCAAGTGTATTATTGCAAAGATTGTTGAACTCCTTTGGAGTAAAACAACCACACAAACGCCATTCCGGCATACCGCCATTGTAAAAATCCACAACAGACGGATAAAAACGTCTGACAGTATTAATCTTGGGGTTTGCATATCCCAAAGAGTTTTGCAACCACACCCAATACTTCAATGTGTCTGACATTTTCACTTCCCCCTTAATACTTCCCACATAGAAATTGAAGCTGCTACAGAAGCATTAAGTGACTCTGCCCTGCCAAGCATAGGGATAGTAGCTTTTATTTTGCATATATCAATAGTGGCCTGTTCAAGTCCATTGCCTTCATTACCGATTAATACAGTACACGACTTTTTATTTTCTGATGATATTGATGTTATTGGCACAGAATTTCTGCCAACAACCATTGCAATCGTTGTTATACCGTTGTTATTGAGCATATTGACGGTATCTGCCATATTGTTGCAAATCATCATAGGAAGCCTGAACACCGCACCCATTGTTCCACGCAGAACCTTAGGTGAAAAAACATCGCAACAATTATCAGTAAGTATTACACCATTTACTCCAAGTGCCTCGGCTGTTCTTAATATTGTACCCATATTTGAAGGGTCTTGTATATGCTCAAGGGCAAGAAAAACACCATTTGAATTTATATTTAATTGTTTTAAATTACCGTTACATACACAGAGTATTCCCTGTGGTGACTTTGTGTCTGAAATTTGAGAAAACAGCTTATCAGAAAACACAAAGGTGCTTTCGCAAACTTCAACAAGCTTGTCTGATTGTGACTTGTATTTTTTCAGAGCAGACTCTGAAAAAACAACTGTAGTTATGGGCATATCACTTTCTAAAGCATCTATACAAAGTCTTACACCTTCTATAACAAATTGGTTATATTCCTTGCGATATGAAGAACTTTTCATAAGCTTTGCTATATGCTTTACAGTAGAATTATCTTTACTGGTTATACGCTGCATAAATTCACCTCAAAAAATTTCGGAATTATGAAAAAGTGCGTTTGGGAGTTATCTCCCAAACGCAACTACAGCTTTCTATTAGGCGTTTTTAGCCTGCTCAACTAGCTTTGTGAATGCTTCAGGATCAGAAATTGCAATCTCAGAAAGCATCTTTCTGTTAAGAGTAATGCCTGCCTTCTTTAGACCATTCATAAATGTTGAATAATTAGTGTCGTTCATTCTGCAAGCAGCTGAAATACGAGTAATCCAAAGTCTTCTAAAATCTCTCTTTCTCTGCTTACGGCCGATATATGCGTAGTTACCGCTCTTCATTACAGCCTGTTTAGCCATTTTGAAGTGTCTGCTCTTAGAACCCCAGTAACCTTTAGCTAGCTTTAAAACTTTTTTTCTTCTCTTGCGAGTCATCATCGCACCTTTAATACGTGCCATATTCTTCTACCTCCGTGTTGGTTGTTTATTCAAAAAGTAAATATTCGGGTAAATTATTTGTAAGGGATTAGCTTCTTTAGCTGTGCTACATTTGTCTTGTCAGCAGCTACGTTCTTTCTTAGGCCTCTCTTACGCTTTGTTGTCTTTTTGTTAAGAATGTGACGCTTATTAGCGTGAGCACGCATAACTTTACCGTTTTTAGAAACTTTAAAACGCTTTTTTGCACCACTGTGTGTTTTAATCTTTGGCATAATATTATCCTCCTTGGTTTGTCTGATTATTTGCCTGTTTTTGGAGCAAGGAACATAAGCATATTACGTCCTCCAAGCTTAGCGGGCTTTTCAACAACTGCTACTTCTTCCATAGCCTGTGCAAATCTTCCCATATTTTCGTGACCTATTTCGGGGTGACCCATCTCTCTGCCACGGAAACGGATTGAAACCTTCACTTTATTACCGTTTTTAATAAACTTAGTAGCCTGGTTTACCTTTGTGTTAAAATCGTGTGTGTCAATATTTAAAGAAAGTCTAATTTCTTTAACATCAATAACACGCTGATTTTTCTTGGCCTCTTTCTCACGCTTTGCTTGTTCAAAGCGATATTTACCATAATCCATTACCTTACATACAGGTGGTTTTGCCTGAGGCGCAATTTTAACTAAGTCCAAGTTCTGCGACTCTGCAATTTCCAATGCTTTTACGGCAGACATAAGTCCAAGCTGAGAACCGTCTGAGTTGATTACTCTTATTTCTTTGTCTCGAATTTCGTCGTTAATCTGTAGTTCCTTGTTGCTAATGGGTAAGCACCTCCAAAAAATAATAAGAAATAAAAATGCGGGCAGATATTATCCGCCCGCAATCAAACACAATGACACACACTAACAGTGCATAATCTTAAATGATTGACCTATGCAAGACGGAACTTCATAGGTGAAAGCATATCTGCTTTGCTTTATTTTCCTAAATGATTATATCAAAGTATATGTATCGTGTCAAGGGTTTTATGAAAATTTTTGGCTTGCTCTTATATTTTTCAGAAAATATAAACATCATTCAACCTATTTAATTATATCTGCCATTTCTCTACTTTCTTCGGTAACTTCATCAGTATCATAGCTTATTGTTGCCGAGCCGTCTTCCTCTACTACAATAATAACTTCATTACCTTCTGAATCAGTATCATAATATGTTCCAGCCTCTTTGTCAGTATACTCGTCTAAAAGTTCATTTATATCTTCATTATTGTTTTCATCTGAAAATAGCCAAAATAAAACTGTATCATCATCAATTTTCTTTAATTCATATGTATATGTTGCACCCAAATAGTCAGTTGTACAAAAAATATCGCCAACTATAGCACCGTCTGTTGCGGCATTTACTGCAATACCTGAACAAAGAAGAGTTATAATGCAAGCTGCTGTAACCAAAATTGCCTTTGCCGGAAATTTTCTTATTTTTTTATTTTCCTTCATTTCGATAACCTCCGTAATAATATCCTCATTTACTTTTAAGTGGGAAAAAGTGCTTTTAAATAAATCTTTATTACTCATCTGTCCAAACCTCCTCTAAATTCTCTTTTAGCTTTTTTCTTGCTCTCATAAGTCGAGTTCTGACAGTGGAAGGATTTTCTTTGAGAATATCCGCTATTTCGTTCACGGAAAAATCTTCGTAGTAGTACATATAAACAATCATTCTGTACTTGGTTTTTAATTTCATAACCGCATAGTACAAATCGCTTTCTTCCTTTTGCTCAAACGGTATATCTCCTATTTCATCAATGGAAACAATATTCCTTTTAAATGGTGAGATAACCAGCTTTTTGCTTTCGTTTACCGCTACTCGGATAAGCCAGTGCTTTATATGCTCTTCACTTTCAAAATCCTTATTAGACTTATAATACTTTAAAAGGACATTCTGCACTATGTCGTCAGAATCATCTCTGTTTTTGCAGTAGTTATATGCTATTCGGAAAATCGTATCGGCATATTTTTTTGCAACATATGTAAAATGCTCATCGGTCAAGTGCAAAACCTCCTTTAACCTTGTGAAAAGCTTTTCACCTATAATATCTTTAAAGAAGGCAAAATGTCCCATTTACTAAAATTTTTTTATTTATTCTTCTGTTGCTTCTTTAAATGGAATTATACTCCCTATATCTAAAAGAGGTTTATTGCTTAGTTCTGAAATATACACACCGTGGTTATGCAAAAATGATTTTATGTTTTTATAGTTTTTATGCCCGTTTATTTTACCTGTAAAAGCAAGAATATCATTTGACAATTTACCACAACAACCACCTATAAAGCCATAATCATATCCATACAGGCTTATATAGCCACTGTCAATCTTCAAAACATCAATATCATTTTTTATACAGCTGTTATAAATAGACGGGTCAGAGGTTATTACAGCGTTTTCATTTACAACTACTGTAGAGCATTTTGTATATCCTTGCTTTACATTTATAATTTTTAAATTATTTTTCTTGCAGTATTCAAGTATCTTTTTATCAGTATATTTTTCATTACAGATTATTTTATTGCCGATTATTACATGATTAAATGATATGTTGTGTGGATAATTTGGGATAAGCTTTGTATCTGTTCGATTTATATGTATACCACACATTGCTATACTGTTTGCAAAGTATGGATTATTATTTGATACAGCAAGTGTGCCTTTCTTGTAATATGAGCATTGCATATCAGGATGGTAGCGTTCATAGTACGGTAAATCTATACTTGGTGCTGTTATTATGGTTGATATACCAAGTTTATTTAGTTCATCTATAATATAAGAATATTCACCGGATACTATTACATCTGTTACCTGATTTAAAGGTAAGTTGGGTAAAGAAAATCTGCTCATAATAAATTCTCCGTTCTTTTATAAAGCTCTCAAAGTTTCGGCGGGTTTAAGCTTTGCTGCTTTAAGTGCAGGGTAAACACCAAACACCACACCCGATAAAACTGAAAACATACAGGTTATCAAAATTGTCTGAACATCTATATTTATAGATACATTTATTAATTTACCACCAATAAACACCAATAAATATGAAATACCTGTACCTATTACACAGCCTAAAATTGACAGCATTAATGCTTCACCCAAAAATTCTCTGACTATAATAAATTTTGTAGCACCTATAGCCTTTTTTATTCCTATCTCTCTTTTACGTTCTCCTACTGATACAAGCATTACTGTCATAATACTAAGTCCTGCTACAACAAGAGAGATTGCACCAACAGCTGATAAAATAGCTGTAACAATATTAAGAATATTATTAAGCGACTCTTTTTGCTGTGCAAGATTTGTAACGCTGTAGCTTTCGTTTTCTGCTCCGTTTAATAAAGTCAGCCTTTTTTCAATAGTTGTTGCAAGTGCTGAAATGTCTGCACCGTCCTCTGCCTTGGTTATAACCTGATTATAGTTTGTCTGACCTGTAAGGTACTGCATTGTGGTGTATGGAATATAAACAAAATTTGGCACATAACTGCCCATTGCAGACTGTAACAAGCCACTGCCTGTTTTTATAACACCAACTACTGTAAAAACCTCTGTATTCCCCTGTAAGGTAAGCGATACTTTATGTCCCACTGCGTTATCCTTACCATACATTGCCTGTGCAAAGGTTTGGTCAACCATACAAACTGTGGAATTGTTACTAATATCTGATTTATTAATCTCTCTGCCATACAAAAGTTGTAATGATACTATATCTTTTGCATTGCTGTCTATTCCCCATATCATAGCATTTTCTTCTTTGCCGAATGATGATTGAGCCTCTGAACTTTCTACGAATACAGGTGTAGCACTTTTTACCCCATCTGTTTCTTTTATTTTTTCAAGTTCATTTGTGGCAAGCGGAATATTACCATTTTTTACAGCAACAGTTAAACCACCCATTCCAAGGCTGTCAAGCTCACTGTTAACAGCAACAGTACCAAAAGAGCCAATACTATTAATAATTATAACAGAACATACACCTATGGCAACACCCAAAATTGTAAGTAAACTTCTTCCCTTTTTTCTGAATAAGTTTTTTATAGGATATAACAGTATTTCTTCAATCATATCAACTCTCCACAAGCTTATTTATTTTTATACTGTTCTTATTACTAATTTTATCCGGTGAATTAATTATTAAATCACCAGCCTTAACACCTGAAAGTATCTCTACACCATTTTCATATTCATTTCCAATTTTTATAGACTTTTCTACAGCTTTACCATTTTCATAAACATAGACTTTACCATTTGTTTCACTGCTCATTTCAATGGCATCATAAGGTATTACAAAACCATTATTTTTAGTATTGGTTACAATAGTACATTTAGCTGTATATCCCTGTCTTATTTTATCGTCAGGATTATCAATATCTACAACTACATCCACTGCTGTTTCTTTACCTGTAGTTGTAACAACCTGCTTTGCAACATTATCTACTTCTGAAACAACACCTGTATACTTGCTGTCCTCAAAAGCACTGCCTGTTATTGTAACTTTTTGCCCTTCTTTAACCTCAGAAATTTTACTTTCGCTTACAGGCACACTAACACATAAATCGTCACTGTTTACTATCGTAACTGCTGTTGCTGTATTAGTTACTACATCTTCGTCTTTAACAGATACATCAAGTACAATACCTGAAACAGGTGCTACAACATTTATTGATTTTTTATCTACAACATCAGAAAGTGAACCACTTATATTTGATATATTTCCTGATAAATCTGTTATCATAGAAAATAGAACATCATCTTTTTCTACATAATCACCTTTGCTAACCTTTACTTCTTTTATTAAGCCCGCAGTTGTTGGTGTAACCTCGCAGGTTTCTTTATACTGTATTTTTCCTGAACAAACAACAGTATCCTCAACTTTAGATGCAGTAACTTTATATACATCAACAGCATATACACTACTTTTAACAAGTGTACCTGAAAACAGCACTGCAACTATAATTCCAAAAGTAAGCACAAGCTCCAGAATTATTTTTTTCATCATATCAGCTCCCTGATAGTTATTATTTAAATTTACAGTTAAATTATTACTGATGATATAAATTTAATTTGGAGTTTATACGAAAAAACCACTATACTAAGATTTTTTCACCTTAGTACAGCGGTTTTATTCAATAAAATAATATTTATCTTAGCTTTGTTATTCTTTAAGTAAATCTGCCATATTTTCTACAATTTCGACTATACATTAGAAAAAGCATTTTGCAAAAACCATTGACAACGTAATTTGTTAGTGATATAATATCACTTAATTTAAGAACATTATGATAATTATAAATCATAATATCAATTTCAATAAGCTAATATCTAATTAACCCTAATACACTATCTCAATAAACCGAAAGTCTTTTACAGGCTTTCGGTTTATTGATTTTCAAAAAATCTGTAAGCAAATAAAACGCATCAGAAAGCTAACTTTTCGAGCAATCTGATGCGTTTTTTGTTTTAATATTCATTAAATTTATTCAGTTACGGTAAACTGTGTTTCCGTTTTCTGATTGTTGCCTGAAATTATAATACTGTACGTTCCTGCTTTTGTTTTTGCTCCTACTTTCCATTCCCAACGAATATAACCATTTTCATCGCTTACTTTATTCTCCAAACCTTCTGTTTCACTTTCACCACTGCTATAATAAACTGTTATATTATATTCAGTATTAGGTAAACCCTGCATTTCTACAAAAGCATATGCACCCGGAGAAACACTATTGGTATATGATGTAACAGTAATTGGGTTTTCTACTTGGGTAGGAGAAGTTGTTGCATTGTCAGATGGATTTTCTGTTATTTCTTCTGTTGAAATTTCTGTAGATACTTCTGTAGGAGCGTAAGTTTCTGCTTCTGTAAAAGCTTCAGCAGGTGCTTGTGTAGGCTCCTGAGTATTCTCTTCTGTTGGGATTTCGGTTGATTTTACGGCTGAACTTTGTGAAACAGCAATTTCACTATTGGTATCATCACCATTACCACAAGCAACAACCGGAAATATCATTAAAACTGTAAGTATTGCTACAATCAATGTTTTTTTCATTTTATGTTAACTCCTTTTACCTATTACACTTTTCTTCCATTATAACACAGGCACATAGTTTGTCAACTGATAAAATACGGTTATTCTTCCATTATTTTTACAAAAGCCTCATCAGCACTTATATAATAATTTTCTTCTCCAACAAGTTCAGTTACACCTGCTCTGTCAAGTGTAATCTTAGCACGCTTACACATACCACAAAACATTACACGACAGCCGTGTTCTTGAAGTTCTTTAATTTTTTCAAGAATTATTCTTGCACCTGATACATCAATATTAGGCACACCACGCATTGACATAAGCAGTGTATGACTATCCTCTTTGATTTCGCCAAGCTTTTCTTCAAATTCACTTGCAGAACCAAAGTACAGAGGACCTGTTACATATGCCACCTGAACACCTTTAAAGTCATGTTCTGTACAATCTATTTTACCTTTTAACTTTTCGGGGTCAACATCTGAAAAATGTACAGATACATGAGCAGACGCTGACATATACATAATTGCAGAATATAAAATTCCAAGAACTATAGAAACTGTAAGGTCAAACACAACTGTGCAAATCATTGTAAGCAAAAACTGGCTTATAGATGTTTTAAACTTATGACTGAAAATAAATTTTATGTCGCTCCATTCATTCATTTTGAAAGCTGTAACCATGAGAACAGCCGCCAATGCTGACAATGGAATTTTTGCCATTACACCACCCAATAGAAACATTGATGCAAGCAAAAATAATGAATGAAATACACTTGTAAGACGTGTTTGCTCACCAGACTTAATTGCAACACTTGTTCTTGCTATAGCCGCTGTAGCAGGCACACCACCAAGCAAAGGCAAAATCATATTTCCTACACCCTGTGCTACCAGTTCTCTGTCAGCATCAAATGGTTCTTTTTTCATTCGTGACGCACTTGCACCACAAAGCAAGCTTTCTATAATAGCTAATGCTGCAATAGTAAATACAGGTGAAATAAGATTTTTAATCATCTGAAAATCTACACCTTCAAGTGAAAGTCTTTCTTCAAGGAATAGTGTTTTGGGAATATCGCCTACTACAGCAACACTTTCAAAGTTAAAAATTATCTGCACTGCTGTTGCTACGATTATGCCCACCAACGATGCAGGAACCTTTGCACCCCACTTTTTAGGCCATATTATCATAATTACAAGAACTACAAAACCAATAATCATTGTAGTTATATCAGGAGTAAAACCAAGCTTAAAATATGATATAACCTTATCTATAATACCTGTACCCTCACTGGTAGTTCCAAAAAAATTGTCAATCTGTCCCATTGCTATGGTAATTGCAATGCCTGATGTAAAACCCATAATTACCGCAGAAGGTATAAAGCTTATAAGTCTACCCAACTTAAAAATACCGCATAACAATAAAATAACACCTGCTAAAAAGCAAGCTATAAATACACCTTTAAGCTGATATGTCATTACTATCGAAATAAGTACCGCACTCATTGCACCTGTAGGACCTGAAATCTGATAAGATGCACCCGATAACAAACCTATAACAATACCTGCAACTATAGCTGTTACCATACCTGCCGCAGCAGTAGCACCACCGCTTACACCAAACGCTAGTGCCAAAGGCAACGCAACTGCACATACAGTAAGACCTGCTGTAAGGTCTTTGCCAAGCTTCTGCATATTATAGCCTTTAAACTCGGTCTTTAAATCTTTGATATACTTTGCTACCATACTAAATAAATCCCCTCAAATTTTAATAAATTATGAACGTTCTAATTTTATCATATTTTCGGCATATTTCAACAATTTTATAAGGAAAATATTTGTAGTAATACACAAAACATTTTAGCAAAGTTTTACAAGATAAAAACCCCATTCAAAAGCTTTTTATAAATCTTCTGAATGGGGTTTTATTATAATCTTTTATCTTTTATTTAGCGTATTAGTATACTAATTAACTACTTACTCAAACTACAGTATCCAAAAAAGTTTTTACTGCTACATCTGAATTTTCTGAAACAACCATAAACACATAACCATTTTCTGTTTTTGTCTGATAGTTTTTGATATATTCGCTCTCTTTGGGACTATCCTGAAAACCTTTAAGTTTTGTTGATATATGGTCAGATATTGCTACTAAAAGTGCTTCGTCATCATCAGGGTCTTTCAGTTTAAAGCAGGCTATCTCTGTTGCTGAGGAGCTTGAATCAGATACATAAAACGATACCTGAGTAATACTGTCCTCCGGTATATCAATATGACCCGAAACATCTCCGCTTGCAAGCTCGCTTATGCCTGTGTAGCCCATTTTTTCGATTACCTCTTTATTTATCTGTGCCGCAGAAAGTTCAACCGAACTTACAGTTGACGGCTTATCATTAGAGTTATTGTGATTTGCTGTCATTAAAACATAAACACAACATATAATAGCCGCAATAGCAACAAGCATTATCAAAATAAAGGTAACGAACTTTTTGGTAACAGCAGACATACCACACCTCTTTTCTCGCCTTATTTAAAATATATCTAAATATATTTTAAAGCGTTTTATTTTCTATTTCAGCCTTTGCTTTTTCAATAAAGTCTTCTACTCTGAAAGCACCCAAGTCACCAAGTTTTCTTGAACGAACTGAAATGGTGTTGTTTTCTATATCCTTATCACCTACAAGTATCATATAAGGTACCTTTTCAAGCTGTGCCTCTCTGATTTTATATCCAATTTTTTCACTTCTTGTGTCGATTTCACAACGCATACCTGCTGCTTCAAGTTTTCTTTGAACTTCTTTCAAAGTGTCAATATGACGGTCTGCAATAGGTAACAATTTAACCTGTACAGGAGCAAGCCACATAGGGAATGCACCAGCATATTTTTCAATAAGCAAAGCAAGCGTTCTTTCGTAACAACCAATAGATGTTCTATGAATAATATAAGGATTTTTCTTAGTACCGTCCTTATCAACATATTCCATACCGAATTTTTCGGAAAGCATCTGGTCTATTTGAATTGTTATCAATGTATCTTCCTTACCGTATACATTTCTTATTTGAATATCCAGCTTAGGACCATAGAATGCTGCCTCGCCAACACCAACAGTATATGGAATTTCAAGATGGTCAAGAATTTTCTTCATTGTACCCTGAGCTTCGTCCCACTGTTCGGGTGTACCAATATATTTTTCTGTATCTTCAGGGTCCCACTGTGAAAATCTGTAAGAAACATCTTCATACAAGCCCAATGTTTTAAGCATATAATTTGTAAGTTCCAAACAACCCTTAAATTCTTCTTCAAGCTGTTCAGGTGTACACATAAGATGACCTTCTGAGATTGTAAACTGACGAACACGAATTAAGCCATGCATTTCTCCACTTGCTTCGTTTCTAAACAGTGTTGATGTTTCGTTATATCTAAGAGGTAAATCTCTGTAAGAACGACCACGATTAAGATATGCTTGATACTGGAACGGACAAGTCATTGGACGAAGTGCAAATACCTCTTTGTCCTTTTCCTCATCACCCAAAACAAACATACCGTCTTTGTAGTGGTCCCAGTGACCTGAAATTTTGTACAAGTCACTCTTTGCCATAAGAGGTGTTTTTGTCAACTGCCAGCCTCTTTTCTGTTCCTCGTCCTCAACAAAACGCTGTAGTAACTGAATAACTCTTGCACCCTTTGGTAACAAAATAGGCAATCCCTGACCTATAACCTCAGAAGTTGTAAACAACTCAAGTTCTCTACCCAACTTGTTGTGGTCACGAGCAATAGCTTCTTCTCTCTGCTTTAAATATTCCTCAAGCATAGATGCCTTTGGAAATGCTGTACCATAAACTCTGCACAACTGTTGGTTTTTGCTGTCACCTCTCCAGTAAGCACCTGTACAATTCAATAGCTTAACAGCCTTAACTATGCCAACAGACATCAGATGAGGTCCTGCACAAAGGTCAACAAAGTCGTCCTGCTTATAAAAGCTGATTGGCTCACCTTTTTCTGCGTGTTCTTTAGCGAGCTCTACTTTATAAGGCTCGCCCATATCCTCAAGCATCTTTACTGCTTCGTCAGGTGAAAGTTCAAATCTTTCAAGTGCAACATTACTTTTTACAATAGCCTTTATTTCATTCTCAATTTTTTCAAGGTCCTCTGTTGAAAAAGGTTTTTCAACATCAAAATCGTAATAAAAACCATTATCTATAGCAGGGCCGATTGCAATTTTTGCAGTTGGATATAATCTTTTAACTGCCTGAGCAAGAATATGAGAAGCTGTGTGCCAGAAAGCCTTTTTACCTTCAGCATCATCAAAGCTAAGAATTTCTACTGTGCATTTGCTGTCATCAGCAAGAACGGTTCTCAGGTCCTTAACCTCACCATTCACCTTAGCTAAACAAGCGTTTTTATACACACCGCCACCAAGTGACTTTGCAACATCTGCAACAGTAGTGCCATTTTCAAACTCCTTTATAGCACCATTTTTAAGTTCAACACTTATCATTTTAATCATCCTTTCTGAAAAATAAAAATCCTCGTCCCGATAATGGGACGAGGTAATACTCGTGGTTCCACCCAAATTCAGTATGCAATAACATACCCTTTAAGACACATATAACGGTGTTCACCGATACACCTTAATTCGGTGTACAGCTCCAAGGTGGTAACTTACAACGGTTAATATACCTTTTTCAGCAAACAAGGTACTCTCTGTAAATAACTTTAGCTGTAAATCGTATCCTTCTCTACGCTTTTATAAATTATTGTCTATATAGTATCACCATTTATTAAGATAGTCAAGTTACATTTTTTTAATTTTTGTAAAATTATGTGCAATAACATTAAAAATATTTTTACCATATTAACAACTATAATACACTTTTATTTAACAATACATATTTTCTATTTATTTAGATAGACTGAGGGTGTGTTACCAACAATGATATTTTCTGCTATAGGTACTGTAGTTACTACTGTAGTATAAGTTTCTAAATTTTTTTGAGAAGTTATGTATACTTTTGAAGTTACAATCATATTAAGAGTGTGTTTTGTTTGATTGACACCACAAGACTCAAATTCATTCTCTATATCTGCTGTTACACTGGACGAAAAATAAAGCTGAATAACCACATCGGGTCCTCTGCCACTCAAAAGTTCTGAACCGCAAAAATCACCAAATTTATAGCTGATTTGCATACCACACATATCATTTATATTTTGTTGTGCCTTGAGTGCTACCAAAGACTTTAATTTGTTGGCATTTACAGTATTTGTACCTATACTTATTACAGAATTGTCATTTGATGTTACCTCGGCAAAATCACCATATGTAAATTCATTTTCATCTAAAACAGAAACCACAGCAGTATTTACAGCATCATTACAAAGCTCTTCTGCTTTTATTTTTGTTATATCTATAATACCTGTTTCAATCTGATTTTCAATACTCAAATATATAATAAGTATAGATAGCAGTATTAATATAAAAATTATTTTCCCCTTATTTACTGTTCTTCTTACTGCCCGCCTTCTCATAAAAACACCCCTGAATTATATTATTTCGGTAAAATTTTAATGTTACAAAAAATTTTTATAAATATTTATAATTTGTGATGTTCTTGTTGTTATTTTGTTGTTGTTTGTGTGTTATACTTTAGCCATAGAAAGATGAAGTTAATAATTAGCTGTTTAGCCAACAGCAAAGTGCCATATGATAATTATTGAATTTCGTTCTTCCTAAGAATTTCTCATAAATCCGACTAATCATCGGAACTCTTGTAACCTTTTTTAAAACAAAGTAAGACCAAAGGGCTCGGTAAAACCTTTGGTCTTTTTTGTTGTCTTTTATTTATCATCACAAATTTTATAAATATTTATAATTTGTGGTGTTCTTGTTGTTATTTTGTTGTTGTTTGTGTGTTATACTTTAGCCATAGAAAGATGAAGTTAATAATTAGCTGTTTAGCCAACAGCAAAGTGCCATATGATAATTATTAGATTCGTTCTTCCTAAGAATTTCTCACTATCCGACTAACTATCGGAACTCTTATAACCTTCTAAATCAAAGTAAGACCAAAGGACTCGGTAAAACCTTTGGTCTTTTTTGTTGTTTAAATTTAATCTGATTTAATTATTTCCAGCACTTTCTCTTTAAGCACATCATTTTGATTAGGTATTTTATTATCTATCACAAGATTAAACAAAGTTTCCAGAATAAAGCCTACCTTTTTCCCATTTTCAATACCAAGTTCCATAATTTCATATCCGTTAATTTCCAAATCTTTAACCGTCATAATAAAATCATCTTTATTGCACACCTCTTTAAAAATAGTTCTTATTATTTCTAAATTAGCAATGCGGTCATTAATTAGATACGGGCTTTGTCCATTTATATCGCAGAATTTCACATCACAAAGCTTTTCAAATAATTCTTTTGAACCGATTTTACGGATAGTCTTATTTATGGATTTTTCATTTGGATTAATAACTCTGTCGTGAAACTCAACCAATTTAATTACATCGTTTTTTGTTTTGTTGTCTACCTTAAGACTTTCCAAAATTTTTGTGGTTATTTCTTTACTAACTTTGTGATGACCATAAAAATGTCCTGTTCCGTTTTCATCAACAGTAAAAGTTGCTGGCTTGCCTATATCGTGAAAAAAAACCGCCAGTCTTGTTATTAAATCATCATTTGCACAGGAAAGTGCGTGTAAAGTATGCTCCCATACATCATAACAATGGTGAGGATTTCTCTGCTCAAAGCCTGTCATATTATTTATCTGTGGAATGAAAACTGATATTACATCTGCATATTCACGCAAAATATTAACAGCATTTTTTCCAAGTATCAGTTTTTTGAACTCAACCCATATTCTTTCAACTGCAACATTTTTTAGTAAATCTTTATTTTTATGAATACTTTGTTTAGTGTTATTTTCTATTTCAAAGCCAAGAACTGAAGCGAACCTTAAAGCACGCAAAATTCTTAAAGCATCTTCATTAAATCTTGTATCGCTGTCACCAACTGTTGAGATAATATGATTTTTTAAATCTGACTGACCATTGAATAAATCTATCATACCATCTTGTTCATTATAAGCAATGGCATTTATAGTAAAGTCACGTCTTGACAAATCAGCATTAATATCTTTTTCAAAAGTTACTCTGTCTGGATGTCTATTATCGCTGTATGTTGTTTCTGAACGAAATGTGGTTATTTCATAAGGCTCGCTGTTTATAAGCAATGTTACTGTCCCGTGCTTAATTCCTGTTTCGATAAGCTTATATTCAGAAAAAATTGATTTTGTTTCGTTTGGCAATGCGTTTGTGCAAATATCCCAGTCGTGAGGTTCTTCGCCTAATAACGAATCACGCACACATCCACCTACTGCATATGCTTTAAAATTTGCTTGGTTAAGCTTATTTATAATGAGTTTTACGCTATTGGGTAAAGTTATTAAATTTGACATATTAAAAAACCTCCTTATAGCATATAAATACTTAAAATTCAAATAATTTTAAATTTATCATAACAATCTAAAACACTTTTATAAACAAAAAGTATAAAATTACAAAAAGCCACAGCACAAACGGCTGTGGCTGGTAAATTTCAAAACTATTATGGCAGTTTAATTTCGCCTGTTACATCTGTAAGAAGCTTTTTCATTTTCTCTGCCTCACGTCTTGCAGCAAGTGCAAAATCCTCAGGCTTGCAGTTTTCTTCTTTCTGCCATGCACACATAATACCTCTTGATGAGTTTACAATAGCACCAAGACCGTTGCTGTCGAAAGCACCTGCAATATCATCAGCTGTTCCACCTTGAGCACCGTAACCAGGAACTAAGAAGAATGTATGTGGCAAAGCCTTTCTCAACTCTGTAAGCTGTTCAGGATAAGTAGCACCTACAACAGCACCTATACCTGAATAGCCATACTTTCCCATTAAGTCCTCTCCCCATTCTTCACACAGATTACCCACATGAAGGTAAATAGACTCTGAACCCTCAAGCTCCAAATTCTGCAATTCACCTGAACTTGGGTTTGATGTTTTTACAAGTACAAACATACCTGTATCAAAAGCTTTTGATACATTAATAACAGGCTTAATACCGTCAGAACCTAAATAACCATTAACAGTAAGGGCATCAGCACCAAAAGCAGATACAGTTTCGCCCTCAATATCTGTTGTACCAAGGTGAGCGTTTGCATAAGCCTCCATTGTTGTGCCAATATCGTTTCTTTTACCGTCTGTTATTACGAACATTCCTTTAGATTTTGCATAAGCTATAGTTTCTGCAAGTGTTTTTACACCCTGCCAACCATACATTTCGTAATAAGCAGCCTGTGGCTTTACAGCAGGAACAATGTCACACAAAGCGTCAATAAGAGCCTTATTATAAACTAACAAAGCCTCAGCCGCACCCTCAAGAGTTTTTCCATATTTAGCATATGCCTCTTCCTTGATAAAGTCAGGAATATACGCAAGCTTTGGGTCAAGACCTGCAACTGTTGGATTTTGTTTTTCAACGATTTTTTCAATAAGTCTGTCAAATGCCATTATTAATTCCTCCAATTAATCTTTATATACAACTTCACCATTCAAAATTGTGTATCTTACCTTACCTTTTAGTTTCATACCCTTAAATGGTGTATTTTTTGACTTTCCGTGAAGTTTATTTTTATCTACAGTGTAAACTTGATTTGGGTCAAAAATTACAATATCTGCACTTGCTCCTACAGAGAGTGTACCTGCAGGAATATTAAGAATTTTAGCAGGATTTACTGACATTTTCTCTATTAACTGAGAAATTGTCATAATTCCGCTATCAACAAGATATGTTAAACCAACTGACAATGATGTTTCCATACCTATTGAGCCATTTGGTGCTTTTTCAAAGTCTGCCTTATCTTCTGTTGTATGCGGTGCATGGTCAGTTGCGATTGCATCTAATGTACCGTCACACAAGCCTTTTATAATCTCCTGAACATCATCATTGCAACGCAACGGTGGGTTCATTCTAAAATCAGCGTCTTTATTTAACAAGGCTTTTTCTGTCAAAGAAAAATAATGTGGTGCTGTTTCTGCTGTTACCTTAACACCTCTAGCCTTTGCGTCTCTTATAAGTGCCACAGATGTTTTTGTGCTTACATGGCAAATGTGAATAGGAACATTATAAGCGGCTGCAAGAGCGATTTCTCTTGCTGTGCCTGTATCCTCAGCAGCAGCAGGTATTCCTTTCACATTAAGTTCTTGGCTTACCTCTCCCTCATTAATCTTTCCGCCATCAGCTAAATACAAATCCTCACAGTGTGCCACAACACACATATTATTCTTGGGAGCATTTATCATAGCGTCAGCCATAAATCTTGTATTTTCAACAGGTCTGCCATCATCAGAAAGTGCAATTACACCTGCCTTTGCAAGTTCCTCTATATTGCAAGGCTCAATGCTTTTTAAACCTTTAGTTATAGCCGCAGCAATATACACCTTTGATTTTGCATTCTTAGCTTTTTCTTTTATATACTCTACAACCTCTGCACAGTCGGTAACAGGATTGGTATTTGGCATAGCAAGCAGGCTTGTTACACCACCTGCTGCTGCTGCATTACAGCCTGTTATTATATCTTCTTTTTGAGTAAAACCTGGGTCACGCAAGTGAACGTGCATATCTACCAAGCCCGGAGCAACAACAAGGTTATCGGCATCTATAATTTTGTCTGCCTCTTGCACATTGCTGTTTACTTCTGCTATTACTCCATCTTTAACATAAATATTCAGTTTATCATCAATACCGTTTGCAGGGTCTATTACCCTTGCGTTACGAATTAAAAGTGTAGCCACATTTATTCTCCTTATCTGTATTTATCCCAATATCCGTCAATTTCAAACTCACTGAATAAATCATCTGCTTGAGGTTTTCTTCTTGATGAGTTTGGACGTGAAACGGCTGACCTTGTTCTTTCAGTAGAAGTTCTTCTATTCTTGCGTTTTTTGCTTGATGAACCCTTTCTTGCTGCCATTCTCTGTCTATGTCTTTCTTCTATTCTTGCCATCTTCTCGTCATACTCAGGGTCTGAAGGTGTTTCAGATTGCTTATTCTTATGGTCAATATCAGAACCCATAAACATTTTAGCATATCTTTTTGCAGAATCTGCTCTGCCCGGCTGACTTGAAACATATGAATCATTTGCAAAGTAATCATCAAACTGAGAGGCTTCTTCCTGTAATGTAACATCATTATCATCAGTATTGCCTAAATCATCAGGAATTGCAAACATTTTTTCAAGGTCGATATCTTCCCACTCGTCATCAATAATAGTAGGCTGATTATATGTATCAATAACAGCAGAGATTGGTCCTGTACTTTCTGGTTTCTCAACATTTGTATCTGTTGTTTTATCAGGTTTATCTGCTTTGCTGTAATGGTCATCATCCATAAGACCTTCTTTTTCAAGTTCACTGTAATACTTATCAGCCAACTGTCTGCTTGTCTTACTGCTCTTACTTCTATTACTTAGATAGTATGTAGAAAGAATTACAACCAATGCAATACCAACCAAAATTACAACAAAAAAAACCGTACCGAATATTCCCGATACATCAACAACCTCGGGTTTTTCATACAATGTGGTTACTGTTATGCTGTCAACTATTTTATTGAATACACCCTTTTCTTCGGTTGTTAATGCTCCTGAAGTTGATATGTACTGAATTGTTATCAGCTCGCCATTTACAAGTGTATAGGCAACAGCCGAATTAACTGCTTTATTATCAATGTGACCTGAATTATAAAAGTTAAAAACAATATCACTTTTCTGCTCTTTGAAAGCAGCTTCGGAAACATTTTCATAATAACTCCCACAAATAGTGTCACTGCCTTGTTTTATGTTTTCAACTTCGTTTCTTACCTGTTCTTCTGACAAGTATTTAAAATTATACAGCTCCTGTGTGCTTTCATTTTTTTCCGATGTAATAACGAGCTGTTTGGTAGAATCTGCACTTACTGCCGTAGCGTTATATGTAACTTCTTCATTTGGAGTTACATTGGCAGATGTTACTGTAAATGATTCCGGGATTTCTATACCTACAGCGGCACTTTCGATATTTGCATAAACACCTTCTGCCCCAACTGGTACAGAACAAACACTTAAAATCATTATCAGCATTAGAAAAACAGACAAAAGTCTGACGTTTTTATTCATTAAGCTTCATCCTTGTTAGAGTTTTACACAGTTATTATACCGCAAAAGATAATTGAATACAAGCATTAAGCAATTTTTTATTAGAAAAGCGTATCACCTTTTATTACAGTGATACGCTTAAAAACGCTGTTGTTTACCCATTAAAATAATAAAAAGTTGTGTTATGTTTGGTTTGCATAATACAAAATAAGCGTATCACTATTTCTAATGATACGCTTATCATAATAATTTAACCAACTATTAGTTTTTAATAGTTTCCTATCTTTAAACTAAGTAGTAATAAAATTAACAAGTATACTATAAAATTACTTGCTCTTGATAGCAGCCTGTGCAGCAGCCAATCTTGCGATTGGAACTCTGAAAGGAGAACAAGAAACATAGTTTAGACCTACATTGTGGCAGAACTCAACTGATGAAGGATCTCCACCGTGCTCACCACAGATGCCTAGCTTGATGTCAGGTCTTGTCTGCTTACCAAGCTCAGCAGCCATCTTAACCAACTTGCCAACACCTGTCTGGTCTAGCTTAGCAAATGGATCTGACTCATAAATCTTTGTATCATAGTAAGCATCAAGGAACTTACCAGCGTCATCACGGCTGAAGCCGAATGTCATCTGTGTAAGGTCGTTTGTACCAAAGCTGAAGAACTCAGCCTCTTTTGCGATTTCGTCAGCTGTTAGAGCAGCTCTTGGAATCTCAATCATTGTACCAACTTTGTACTGCATATCAATGCCAGCCTCAGCGATAATCTTATCAGCTGTTGATGTTACAACGTCCTTAACATACTTAAGCTCTTTAACTTCGCCTACCAATGGAATCATAATTTCAGGTACGATGTTGTAATCTGGATGCTCCTTATTAACTACGATAGCAGCATTGATAACAGCTGTTGTCTGCATCTCTGCAATCTCAGGATAAGTAACAGCAAGACGGCAACCACGGTGACCCATCATAGGGTTGAACTCGTGTAGACCATTGATAACATCCTTCAGATGCTCAACAGTAATATTCATTTCACCTGCTAGCTCTACGATATCCTCTTCCTTTGTAGGAACAAACTCATGTAGAGGTGGATCCAAGAATCTAACTGTCATAGGACGACCCTCAAGAACTCTGTACATTTCCTCGAAGTCACCCTGCTGTAGAGGCATAATCTTAGCAAGAGCTTTCTTTCTCTCCTCTACTGTTTCAGAAACGATCATCTCACGGATAGCCTTAATTCTGTCACCTTCGAAGAACATATGCTCTGTACGGCAAAGACCAATACCTTCTGCACCAAACTTAACAGCCTGAGCTGTGTCTCTTGGGTTATCAGCGTTTGTTCTAACCTTTAGAGTTCTAACAGCGTCTGCCCAACCCATAAATCTGTCGAAGTCACCAACAATAGCAGCATCTGTTGTAGCAATAGCTTCGCCATAGATGTCACCTGTTGAACCATTTAGAGAGATGTAGTCGCCCTCTTTGATTGTCTGACCGCCAAGTGTAAACTGCTTAGCTTCCTCATTGATTGTGATTTCACCACAACCTGATACACAGCAAGTACCCATACCACGAGCAACAACAGCAGCGTGAGATGTCATACCGCCACGAACTGTAAGAATACCTTCAGCAGCATTCATACCTTCGATATCCTCTGGTGATGTTTCAAGTCTTACAAGAACAACCTTCTCGCCGTTCTCTACCCAAGCTTTAGCGTCCTCAGCTGTAAATACAACCTTACCACAAGCAGCACCAGGAGAAGCAGCAAGACCCTTACCGATAGGTGTAGCACTCTTTAGTGCAGCAGCATCGAACTGAGGGTGTAGAAGTGCATCCAACTGCTTAGGCTCAACTCTTAGTACAGCCTCTTCCTCAGTAATCATACCCTCATCAACAAGGTCAACAGCAATTTTAAGAGCAGCAGCAGCTGTTCTCTTACCGTTTCTTGTCTGTAGCATATAAAGCTTACCGTTCTCGATTGTAAACTCCATATCCTGCATATCTTTGTAGTGTTTCTCTAGCTTATTAGCGATTTCAACGAACTGGTTGTAAACCTCTGGCATATCAATAGCTAGTTTGTCAATTGTGCTAGGTGTTCTAACACCGGCAACAACGTCTTCACCCTGAGCATTGATTAGGTACTCACCAAACAGAGCCTTCTCACCTGTAGCAGGGTCACGAGTAAATGCAACACCTGTACCTGAATTCTCGTTAAGGTTACCAAATACCATTGGCTGTACGTTAACAGCTGTACCCCATGAATAAGGGATATCGTTCATTCTTCTGTATACGTTTGCACGAGGGTTGTCCCAAGAACGGAATACTGCCTTTACAGCAGCCATCAACTGCTCCTTAGGGTCAACAGGGAAGTCCTCGCCCTTCTGCTCCTTGTAGTACTCTTTAAATAGAACTACAAGCTTCTTCATATCATCAGCGTCAAGTTCGATATCGTCCTTAACACCCTTTTCTGCTTTTAGCTCATCAATGATAACCTCGAAACGCTTCTTGGAAATCTCCATAACAACGTCTGAGAACATCTGGATGAAACGACGGTATGAGTCGTATACGAATCTCTCAAATTTAGGATCTGGGTTACCTGCGATTAGACCAGCAACAACCTCATCATTAAGACCTAGGTTAAGAATTGTGTCCATCATACCAGGCATTGAAGCTCTAGCACCTGAACGTACTGATACTAGAAGTGGGTTCTTAGCGTCGCCAAACTTCTTCTCGTTAATTTTTTCAATTTCAGCTAGTGCAGCATAGATTTGCTCCTCGATATCACTAGCGATTTTCTTGCCGTCCTCGTAGTAACGAGTACAAGCCTCTGTTGAAACAGTAAAGCCCTGTGGAACAGGCATGCCCAAACGTGTCATTCCTGCTAGGTTAGCACCTTTACCACCAAGCAACTCTCTCATTGTTTCATTACCCTCAGAGAAAAGATATACATACTTATGACTCATGGGAATAGATACCTCCTGAAAAAATTTAAATTTCTACGTTATTCAATAAAAATAATTGAATACAACGCAGAACTAGCTGACTATATATCAGTCTGCAAATATTATATCAAATCTTTTTCAAAATTTCCATACCTTTTCTGCAATTTAATATAAGATTTTCAAGTTTTTTCTAATTTTTTCTAGTAAGAAGAAAAAACTATAAAAAATAAAATCATTTTTTTATAAAAACTATTAATGAAATATAATATAAAAGCAATGAGATTATTATACATAAATCTCATTGCTTAATATAATTATCTTGTAATTTCAAAGCCCGTTACAGTGCCATTGCTTGCATAAAAAACAAGCATTTTATTATTTGATTTATATTTAAGCACAACATTATTATCTACGTTTGGAGTACCATAATTTTCTTTTACTTCAGTTGTAGAATTGCCCACAGTGATACTTTTGGTAGTGTTTGCTAAACCTTCATCTTCAACACTAATGCTCTCAACATACTCAATATTTTCTTTCATATATGTATAAACTTTCATATTATCGTATTTGTATACATAACCTTTACCATTATCAGTTAATTTGCTTTCGGTATATTCTTCTGTTTGTTCAGGCTCGCCAAAAGTCGCTTTTACGGAATCAAATTCATTATCAAGAGTGATAATATGATTATTATAAATTACTGAAACATCTGTTTCTGAAAATGAACCCGCTTTAACTTCTGATGAATTGTTAGTTTGGCTACTGTTACTTGTTGGTTGCTCAGTTTTCACCTGTTGTGTTGCCTTTTGAGTAGCCTCCTCTTTCTTTTCTGTAGTTTTTTCTGTAGCTGCTTCGCTCTTTTTCTGCTTATTATTTACAACTATTTCTGTAACTGTTTCTTTCTTCTGAGTAGGTTTTTCTGTTGGTGCCTCTGTTGCCTCTGTAGGTGGCTCTGTAGGTGGGTCTGTATATTCCTCAAAAGAGTAATCAACATAACTGCTTGCAGGTATAACATTATTGGCACCGGAACAAGCAGACAAAGAGCCTACTGCAAGTAAAGAAACCAATAATAAAATAACTTTTTTTCGCATAATATCCTCCTGTATTTTTCTTTTCATTTTAAAATTTATTTCCACATAATAATTAATTTAATTTTACTACACAATAATAAAAAATACAACCGCTAATTTTATCATTTTGCTTATTTAATAAGTCGTTTATTGAAATATTGTTTTATTTTAAAAAATATTGTACAATTATCACAATTTTAACATAATAAATAATGAATATATATACAAAAAGGACAGAGTAGCACTCTATCCTTTTGATTTAAAATATTAATTTGCTTATTATAACATTTTGAATCTGTCAAACGGGTAAAAAATAAACTGAGCTTTACCTATAATATCTTTTTCATCTATCAAGCCAACATCTGTAAAGCGACTGTCGGTTGAATGATTACGATTATCCCCCATTACAAAAACTTTACCTTCAGGAATAACCTCAGGAATTTCAGCATCACCCTGACGAGTGGTTAAATCCTTGATATAAGGCTCATCAATAACAACACCATCTACAGCTACTTCGCCTGTTTCAAAATCAATCTGTAAAGACTGACCTTCTGTAGCGATTACACGTTTAATAATTGGTTTGTTGAGGTTCTGACCATGGCTAATAACAACTACATCGCCGTCTTGCGGTGTGTAGCAAAAGTTGGTTACAACCACTCTATCCTTATCGTGCAGAGTATCCATCATCGACTGACCATCAACATCTACAAGTCTGAATACAAAGGTTAACAAAAGCACAACAACAGCAATAGCTACTATCAAAGTATGTAAAAATTCATAACAGCTTTCTGTAAGAGAAACAGACTCTTCTGCATCTTTGTTCTGGGTAACAACTTCATTTTCCATAGTCAAACCTCCTGTATAAAAAGCACAAATAAATAATGCAATCAATTTACAAAGTAAATTGATTGCTTAGTAAAAAAGGGACGGAAATCGTCCCTTAATATCAGATATTAGCGAATCTGCTCTTTAACCTTAGCAGCCTTACCAACTCTGTCACGCAGGTAGTATAGCTTGCTTCTACGAACCTTACCATATCTGACAACCTTTACATCTTTTACATTAGGTGAGTGAATAGGAAATACTCTCTCTACACCTACGCCGTAAGAAACTCTTCTTACTGTAAAGGTTTCAGCAACGCCACTGCCCTTCTTAGCAATAACTGTGCCTTCAAACATCTGAATTCTTTCCTTATCGCCTTCACGAATGTTAACGCTAACCTTAACAGTATCACCAATACCGAACTCAGGTAGCTCGTTCTTCAAAGAATCAGCTGCGATTGTTTTTAGTGCATCCATTTTAAAATCCTCCTAGTTTTCAGACATTCATACCAACTAAGGCAGAGGACTGTCCGCTTCAATGTCTTGACTTACGTCAGGCGTTGATCCCCATTATTTTCATAACGGAACTCAAATGCTTTTATATTATAACATAGCTCTGCAATAAATTCAATAGTTTTTTTAAGATTATTTTAATCAAACCCACAATATAACATAAAGTATACAGAAAATCATCTATAACTTACATATAATATTTATTTCTCAGTTCAGTTAAAAAATCACGGAAATATTGAGGTAATTCTGAGGTAAATTCAAGATATTCTCCTGTTATGGGATGTATAAAGCCTATTTTTCTTGCATGCAGACATTGACCGTTAAGTTTTGTGATAACTTTTTTAGGGCCATAAACATCATCACCTGCAACGGGATGATTAATATATGACATATGCACTCGTATTTGATGTGTTCTGCCTGTTTCAAGAGTAACAGCAAGATAGGTAAATTCGTTAAATCTTTCAAGAACTTCAAAATGAGTAACTGCATTTTTAGAGTTTTGTGATACCACAGCCATCTTTTTTCTGTCATATGGGTTTCGACCTATAGGTTGATTTATTGTTCCTGTGTTTTCTTTTATGTTGCCATATACTACAGTTTCATATTGTCTGGTAAAGCTATGGTCTTTTATTTGTTCAGCAAGACCCTTGTGTGCAATATCATTTTTAGCAATAATCAGCAGTCCACTGGTGTTTTTATCTATTCTGTGTACAATTCCAGGACGCAAAACACCGTTGATACCCGATAAACTGTCTTTACAATGGTAGAGAAGTGCATTTACAAGCGTGCCTGTATAATTTCCTACAGCAGGATGTACAACCATACCTTTTGGCTTGTTTACAACTATAACATCTTCATCCTCGTAAACAATGTCAAGCGGAATATTTTCAGCAACCGCCTCAAGAGGTACAGGTTCAGGAATATTTACATCTATAATATCATTGCATCTTGTTTTATAATTTTTATTAACTGCAACACTGTTTACTGTTACCCTACCCTCTGCAAAATATCCCTGCAAAGCAGAGCGGGTAATGTCTGTAATTTGCTCCGAAAGAAATTTATCTATTCGCTTTCCAGTATTATCATTATCGATTATAAAATTGTAACTATTCATTTTGTTCTGCCTTTTCTTTCAGCTTTGTGGTGTTATCCTCCTGTGTGAAAAACAAAATATAAATAACAAGCATTGCAGTGCCTATTGTAACGCAATAATCAGCAAAATTGCATATTGGACTAAAAAATGAAAGCTGTATATAGTCAATTACATAGCCAAGAAAAATTCTGTCGATAAGATTTCCTACTCCACCACCTAGTATAAGAGAAAGTGAAGCGAGCAAAAACTTGCTTTTGGGTTTAACTTTAAGAATATAAATTATTACACCAACAACCACTACACAAGTAAAAGTTATAAATACCCATCTGAAATTCTGCAACAAGCCAAATGCCATACCTTCGTTTTCGCAATAAATAAATTTTACAAGTCCGTTCAAAATGGTAACAGTTTCTCCACCCTTTATTGTGTTAACCACCAACAGTTTTATAAGCTGGTCTGCAACAACAATAAGAATAGCAACAACAAAAGATATTATCATAAATAACCACCCTACAAATATTTCTATAAAAATGCGGTGCATCATATGACACACCGCATATATATGCTGTATATTAAATAGAATCAGCTTAGACTGATGTCTGTTACTTCTTCGCTTTCTTCTGTTACCTGCTCAGTTGTAGAAGCTTCTGAAACTTCTTTTGATATTGATACAGCAATTTCTTCTTCCTTAGCTAATATATTGCTTTCTTCTTTTTTGAAAACAGGTATTGGCTCTGTAGGATATTTCTCATCAAGTTCTATTTTCATCTGACCAATATCGGCTGATGTAGGCAAATCTTCAAGCATTTTGATATGGTTGTTATATGTAGCCAACAGCTGTTCTCTTAAAACAACTGCATCTGCTTGTAGTTTCAGGTAATTATTTTTCTGTTCTACTACACTTGCATTTGCATCGTAAATAATACGCTTTGCCTCTGCCTTTGCCTCTACAAGCAAATCTGAAACTTTCTGCTCAGCTTCTTTTACAGCAGAACCTTTTACCTTTTCTGCATTAATCAATGCACCACGAACATTCTCTTCGTCTTTTCTGTACTGCTCAATTCTTTTTGCAAGAATATCCAACTTTTTAACAAGGTCAATTTTTTCTTTTTTATTCTGCTCAAGTGTTGCGATAACCTCATCAATAAATTTGTCGACATCCTCAGGATTGTAACCTCTTACAGCTTTTCTAAATTCAACATTTTTTGCATCGTCAATACTAATCATAATAGAACGCTCCTCTATATATATTTTTCAACAGTCAGTTTTAGTCTGCCCTTTTTGGTAAGACCCGAAAATTCACCAACTACAAACTTTCCATTTCCTCTTACTGAAATTTTATCGCCACACTTAACCTCACTGCTTATATTTTCTACAGCCATAGAATTTACAAAAACCATTCCCTGCTTTATAAGTGTAGCAGACTTTTCTCTGCTGAAAGGCATTACTGCGGACACAACACAATCAAGTCTTGCAGACGAAACTGTGCAGTTTATAATTTCAATTTGTTTATTTACAGGTAATTCACTGCCGTTCCATTCTGTAACTGTAACTCCAACTTTACCTATTTTCTGAATTTGAGTAATAATATAATCTTTTATATTATCCTTTACAAAAACAACAGTACAGCCTTTACCTATCAGAATATCCCCTATTAATTCACGCTTTATACCAAGTGACATAAGTGAACCTAAAAAATCACGGTGAGAAAGTGTGTATTCGGGTTTGTAAGAAAAACTAATTCCCGTTATAGGAAAATAATAATCCTCAATATCTACATTTCTTTGTGCTACTGCAAGAATACACCTTTCACTTTCGCTATAACCTCCGAAAAACCTGTAATTACTCACCTTTTCTTTTTTCAGTGATTGCAACATTACTGAAATTTCGTGTTCATTCAAAAAGCCGATAAAAGAAGGAAATTGCTTTTTATTTGAAGAAAGCAAAGCATCCTGTAGTCTTGCAACAAGCAGATTATCGTCACCTGTCATAATTATTATTCAACAATCTGCAAGCCGTTATTCTGTAGCTCGTCCAGCAAATCGTCACCTGTCAACTCTACATTGTTAGGTGTAATTATAAAAATATTTCTTGCTATACGCTGAACCTTACCACCGCTTACATAAGCACTGCCACTTAAAAAATCTACTATACGCTTTGATTCATCTCTTGGTGTTTCTTCAAAATTCAACAAAACAGTATAAGATTTCATAAGATGGTCTGCAATATTTACAGCATCACTGTTAAAGCTTTCAGGTTTGAAAAATATTACTTTCAATCTGGCTTTAGCATTTATGTTAAGCACTTTACTTTGGTTTGAATACTCTTCATCGTATTCGTTACTGTTATATTCGCTGTCATAGCTTTTATTATAAGATGATTCATTATACGAGGATTTGTATATTTCTTCTTCATATCTTTTGTTTCCGTTATAATAATCATCTCTGTCGTAATCGCTTCTGCGTGATGAATCGTATTCATCATAACTTCTGCTTCTTCGTGAAGTATCGTAGTCATCATCGTCATCAC
Source organism: Acutalibacteraceae bacterium (assembly GCA_036306965.1). Classification (GTDB taxonomy): domain Bacteria; phylum Bacillota; class Clostridia; order Oscillospirales; family Acutalibacteraceae; genus CAG-964. The sequence goes on from JAXJYN010000031.1 coordinate 83,325, forward strand.
GTCTTGAACTTCTCTGATTTCGTTCGTAATCGTCTTCTTCTAGTTCTTCGGGAACGGTCCAAAGATTTTTAAATTTATCTGTTAGCTTTGACATTTACGTTCCTCCGTATTATTTATAAATTCTGGCACCAAAAAGTGAAGAGCCTATTCTTACCATATTGGCACCACACTTGATTGCTTCTTCATAATCAGAAGACATACCCATTGAAAGATAGTCCATATTAACATTATCCATATTTTTGCCCTTAATGTCAACAAATAACTTATACATATCTGAAAAATATGCTGAAATTTTCGGTATATCCTCACAAATAGGCGGAATTGTCATAAGACCTTTTATCCTTACACCTTCAAGTTCTCGCACCTTGTCACAAAGCTCCAGAAGTTGTTCAGGCATAACACCTGATTTACTTTCTTCTTTACCTATATTTACTTCCAGCAATATATCTGTAACTTTTTCTCTTTTAATACTCTGCTTTGCAATTTCCTGTGCAAGCTTTACACTGTCTACAGATTGAATCATATCAACCTTATCTACAATCTGTCTTACCTTATTACTTTGCAAATGACCTATAAATTGTAATGAGGCATCGTTGAGATTGTAGCTGTCATATTTTGAGAGAAGCTCCTGTACTTTGTTTTCACCTATGTATTTTAAACCCAAGCTTATCGCATAGTTTATATATTCAGTATCAACTGTCTTAGTAGCTGACAGAAATATAATATCATCTCGTGTACGTCCGCTTGCAACAGCCGCATTACATATATTTTCCTCAATTTTATTGTAATTATAATTTATATCATTCAACTTCTGTTGATTGTTTAACAATTTTTCCTGCATATAAATCAGTTCCTTCCGTTACAATTTTATCATAAAGCTTTACTGTACTTCCACTGAAAAGGTCTTCGTTTTCCTGGTCAGTGTCACAAATAACAAAATCTTCTGTTTCATAAAGTTTTACAATCTCTTTAAACTTCAATTCGTTTCCGTAAAGGATATAAACACCTTCAACAGTTTTTTCTTCGGTTTTTGTTGTACCGTCTGTATTTTCAACTGTGCGTGTTACTGTATCGTGATAAATATCAGATTTATCAATTTTAATTCCGTAATAATCTCTTACAGAAATATTAACCTTTTCTTCTCTTATCTGTGCCAATGTGCTGTTCATATTTTCGCACTCAAGAATAACTACAGAATTTCCGGTGGCTGCATCATCATTAACTGCAACTACTCGTGCTGTAAGTGTATCGGCAGAAGCATATGGAATATCCACATCTACAAGGTCATCAAGCTCTTTAAATTCTTTGGCTTTTTCTGTTGTCATAGGACAACAAATATACCAGTTAACATCAGCAATAACCTTGCCTATAACATTTTTAGGTACATCTGCCAGTGTGGATTCCTGTAAAGCCATACATTCAGCGTAAGTAAGATTACTTACATTTGCATAGTCATAAGCTGTTTCAAATCCATCTGTATAGCTTGTGAAAATCCCTGCAACCGGTGAAAGAATCTGTCCTGTTGCGGGTTTTACAGACTGTTGCAGAATATTTCTTTCGTTTTCAAGTTCTGCTATTTTTTCATTAAAATCTGTAACTTCACCTGTTATAATCTGTTTTTCATTAAGAGAATAGAGCAAACCCTCCATCGCACTTGATGAATCAGAAAAGTCGTTATTTTGTGTATCAATAATAAATTCTGTAAGCTTATTATTTAATGATTTATTTATAGACTCAAGCGAAACACCCATAACCTGTGACATAGAATTAAGCTTTTTTAGATTGTCTATTTTTGTATTAAGACTATTTATTTTGGTAATATTGATAGCGTCTGTTTCAGTTTCATAAATATTTGCAATAACACCATTTGCAGCAATCGACTCTGAGTCAGACACATTATAATACAGAACACCACCCATATCATTTGTTATATAACTTTCTTTACGAATTATATATGCCTTTGAATCCAAAGTTTTGGCAACTGTTTCATACTGAGCCGGCTCAACATATACCATCGAAAAGCTTGAGGTAAGCATAGAAACAAATATAAATGTAAGAATTACTGCTATCAATATCGGAATAATATATTTTAACTTATTGGAAGATTTTTTCACTTTTATCACCTTACAAACATTAACAATAAATTTTATTTACAAATTGACTTTAGTAAAATTTCGCTTTTATTTACTATTTCAACTGCTTGGTTTATAATCTCATCATCAGAAATAGTATCAGTATATATCCAGTTAATTTTTTCATCTCTCCTAAACCATGTAAGCTGTCGCTTTGCATAGCGTCTTGTTTCCCTTTTGAGACTTTCCAATGCAGTTTCAAGAGTAGAGTTACCTGTAAAATACGGCTCAAGTTCTTTATAACCTATAGCTTTCACCGCTGTTGTTGAATAATTATTTTTTCTGAATTGCTCTGCCTCTGCAAGCAATCCACTTTCTACCATTATATCAACCCTTTTATTAATTTTATCATATAAATTCTGTCTGTTTTCACAACTCAATCCTATTCTTACATCTTTATATGGAGTTGGAACAAGCTTTGATTCCTCGATAAACTGTGTCATTGTCTTTCCTGTTGTTTTGTATATCTCGATAGCACGGATTAATCTGCGGTGGTTTGAAGTACCCAATCGTTTTGCTGAATTTGGGTCAAAGCTTTCAAGTTCTTTTAAAAGAGAGTCTGCACCCTCATCAATCAACCTTTGATTAAGTTCTTTGCGTATATTATCGTCTGAATTTTCTTTGCCAAATTCAATATTATTTACAAGTGAATTTATATACAAGCCTGTACCACCAACCAGTATAGGTATTTTTCCTCTGTTGTAAATATTTTTTATTACATTATGAGCAACATCTACATACTCGGCAACACTGTAGCTTTCTGTAGGCTCTACAAAACCCATTAGGTGGTGTACAATCCCTTGCATTTCTTCTGTGGTTGGCTTTGCTGTGGCTATATCCATACCTTTGTAAATTTGCATTGAGTCAGCTGAAACAATCTCACCATTAAAAATTTGTGCAAGCCTGATGCCTAACCCTGTTTTACCTGAGGCTGTTGGCCCACAAACAACAATAAGAGGTATTTTATTTTCGGTATTCAAATAATCTCACACCCTACCAAATTGTTTTTCAAGTTCTCGTTTTGTAAGCACAAAGCTTACAGGTCTGCCATGTGGGCAGTATCGAATATTTTGGTCTGTGTCTACAATCTTTGCAATCTCCATAAGCTCTTGTTCATAGTTGACATTACCGGCCTTAATTGCACTGCGACACGAAACACTGTGGAATATCCAATCCATTTGCTCTGTATTAATATCCTTTTTCTTTTCCAAAAGATTATTGGCAATTTCTGCAATCATATCATCAATATCACAGTTATCCACATATTGAGGTACACCTCTTACAGCTACTTTGCCATTGCCAAAGTCATCTATTTCAAAGTTATATTTTTCAAGTCTCTCTATATTTTCAATGACTGCATTATACTCGTCTTTTGGTAATGTAACCACAACAGGTGCAAGCAAACACTGCATATAGCCTTTACCCTTTTCTTTACGCAGTTTTTCGTAAATTATTCTTTCGTGGGCTGCGTGTTTATCTATAAAAATAATTTTATCCTTGCCCTTTTGTACAAGTATATATGTAGAAAATGCCTCTCCAAGATATTTCAGTTCTTTTTCATCTTCAAGCTTATTTTCATTTGCAGTATTTGTGCCTGAATAATCGTTGTTATGATTGTTTTTTAGAGGTTTTACAGGCTCGTTATATATATTCGGAGTTTCTTCCGGCAAATTACCTACATTTGAATCAAGTTTTTTTTCAGCAACTTCTTCAATTATATTTGTATTAGCTTTTTCTTCATCAACACTTACCTGTAAAATATCAAATGCATTAATTGTAGTTTCAACATCTTTCCTACTTACAGGCTTGTGAGTATATGCAATATCACAACTGTCTTTTACTATACTGCTTGATGTCAAAGATGTATCTGTACGCACAAATGGTTTTGATTTTGGAATAAATAGTTGTGGTTCAACTTCTTCTTTCTTCTCTGTTTTTTTTACAGCTGAATTGTCTGAAACTGCTTTTTGTTCTTGATTTACAAAATCAGTATGCTTTACTGTTGGTTTGTCCACCAAAGCATTGTTTGCACTGCTGACATTATTAAAACTCAACTGTTGTGAAAATTCAGCTTTTGCAGTATATGGACTTTTATCAAAAGAAAAGGCATTTGGTTGTTTGTGTGGGATTATGTCAGCTGAATTAAGGCTTATCTCCTTTGTTGAATCACCCTTTAGCAGTGCTGTTTTTGTTCCGTGGTAAACAGCATCAAAAACAGGCTTTTCGTTGATAAATCTTACCTCCGTTTTAGCAGGATGAACATTTACATCTATTGTTTCAAAGGGTATTGTAATATGCAATACGCAAGATGGTATTTTACCGACCATTATACTGCCCTTGAAGGCTTCTTCCAATGCCTTTGCAGCTGTAATTGATTTTACATATCTGCCATTGATAAAGAAATTTTGCATATTTCTATTTGGTCTGGCAAATTCAGGCTTTGTAATATAACCGTTTACTTTTACTCCATTCAGCGAATAATCTACAGGGATTAATTTGTTTACAAACTCTCTGCCATAAACGGAATATATAGCTGATTTTAAATTACCATCACCGCCTGTTTTAAGCACTTGTTTGCCGTCCCTAATAAAGGTAAAAGCAATTTCGCTGTGTGAAAGTGCAAGCTTATCAAGAATATTGGCAATAGCATTACCCTCTGCAACATCCCTTTTAAGAAATTTCATTCGTGCCGGAACATTGTAAAACAAATCTCTTACAATAATTGTTGTACCCTGCGGACAGCCTGCATCATCATAAGCAAGCTCCTCGCCTGCACTTATTTCATACGTTGTACCAATTTCTTCACTTTTGTGCTTTGTAAGTAACTGAACTTTAGCCACTGCACAAATTGATGCAAGTGCCTCACCTCTGAATCCTAAAGTAGCAATACTATCCAAATCATTTGCTGTTGAAACCTTGCTTGTTGCGTGACGCAAAAAAGCCTTTGGTACATCTTCTTTTAAAATGCCTGTACCATTGTCAGTAATGCGTATATATTTTACACCACCGTTTTTTATTTCTACGGTTACTGCGGTAGCACCTGCATCTACTGAATTTTCAAGCAGTTCTTTTATTACAGATGCAGGTCGCTCTACAACCTCTCCTGCTGCTATAAGTTCTGCTATATTTTTATCAAGTACATTTATATTTCCCACAGGTGTTACCTCCTTTATTATAAGTTATCCGCCTTTGATTTTAATTTATATAATATATTCATTGCCTCAATAGGTGTTAAAGTATTGAGGTCTGTTGATTTCAGTTCTGATATAATTTCATTATCAGCCACATTACCTAAAAGTGACATCTGTTGTTCAATTTCAGGCTGTGGTTGTTTTTTCTTTATTATGTTTATCTTTTCACCTGTGCCTTTTTCATATTCTTTTTGAATTTCCTTTGCACGTTTTATAACCCAGTCAGGTATACCTGCAAGCTTGGCAACCTCTATACCGTAGCTTTTGTCAGCACCACCAGGTACAATCCTGCGTAAAAATGTAATATCATCACCGTTTTTCTTAACAGCTATATTATAGTTTTTAACACCGTCCAAAAGTTCTTCCATAATTGTAAGCTCGTGATAATGTGTTGCAAATAATGTTTTTGCACCCAGCTTGCGTTTGTCACTTACATATTCAAGCACCGCTCTTGCAATACTCATACCATCAAAGGTTGATGTACCTCTGCCTATTTCGTCAAGAATAAGCAAACTGTCGGACGTTGCGTTTTTAATGATGTTTGCAACCTCGTTCATCTCTACCATAAATGTAGATTGTCCCGAAGCGAGGTCATCTGATGCACCTACTCGTGTAAATATCTTATCCACTATACCAACATTTGCTTTTGTAGCAGGCACAAAGCTACCCATTTGTGCCATAAGCACAATAAGTGCAGTTTGTCGCATATAGGTTGATTTACCTGCCATATTAGGTCCTGTGATTATTGCTGTACGATTGCACTCCTTATCAAGCATAACATCGTTAGGAACAAATGGAGCATCTTTTAAAAGCTGTTCAACAACAGGGTGTCGGCTGTCTTTAAGTTCCAGAATACCCTTTATATTAATGTCCGGCTTGCAATAGCGATTATCTGAGGCAACATTCGCAAGTGAACATAAAACATCAAGCTTTGCTATATTTTCTGCTGTTGTCTGTACTCTTGTAAGGTTTTGAGCTACAAAAGCTCTTACATCTTCATACAGTTTATATTCAAGTGCTACAGATTTTTCTTTTGCACCCAATATTCTTCCCTCTATAACTTTTAAATCCTGTGTAATGTAGCGTTCACAGTTTGAAAGTGTCTGTTTTCGGATATAAGTATCAGGTACCATATTTTTAAATGAATTTGAAACCTCTATGTAATAACCAAAAACTCTGTTATAACCAACTTTAAGCTTTGGAATACCTGTTTTTTCCTTTTCCTGTGCCTCAATAGAAGCAAGAATATCAGAGGAATTATTCATATCTGTCATTATAGCATCAAGTTCATCACTATAACCAGGTCTTATCATACCGCCCTCACGAATACTGAACGGCGGTTCATCTACTATTGAGATATTTATTTTCTCAAACACATCTTTTAAAATATCAATACCGTTATAAATTTCTTTAAGCATTGAAGATGTAGCATTTGCAACTATATCCTTTACATTCGGGATTTTACTTAATGCACTTGCAAGTGAACGAAGCTCTCTTGCGTTTGATGTACCATACACAATACGTGTCATAAGACGTTCCATATCCAGTATTCCTTGCAAAGAGTCTGTAATATCAAGTCTGAGCATCGTGTTATTCACAAGTTCCTCAACAGCGTTTTGTCGCTTTATAATAGCACCACAGCTTATAAGCGGTTGTTCTATCCACGAACGTATAAGTCGCTTGCCCATTGAGGTTTTTGTTTTATCAAGCACCCACAACAGCGAACCTCGTTTTTCTTTATTACGCATAGTTTCTATGAGTTCAAGATTTCGTCGGGTATTAAAATCCAATGACATATACTGGGTGTCGGAATATATTACAAACTCTCTTAAACGCTCAAGACCATTCTTCTGTGTTATTTTAAGATAATCTATTAAAGCACCCGAGGCACAAACTGTTGCATAATATTTTTTTTCTTCAAGTTCCTCTATAATATTACTGCCGAATTTTTCAGCTGTAATATTTTTACATAGTTTATATTCAAATTTATCATCAGTAATAAGCTCTACTCCTGCTGAAAGCTTATCCTTAATAAACCTTGCAAGTTCCTTTAGCTTAACAGTATCTCCACCAACTAAAATCTCTCTTGGGTTTATTTTGCCAAGTTCATTTTTAAGAAGTGCTGCTACATCATCACCCTTTAAAAATGTACCTGAAAATTCTCCTGTAGAAATATCACAATAACAAATGCCAATATTCTGGTCTACAGTATATATACAACATATATAATTATTTATACCCTCATCAAGCATACTGCTTTCGGTAACAGTTCCCGGCGTAATTACTCTTATAATATCTCTTTTTACCAAACCTTTTGCTGTTGCAGGGTCTTCTACCTGTTCGCATATTGCTACTTTATACCCCTTTGCAACCAAGCGAGCTATATAAGATTCACTGCTATGAAAAGGTACGCCACACATAGGAGCACGTTCTTCTTGTCCGCAGTCACGACCTGTAAGAGTTAATTCAAGTTCTTTTGAGGCAAGCTTTGCATCCTCAAAAAACATTTCGTAAAAATCACCCAAACGGAAAAACAGAATACAGTCCTTATTCTGCTCTTTTATCTGTAAATATTGCTTCATCATAGGAGAAAGCTCTGCCATCATTTTCACCTCTTTAAAAAGTTACAACATTAAATATAATGCTTATGATTAATACAACACCGCAAAAATGCGATGTTGTATTATCAAATTATCTGATTATCAGTGACAGCCACCACAGCTTGAACAGTCACAGCTACAGGAAGGTGTTGACTGTACTGTTTCTGGGTCTGCACCTTCTGCACTCATTGTAATAATATCAATAATCTCTTTCAACTTACCATCAAGCTCTGTTTTTGAATCATTGTAGTTATTCATATTCTCGTTAGCCATAACCTTATCATAACAAACTCTTAGTTCTTCGTTAAGCTTGGTCATCTTATCATCATCTCTTTCAGGATTAGATGCTTCCTGATTAAGTGTCATTCTTTTCATATTAAATTCAGCAATAAGTTCCTGAAGCTCTTTGTCTTCATCACAAGCCTTTTCTGCTGCCTTTACGCTGATGTAAGCGGCATCCTTCTGAATTTCTTTACCAATTTCTCTTGCAAGTTCAATCATATCCATTTTGAATATCCTCCGTTTTTAAATAAATTTTCCTTTTAATATCCAGTTGCGTGATTGAGTTACCTCTACATTCTGGAATGTACCGATAAGCGACTCATCGCCCTCAACCTCAACAATAATATTACCCGATGTACGAGCCTGTAGCTCGTTATTTTTGCCTGTTGGTGCTTCAACCAAAACTCTGTAGGTGTTGCCAACCATTTCTGCACAACGCTTTGCCGAAATACTCTCTTGCAAAGCAAGCAATTCCTTAAACCACTTGTTCTTTTCTTCATATGAAACAGGGTCTTCCATTTTTGCGGCAGGTGTACCCTCTCGAGGCGAATATATAAAAGTGAATAATGAAGTAAAGCCTACCTCCTCCACTAATGACAAGGTTTCTTTAAAATCTTCATATGTTTCACCTGGGAAACCTACTATTATATCACTTGTAAGTGATATATCAGGTATTCTCTCCTTGGCATAGCGAATAATTTCAAGATACTTTGCTCTGTCATAATGACGATTCATTTGCTTTAATATTCTGTCACTGCCACTTTGGAAAGGCAAATGCAAATGCTTTGAAATATGCTTGCTTTCTGCTATAGCATCAATAAGTTCTTTAGAGCAATCTTTTGGATGTGATGTCATAAATCTCAACCAGAAATCACCCTCTATGCTGTCAATTTCTTTAATAAGCTGTGCAAAACTCATTTTTGATTCTTCAGGCAAGCCTTTACCATAAGAATTTACGTTTTGTCCAAGCAGAGTTATATCTTTATAACCGCTTTTAACTAAGTCATTCGCATCAGCCAGAATATTTTTAGGCATTCTGCTTCTTTCTCTGCCACGAACGTGTGGTACAATACAGTATGTACAGAAGTTGTCACAACCATACATAATAGGCAACCAACCTTTAAAAGTACCGTCACGACGAGTTGGAATATTCTCATAAACTGTAGTATCTTTGTTTCCTCTTACTACCAGACGCTTACCATTAACAAGGCAGTTGTAGAGTAGTTGTGGCAGTTCATGAATGTAGTTAGTGCCAAACACCAAGCCTACAAATGGAAAACTTTTGTAAATTCTATTAGCTATATGCTCCTGTTCCATCATACAACCGCATAAAGCAATCAGAACAGAAGGGTGTCTTCTTTTAAGTGCCTTTAAAGCACCTACATTACCGAATACTCTGTCTTCAGCGTGTTCTCTTACAGCACAGGTATTAAACAAAATAAAATCAGCATCCTCAGGTGTTTCTGTAAATTCATACCCCATTTCGGCAAGCAATCCCTTTATTTGTTCGCTGTCTGCAACATTCTGCTGACAACCATAGGTACGCACATATGCAAGAGGAACTTCTCCCCTTTTTCTTATATCCATAACCTGTGCAACCAATGGAATATATTCACTGTTTAAATCTTTTATCTCATTAATTTTCTGCAAATATAACGACTCCAATCTAAAATCTGTACACTATATAATATCACAAATAAGAGCTCACTTCAAGTAAATACATAAATTTACAAAACATACAAAACTTATATTGAAATTTACATTCCACTATGGATAGATTAACTTCTCATATTTTTAAGCATAATAAAAGCACCAACATTTCTGCCGATGCTTGTTACAATCAGATTTATTTTTATTTACCTGGTAAATCACTTATCAATGGTTGTACCGTTTTATAAATATGTGAAACCACAGTCCCATCAGAATATAAATTCAATAGACTGTTATTCACTTGTTGCTTTGTTTCTGCATTTAGAATAATCTGTATGATTTCTTCCTTGCAATCTACATATAATTTCTTTTTGAAATTCCGACCAAAGAATGAACGCACTTGAGATTCTCTTTTTTCGAACTTACTCTTGGACTGTACAAATTTTTCAAGAATGGACTTAACATCCTCATAAACATCAGAGTAATTATTACTAAAATCATTCCTTAAATCATTATGTATTCTATTAAGCATCCTCTCGTCATTGCAATGTGCTATAACAACTTTGCAAATTTTATTTGCAGAGATTCCGTCATATCCCATAGCAACAAGTTTATGTTGCATAAAGAGATTTAATTCACTTCTGTCTTCACCTTTAAACTTATATGCCATTCCAGCACTAATCTTGCTATTCACGGTCTGAACATTGCTTTGAGACTGTGTTGTAGTCTGTATTGTTTTCTTTTGAGTAGGAGTATTTCCCAGCAACTTCTCCTTACGAGAAATATTAGAATACCCTTCCTCCTTCCAAAACTTCACTATATTGTCATAATCCTTATCCTTACTAACAATTACATAACTGCAATCTTTGCCATGAATACCTAACAGATATCCCAAATAAGAAACCAAGTGCATATCTAATGATTGTTTTCTAACAGGCACTAAATGAGATTTGATATCACCATTAAGCCAAAAAATATCTTGCCTTATGTTCGTTGCATTCTGTGTAGAAAAAATATGTACATGGTCTGACTTGGTCATACTTTCAATGTTGGCAATTCCGTCATTGTGAACATTCTCAAAGTCTATCAAATAATATGTTTCCATATAAAAAATCACACCTTATTCATCGTAATATAAAAACTGGACGCTAATACCTAATTCATCGTAATATAAAAGCTGGACGCTAATACCTATTTAAACAATAGACATCTTGTCGGCATAATTTACTCAGCACTTCGTCCTTCTCCTTGACAAGCAACAGCTTGCCTGCGTCGTACTTGTTCTGAGCAAATTATGCTCGATAATCTATTGTACCGTTTAAACAGGTATTATTATAAGTAGATTATAGGAAAATATATTTCAAAATAAACAAAACTGCAAGAACGTACATAATCGGTTTGATTTCTTTTGCTTTTTTGCATATAAGATTAATTAGAACATAAGATATTACGCCAATTGAAATACCCTCTGAAATACTATAAAACAGTGGCATAGCTATAATACAAAGATAAGCAGGAATTGCAGTAGTGTAATTTTTCTCACTAAGCTTGATTTCTGAAATATTGCTGAACATAAGGAATCCTACAATAATCAGAGCGGGTGCTGTAGCAAACGATGGAATTGCTGTAAAAACCGAAGCAAAAAGTGTTGAAGCAAGAAATAGAATTGCTGTTGTAAGTGCTGTAAGTCCTGTTCTGCCACCTGCTGCAACACCTGCTGATGATTCAACAAATGTTGTAGTAGTAGATGTACCAAGCACCGCACCTGATGTTGTTGCAACAGCGTCTGCAAGAAGTGCAGATTTTATTTTAGGTAATTTTCCGTTTTCATCCAACATATCTGCTTTGGTGCTTACGCCAATAAGTGTTCCCAACGTGTCAAACAAATCAACAAAAAGGAACGAAAATACTATAACAATAAAATTAAAAATTCCTACATTACTAAAATCAACATTAAAGCACTGTCCAAATGTTTCTCCTAATTTTGAAAAGTCTGTCATTGCAAATGTTGGTAAAAGTGAATTAAATCCATTTTCTACATTTGGTACATAAATACCTGTAAGCTGACAAATTATTCCTAAAGCCCAAGTTGCCAGAATACCGATTAAAATAGAACCTTTAACTTTTTTGATGTAAAGAATAGCTGTAAAGAATGTTCCTACTATTGCCAATAATGCACATATTCCACTTGTAGAAAAATCCTCTGTAAAGCTTACTATAGATACAAGTGTTGAAGAATTTTCTACAGAAAGACCTGCATTCTGAAGTCCTATAAACGCAATAAATAAACCTATACCTACCGAAACAGCGTGTTTAAGGGATATAGGAATTGCATTAAAAATTGCTTCTCTTACATTTGTTAAAGATAGTATAATAAATATTATACCTTCAACAAATACTGCCAGCAAAGCAACCTGCCACGAATAGCCAAACCCTAGTACAACAGTGTATGTAAAAAAGGCATTTAATCCCATACCTGCTGAAAGAGCAAATGGCAAGTTTGCCATAAAAGCCATACAGACAGTACCTACAAAAGAAGCAATACACGTTGCAAGAAGAACTGCTGTGGAGTCCATTCCTGCCTCGCTGAGGATACTTGGATTTACCGCAAGTACATATGCCATTGTCATAAAGGTAGTAATACCTGCTGTTACCTCTGTTTTTATATTTGTGTTATTTTCTTCTAATTTAAAAATCTTGTTTAATACATTCATATTATTCACCTTTGTGTTATATTATTAAAACACACCAACAATTTATATTAAGTTTTGATAATAACATAACGATTTATTATCAGAATTATCTTTTTTAATGAAAAACAGCTACAGACTTAAACCTCTGTAGCCGTTTATTTTAATACAATATAATTAATATTAGTGCATAAAGTAATCTACTACATTAAGTGCAATTACAAGCAAAGCAAAGCCAATTGCAAGAACCTTTGTCCAACGAGCAAGCTTGCTGTTAAGTGTACGAGCCTTGTTCTTTGACAAGAATGTATCTGCACCGCCTGTTACAACACCAATGCCTTTTGTGTTACCCTCTTGAAGAATAACTACACCAATCATAATGATTGCAAATATAATAAGCACTGCACCTAGAATATAATCAATGACAGTCATTACTGTTACCACCTTTCCATAAATTTGTAAACAATTTTAATCAAACCAATTCATTTAGTAATGATAGCACAAGTATATAATTATTTCAAGTGAATTTGATAAATTTATCTGTAAAATGTAAAATTTTGAAAAGTAATTTATATTAAACTCAGCTGTTCTGCTTTATCCTCAGCAGAGAGTGTTGAACCTGTTGCAGGAAGTGTTTTAGTTCTGTATCTGTTAGGTTTAGCAAGCGAGCCTTCTTCATAAATTTGGGCAGATATAAGCCTATGACCTTTTTTAACAGTCAACACATTAACACCTATGGTAGACCTTGAGGATTTTTCATTTATAGCACCGGTATGGAACAGTAAAACTCTGCCTTGACTTGAGGTAAGCACAACCTCGCAATCCTTTTGTAAAAATAGAATATCGGCAAGAGGACATTTATCACTATACGCACCTGTAAGCTTTTTACGGTTGGTTTTTGTTTCGTAGGCTGACAATGGAACTTTTGCAATTTTACCATTTTCAAAGGCAAATATCATAGTTCCGGTATAGTCACTTGTAAGCACCATAAATATAGCCTTTTCATCTTCGTCCATACCAAGTTTAGCCGGAACATAATCACCAAGTGTACTTGCTTTTGTTTCTTTAAATTCACTTACTTTAGTTTTATAAACCTGTGCTTTATCAGTAAAGAACAATAACTCTGTTTTATTATTTGTGGTTTCAACACTAAAAATAACACTGTCGCCTTCTTTTAATTTTTGTTCACCACTCATACGCAACGACTGAGGTGTAATTTTTTTGAAGTATCCCTCTTTTGTAAAGAATACATTTACAGGATAATCGGGAATTTCCTCCTCAACATCTTCTGCAAACTGAATTTCATCAGCGTAAATAAGAATACTTTTTCTTGGCTGACCATACTTTTTGCCAACCTCTTTAAGCTCTTTTACAATGATTTGCTTGATTTTAGATTTATGTGCAAGTATGTCTTCCAATTCGGATATTTCTTTTTCAAGATTTTCTATTTCTTCTGTACGCTTTAAAATATATTCACGGTTAAGATGACGGAGTTTTATCTCAGCAACATACTCAGCCTGAATTTCATCAATACCAAAGCCTATCATAAGGTTTGGTACAACTTCACTTTCTTCACGGGTTTCACGCACAATCTTTATAGCCTTGTCAATATCAAGCAATATAGCCTGCAAGCCTCTTAACAAATGGAGCTTGTCTTTCTTTTTATTAAGGTCAAAGTAAGTTCTTCGTCTTACACATTCAACTCTGAAAGCTACCCATTCTTCCAGAAGTTCTCTCACTCCCAAGACTCTAGGTACGCCACCAATAAGCACGTTAAAATTACAACTGTAGCTGTCCTCAAGCGGTGTCATTTTATAAAGCTTTAGCATAAGCTTATCGGGGTCTGTGCCACGCTTTAAATCTATGGTTATCTTCAAACCATCTAAACCTGTTTCGTCACGAATATCTGCAATTTCTTTAACCTTGCCAAGCTTTACAAGGTCAATAACCTTTTCAATAATTGCCTCGCTGGTTGTAGACTGAGGTATTCCTGTAATATCTATACAATTTGCAGACTTGTCATAGGTATACTTGGAACGCATTTTAAAGCTTCCTCTACCTGTTCTGTAGATTTCATCAAATACCTTTTTGTCATATATAATCTGACCACCACCTGAAAAATCAGGAGCAGGCATTGTTGATGAAATATCGTGGTCTTTATCCTTAATAAGTGCAATAGTGGTATCACAAACCTCTTTAAGATTGAATGAACATATAGAGCTTGCCATACCTACTGCAATACCTGTGTTTGCATTTACAAGCACAGATGGATATGTGGCTGGCAATAAGGTTGGTTCTTTCATTGTATTATCGTAGTTATCCACGAAATCAATGGTGTCCTTGTCTATATCTCTGAAAAGTTCATTACAAATAGAGTCAAGTTTTGCTTCTGTATATCTTGATGCTGCCCAAGCCATATCTCGGCTATAGAATTTACCAAAGTTACCTTTTGAGTCAACATATGGATGCAAAAGTGCTTCGTAGCCACGGCTAAGTCTTACCATAGTGTCATAAATTGCAGAGTCACCATGAGGGTTAAGACGCATAGTTTGTCCTACTATATTTGCAGATTTTGTACGTCCGCCTGTAAGAAGTCCCATTTTATACATAGTATAAAGTAATTTACGGTGACTGGGTTTAAAACCGTCAATCTCGGGTATAGCACGGCTTAAAATAACGCTCATAGCATATGGCATATAGTTTTCTTCTATAGTGGTGGCAATTTTTTGTTGTACCACCTCTCCTGCACCGTCAATAACACCTTTTATTACAGGTGCTTTCTTCTGTGATTTATTATTCTTTTTTGGTGGCATATATACACCGCCTTTCAGTTTTTTATCTGATATTTATATTATATTTCTTCGCTTTGCTTCTTTAAGAAGAAACGGTTGAATTAATGGGTATGTTTGATTCTTCGGAATTTCATCAAACAGCTTTACCAGTTCAATTTCACTGTGAAGTTCGCTTTCAAAGCTGTTGATTTCTGCAAAATACAGCATACCAAAGGTTTCGGTAGTTTCTGCATTTTCTGTATTTTTTTGTATTACAGAATATATACATACCGGTGTAATTGTATAATCTGTTGCACCGGTTTCTTCCTTTAGTTCTCGGTGAGCTGTTTCCAGTATTGTTTCGCCTTTTTCTCGGTGTCCTCCAGGCACTTCAAAGGTATCTCTTTCTTTATGCTTAACATATACCCACTTACCGTTTGACTTTGAAATAATAACAGCAAATTTAAGAAGCTTATCCTCTACAGTATCATAAAATTTTACTTGCAGTGACATATTTATTTACCTTTCTATTACAAAATAATTCTTTTACGATAAATCCAAAGAATCTGTATATTCTGCACCGTGGTCAACAATATATTGCTTTCTGCCCGAAAGATTATCGCCTAGCAAAATATCGAACATCTGCGAGGTTTTTTCTGCGTCATCAGGTAAAACTTTTATCAATCTGCGTGTAGCAGGGTTCATTGTAGTCAAATTCATCATATCAGGTTCGTTTTCACCAAGACCCTTTGAACGCTGAATAGTAAATTTTTCGTTTCCAATTTCTTTGATAAATTTCTCCTTTTCCTGCTCGGTATATGCAAAATAAACATTCTTTTTGGTTGTTATTTCATATAAAGGAGATTCTGCAATAAACACCTTTCCTGCATCTATAAGGTCGGGTGTAAGACGGTAAATCATCGTAAGCAACAATGTTCTAATCTGAAAACCGTCCACATCGGCATCTGTACAAATTATAACCTTATTCCATCTGAGCAGGTTAATATCAAAGCTTGCAAGGTCTTTATTTGCTTTTGATGTAACTTGTACGCCACAGCCAAGAACCTTCATAAGGTCAGTAATGATTTCACTTTTGAAAATTTTGTTATAATCAGCTTTCAGACAGTTAAGAATTTTACCTCTGATTGGGATAATAGCCTGAAAATCAGGGTCACGGGCCTGCTTACAGGCACCCAGAGCAGAGTCACCCTCCACTATGAATACTTCTCTTACAGATGTATCTTTACTTCTGCAATCAACAAACTTTGCAACACGGTTTGTCATATCCATATTGCTTGTTAGTTTTTTCTTAAGATTAGACCTTGTTTTTTCTGCGTTCTCACGGCTTCGCTTGTTAATTAATACCTGATTTGCTATTTTTTCGGCATCCATAGGGTTTTCAATAAAATAAATTTCCAGATTATGGCGAAGCATTTCTACCATAACGTCTTGAATACCCTTGTTATTTATAGCTTTTTTAGTCTGATTTTCATATGATGTAACACTAGAAAAAGATGAAACCACCATTACAAGGCAATCAAGAATATCCTCATCTTTAATTTGACTTTCGTTCTTGTTATATTTGTTATTTGTTTTTAAATACTGATTTATAATATATTTAAAAGCATTTCTTACAGCTTTATCAGGAGCACCACCATATTCAAGCCAGCTTGAATTGTGATAATACTCTGTTAATGACACCTGATTTGAAAATGCAAACGCTACATTGATTTTTGTTTTGTATTCGGGCTTGTCGGCACGGTCACGAGCCATTTTTTCACCACTCCAGCTTTGTACAGGTGTAATGGTGTTTTCGCCTACAATTTCGCTTACATGGTCGGTAATACCATTTACATAATTAAAGCTTTCTTCTTCAAAGGTATTGCCCTTCTGATTTTTGAATACAAAATTTACACCTGCGTTTACAATAGCTTGACGCTTTATCATATCTTTGAAAAACTCAGGAGTAACATTAATATCTGTAAAAACATCAATATCAGGCTTCCAACGAATTTTTGTGCCTGTGTCTTTCTTTTTATAAGGTTCTTTTTTTAATCCACCTACATTTTCACCTTTTTCAAAGTGCAGAGTATATTTGTAGCCGTCACGCTTTATTTCAGCGTCCATCCATTCGGAGGCATATTGAGTTGCACACAAGCCAAGACCGTTTAAACCCAAAGAATACTCGTAATTTTCACCCTCTGAATTATTATACTTACCACCTGCATATAATTCACAGAAGGTTAAGTCCCAGTTATATCTGCCTTCGTTTTCGTTATAGTCAACAGGTATACCACGTCCGTGGTCTTCAATCTCTACTGAATTATCCTGATAACGTGTTACTGTAATCTCTCTGCCATATCCTTCTCTTGCTTCATCTATTGAGTTAGAAAGAATTTCAAAAATAGAGTGCTGACAACCCTCTATGCTGTCAGAGCCAAAAATTACGGCAGGTCTTTTTCTTACTCTGTCGGCACCCTTTAGTATAGTAATACTTTCATTGCCATACTCAGGCGTTGCTTTTTTTCTTGCCATCTTTTCACCTATTTCTTTCCTTTTAATTTATTTATTTTATCTCTTAAATATGCTGCGTGTTCAAATTCAAGCAATTTCGCCGCAGCCTTCATCTCTTTTGTAAGTGCTTCTATAAGCTTTTGCTTTTCTTCTTTTGTCAGACGTTTACCATTATGAGTATATTCATCATCACTGTGTTTGGATATTTCCAGAACCTCTGCAACCTTTTTAGTAATTGTTTTAGGTGTAATATTATTTTCCTTATTATATCTGTTCTGAATTGAACGTCTGCGTTCTGTTTCTTTTATAGCGTATTCCATCTGCTGTGTAACAGAATCAGCATACATTATAACAGTACCCTCTGCATTTCGTGCTGCACGTCCTATTGTCTGAATAAGCGAGCGTTCACTTCTCAAAAAACCTGCCTTGTCAGCATCTAATATAGCCACCAAAGAAACCTCAGGTATATCAAGACCTTCACGCAAAAGGTTAATACCAACAAGAGCATCAAATTCGCCCAAGCGTAAATCTCTGATAATTTTCATACGCTCTACAGTATCAACATCGTGGTGCATATAACGCACCTTTATGCCCATTGTTTCAAAGTAGGTGGTTAAATCCTCTGCCATTTTCTTTGTAAGCGTAGTAACAAGCACACGCTCTTTTTTGGCAACACGCAGATTGATTTCTGACACCAAATCATCCATTTGTCCATCAATGGGACGAACAGAAATTATAGGGTCTAAAAGTCCTGTAGGACGAATTACCTGCTCTGCAACTACTTTAGATTTTTCCAGTTCCAAATCTCCGGGTGTTGCACTTACAAAAACCGCCTGATTAATTCTATCGTAAAATTCATCAAAATTCAAAGGTCTGTTATCCAGTGCTGACGGAAGTCTGAAGCCGTATTCAATAAGATTTTCTTTTCTTGCCCTGTCACCTGCAAACATACCACGCACCTGTGGCAATGTAACGTGCGACTCATCAACAAACAGCAAGAAATCATCAGGAAAATAATTCAGTAAGGTATAGGGTGATGAACCCGGCTTTCTGCCTGAAAGCACTCTTGAATAATTTTCAATTCCTGTACAAAAACCTATTTCCTGCAACATTTCTATATCATATCGTGTACGTTGTTCTATACGTTGTGCTTCAAGTAACTTACCTTTTTCTCTGAAAAATTCTACTCTTTCAGCAAGCTCTTCTTCAAGTTCTCTTATAGCAACTGCCATTTTTTCTTTAGGTACTATATAATGTGACGCCGGATAAATTGCAGCGTGTTTAAGCTCACCGAATACTTCACCTGTAAGTGCGTTAATTTCTGTAATTCTGTCTATTTCATCGCCAAAAAATTCAACTCTTATAATTCTGCTTTCACTGTTTGCAGGGAAAATTTCCACTACATCTCCACGTACTCTGAACTTATTACGGATAAAGTTTATATCATTGCGTTCATATTGAAGTTCTACAAGCTTTTTAAGCAAATCATCTCTTGATTTTTCCATACCGGGACGCAAAGAAATAACCATATTGCGGTAATCAATAGGGTTGCCCAAGCTATATATGCAAGACACACTTGCTACAATAATTACATCTCTTCTTTCTGAAAGTGCAAGTGTGGCACTGTGCCTTAATTTATCTATTTCATCATTTACTGAACTGTCTTTTTCTATATAAGTGTCGGTTTGTGCAACATATGCCTCGGGTTGATAGTAGTCATAATATGACACAAAATATTCAACTGCATTTTCAGGAAAAAACTCTTTGAACTCACTGCAAAGCTGTGCCGCCAGAGTTTTATTATGTGCAAGCACAAGTGTAGGACGGTTTTCTCTTGCAATAATATTAGCCATAGTAAAGGTTTTGCCCGAACCTGTAACACCCAATAAGGTCTGCTCTTTATTGCCTGCTTCTATTGATTTGCATATTGTATCAATAGCCTGTGGTTGGTCACCGGTAGGCGAATATTCAGAATGTAATTTAAAGTCCATATCTATCACCTTATAAAAATGTAATCAACATATTTCGTCCATAAATCCCGATTCTTTCAGCGATACATAGTCATTGTCAGCAACAATAATGTGGTCAATAAGTGCAACATCTATCAACCGCAACGATTTATACACTCTTTTGGTTGTATTTATGTCGTCATTTGACGGCAGGGCCAAACCACTGGGGTGATTATGTGCAATCACTGCAAACTTTGAGTTATACATAACTGCCAGTTCAATTATCTTGCGTATATAAATTTCGCAGGCAGACACCGAACCTTTACTAACTACTCCACAGAAAACTTCTTTAAATTTGCTGTCCAATAACATCAGTACAACTGCTTCATAATCTCTGCCAACAAATTTGTGTTTTATACTGTCACCTATATTTTCTATATCAATTATTTTATCTTTATTATTGTGCTTGTCCTCCATATACATTCTGCAAATTTGTGGAATCAGCTTAATATATATGGCACATTTTTCGCTTATACCTACCTCTTTGAGTTTGTCTATTGGTGCATCAAATACCGCAGATATTGAGCCAAAGCTGTCAAGCAATTTATGTGCTATGGGATTTGTGTCTTTTCTTGGAATACCATAATAAAGCATAAGCTCCAAAACTTCATGATTTTCCATACCGTCAAATCCATTATCTAAAAATCTCTTTCTAAGCCTGTCACGATGACCGCTGTGGGGATTGTCAGACATTATATACACCTCATTCTTTCTACAATAACCAAATATAATACACAACATTTTGATTATAATACAGTTTTAAAAAAAGTTAAAGGATAAATTATGAATTTTTGTTTTTTGTACAATAAATTAATAAAGTGAATATTTTTTTGTACAGCGATAACAATAGTAAAAAGGAAGTGATTACAATGAATAGCGACACAATCAACCTGCTTAAAGAGTGTAATGCAGGCTGTAAAAATGCTACAAACAGTATGGAACAGGTTCTAGAATATGTACAGGACGAAAAACTGAAAAATATTATTACTGACTACAATCAACAGCATATTGAAATAGGCGATGAATGTCATAATCTGCTTAAAGAATATGGTAGTAATGAAAAAGACCCACAACCTATGGCAAAGGCTATGAGTTTTATTACTACAGAGGTAAAATTAATGGGCAACAACACTGCACAGAAAGCCTCTGAAATTATGATGGACGGTTGTAATATGGGAATAAAAACTGTGAGTGGTTATATAAACAAATACACAAATGCAGATAACAAAAGTAAACATCTGGCAAATAAAATAGTAAAAATTGAGCAGAATTTTATTGATGAATTACGCAGTTTTTTGTAAATTATACAGCGAGGCAAAAGTGTCTCGCTGTTTTTATACATAATACACTTTTAAAATCACACTTTGACATTATTATAACTATATTATATAATATCAGTAAAATAATAGTGTGCATTTACTGGAAGGTATATTTATGAATCTTAAATATGAATATGAAGAAAAGAAAGTATTACCCAAGGAAATTCCTATATTAATCAAAAAAATATTAATTGTACTTGTGGGTGTTTGTATAATAATAGGTATTGTATATTTAATTTTTACAAATGATGATTCATCATATTTTAATGACGCATATCTAATAGGTGTTATTTTGGGTGTATCATCTATATGTATTCTTTTGGAATTTTTACTAAAAGACAGCACTTATAAAGCCAAACATCAAAAAATAAAAAGAAACGGGAAAAGTGCTACAGGATATATTTATGACATCCATTATATCAACGACAGAAAACTTATTAATTATATGATAGAAGTGATTGTAAATGGTAAAACATTTGAAATTGGCGGTCTTTTAAACAACGAGGCATTTAATCACATCTATGAAAACAAACACAAATTACGTTTTATTCCCATTCCAGTTACTGTATATTTATATAATGATAATATTTATATTGATTTATCAAGTGCAAATGTATATATATTGGATTCGCTACATCATACTTATTGGTAATCATTCAGAACAAGTCTTAAAATAGTATTATAAACATCAAAAAAGTAAATGCACAACAGAATAACTATAAAAATTTTATAGTGTATTTTTGAGAGTGTAATATTGGTGTAACTTAAAAAAGTGTGCATTAACTGCACACTTTTTATTTTTCGTTTTCTTTACTTTTGTTTTTGGTAAAAAGTTCTTTTACTCCCATAACAAGTAACAATATACCAAAACCACGTTTAAGCCATATATCATCTATTGAGGCAGAAACAAAAGCACCTAACAAGCTTGTAAATACACCAACTATTGCAAAAGGAATTGCTGTTTTCCACTTTATAAGTTTTTTTCTTTGATACATTATTACCGATAATAAGCCTATTGGTATAAAAAACAATAGATTTATACCTTGGGCAGTGGCTTGAGGCAAACTGGTACAGAGTGCAAGAAATATTACCAACACTCCACCGCCACCCATTCCCATTGAGCCAAGCAACCCAGCACCGAATGACGCTAAAGTAAGCAGAAACCAGTTCATACAAACACCATTCTTACGCCCGCCCAAAGCATAACAAGAGCAAACAGCTTTTTAATAAATTTTGGTTTTACTTTTTTCAATAAGTATATTCCCAAAAACGCACCTATAATTCCTCCAGGAAGATATGGAAATACATCTTTTATTTCAACTGCACCTTTTAATATATAGCTTACAGCACTTGCAATACTCATAGGTAAAATAATTGATATACAAGTAGCGTGTGCCTCTTTAGTTTCCATATCCCGTTTTAAAACAGGTACAGCAACCATACCGCCACCTGCACCAAGCAATCCGTTTAAAAATCCCGTAATTCCACCAAAGAATATATTTTTTATCAATTTCATTGCTAATCTCCATAGTGTAAAGCTATGGTTATTTTTCCGCAATTTCTATTTACAATTCATAAAATGAAGATAAATTATAATTCATTGCAATCATTTATCTTCATCATCAGTGAAAAAATTTTTAATTTCGTTGTATATTTCCACTACTTTGAATTTATACTCGTATTTATCCTGATTTTCAGCAATTTCAAGTTGTTCATCTGTAAGAACCTCTGACAAATCATTACTGTCACCTTCTGCCATAGAAAAGCACATTGGAGGGAACATTACACACCACCAGTTATGACCTTTACCCTCTCCTATTGTTATACGCAATGCGTCATATCTACCTGCCGGCAAAGTGAAATCATCATATTCACGGGTATTAAAATACATATCCTCTTTAATTTCGCCTTTTACTTCATAGCTATAACCAAGTTCATTTACATACTTTTGGGCTTTGTCTATTATTCTATCAAGATTTGTTTTTGTAATATGCACAGCCTCAATTTTGTTATCGGCTTGTTTAAACATATCTCCTGCCTCTTGCAATATATAATCTCTTACTTTCAATTTTAGTTGTTGGTCTTCTTCACTGTCAGAATTTGCAAGAATATGGAGTCTAAGTAAATTATTGGGCATTTCCTCACATTCTGCTGTAAAAAATGTTTGTGTAATAATAAACGATAAAATAAATCCTGTAAACACGGCTTTTAATAAAGTCTTCATAAAAAAACTGTCCTTTCTCTTATGTAATGTAACATAATTATGGACAGTTATTTTTCTTTGTATTCAATTTATCGGATTTTATTTTTCAGAAATAATACAACCATAATTACAAGCTTTTGTAACATAAACATCGCTGTATTCTTTTTTCAGAATTTCAGCAGTACGCTGTGCTTGTTCTTTATTTTTGTATATCCCATATACTGTAGGTCCACTTCCGCTCATAACAGATGTTAAACAATCGTTATTTGTCATAACTGATTTTATATGCTGTACCTCGTCAAGCATTAGCAAGCTGTCAAAATCATTATACAGACCATTACAGAAAGCACTTTCGTCACATAGCTTGAGTGCATTAATTACAGCTTTACTGTGAACTGTTTTTGAAAAAGGTCTGTTATCTGACTTTTTATATGCTTCGGGTGTTGAAACATTAATTTGTGGTTTGCATAAAATTATATGATAGCTTTCTAGATTAAAACTGTGGTCAATTTTCTTTAAAGTTGTACCTATTCCTGTTGCAAGCATTGTACCTCCATAAAGACAAAATGGAACATCCGCACCAATTTTTTCTCCCAATTTAGCAAGTGTATCAACAGAAAGGTTTGTGTTATAAAGTTTATTCAATGCTAAAAGCACACCTGCACCATCTGTACTTCCTCCTGCCAAACCTGCCTGTGCAGGAATATTTTTTTGAATATGCACATTTACATTACATTCTATATTGCTGTATTCGCTAAAAAATTCAACCGCTTTATAGGCTGTATTACTATTATTACAGGGAACAAAATCCTTATCGCAGGTAAGAGTAATTCCGCTGTTCCGGCTCTTTTCAACGGTAATCACATCACACAGATTAATCGACTGCATAATCATATCAACAGTATGGTACCCATTTGGCAGTTTTCCTGTTATATCCAGTGTAAAATTTATTTTTGCAGGTGCAAGTACCTTTATCATAATAATTCCTCCAACAAACTGTTAGACAATATCTTCATAGTTATCTTCATAGATTTCATCATCTGCCAAAACATCACTCAATTCAAAATAGCAAGATGAATATTTTTATTATAAGATTCAAATAGTGTTTTTATCAAATAGATTCAACCTAATTATTCTCTTTGATTTCCTGTAAAAACTCCTCTACTCTGTTAAGTGCCTCAATAATGTGCTTTATTGAAAATGAATATGAAACTCTTACAAAGCCTTCACCGCTTTCACCAAAGGCATTTCCGGGTACAACTGCCACATTTTTTGACTTAAGAAGTTGCATACAAAATTCTTCTGATGATAAGCCTGTACTTTTAATACAAGGAAAGGCATAGAATGCACCTTCGGGTTCAAAACAACTTAATCCCATTTCTCTGAAGCGTTTTACTACCAAACGTCTTCTCATATCATATTCATCACGCATTTTTGCAATATCATTATCACCGTTTTTTAGTGCCTCAATAGCTGCATACTGTGCAGTAGTTGGAGCACTCATAATAGCAAACTGATGTAGCTTTGTTATAACATCTGTAATTGGTTTTGGTGCTAAAGCATAGCCTAATCTCCAGCCTGTCATCGAATAAGCCTTTGAAAATCCGCTTACAACCGCTGTACGTTCTTTCATTCCGTCTATAGAAGCAAAGGAAACATGATTTTTATTATTATATGTAAGCTCGGCATATATTTCGTCTGATAATACAAAAAGATTATGCTTTAAAACCACTTCTGCTATTTTCTGCAAATCTTCTTTTTCCATTATTGCACCTGTAGGGTTATTAGGAAATGGCAAAACAAGAAGCTTTGACCTTGGTGTAATAGCCTTTTCTAACAGCTCAGGTGTAAGTTTAAAGTTATCTTCCTCTTTTGTTTCTACAGCAATAGGTATACCGTCTGCCATTTGTACCAAAGGTGTATAACATACAAAGCTTGGTTCGGGAATAAGTACCTCGTCACCCTCTGATATTAATGTACGCATAACAAGGTCTATAGCCTCAGAACCACCAACTGTAACCACACAATCAGTTTCACCACTGTATTTTACATTATATCTTCTTTCAAAATACTTACAGATTTCGTTTCTTAGTTCTGTTAATCCCTTATTTGATGTATATTTTGTGTTCCCCTGTTGCAAAGACCTTATACCTTCTTCACGAACGTGCCACGGTGTTTTAAAATCGGGTTCACCAATGCTAAGAGAAATAACATTGTCCATTTCACTTGCTATATCAAAAAACTTTCGTATTCCTGATGGTTTAATTGTTCTAATTTTTTCATTGATAAAACTATTGTAATCTATCACAGTATAATACTCCTTCTATCCTCTTCATCGTCCTCATCAAAGAAAACAATACCGTTCTCTTTATATGTTTTCAACTGGAAGTGAGTATTTGTAGACAGTACAGAATCAAGTGTAGAAAGCTTACGGGCAACAAACATTGCAATTTCTGTTACATTTTCACCTTTTACACGAACAAGTAAATCAAAAGAGCCTGCCATCAAATAGACAGTTTCTACTTCATCAAATGCCATTACCTGCTTTGCAATTTCATCAAAGCCTGTATCTTTTTGCGGAGTTACCTTTAATTCAATATAAGCGGTTGCACCTGCACCCTTTACTTTGTCATAGTCAATAACAGCCTTATAACCTTTTATTACTCCATCTTTTTCGTACTGCTTGATTTGTTTTTCGACATAATCTTCAGGCTCGTTAAGCATTGTAGCAATTTCCTTGTAAGTGAGATTGCTGTTTTCGCTTAATATCTGTAAAATCTTATCCATAATAGCACACTCCCATTTAAGTTTAATACAACAATAATCTATTGGATTTATTATATACTAATTTTTTCATACTGTCTACAAGTAACTTTATTTGGTTGAATAACTGTAATTTTTATGTTACAATTTAAAAAAATATTTTATAAAGAGGAAACAATGAGAGAAATAATTATAAAAAAGAATGACGCTAATCAACGTCTGGACAAATTTCTTACAAAGCGTTTTAAAACTATGCCAAAATCACTTATGTATAAATATATCCGCACAAAGTACATAAAGCTAAACAATAAAAAGTGCGAGATTTCTACTATATTAAAAGAGGGCGATGTACTTAAGCTTTTTATAAAAGAAGAATTTTTTGAAAACGAAAGCACCACAGAGAATTACGACTTTCTGAAAGCTCCTACAAAACTTGACATAATATATGAAGATGAAAATATTATGTTGATAAATAAAAAGCCGGGTGTAATAGTACATCCTGATGAGAAATATCATTTTGACTCACTTATATCCCGTGTTCTGCATTATCTATATGATAAAAATGAATATAACCCAAAAGATGATAAAGCTTTTGCACCTGCACTTGTAAACAGAATTGACAGAAATACAGGTGGTATAGTAATAGCAGCTAAAAATGCTGAAAGTCTGCGTACACTTAATGCAAAAATGAAAACTCGTGAACTTACAAAACTTTATCTTTGCTTAGTACAAGGAACATTAAAGCACAGTGAGGGTTTGCTTGGCGGATATATTGAAAAAAACGAAAAGAAAAATAAAGTAACTGTACTAAAAAAACCTACACCAAACAGCAAGCCTGTTAAAACAAAATACAAAGTGCTGAAAAATATCAACGGTAACAGTCTTGTGGAGATTGATTTATTAACAGGCAGAACCCACCAGATTCGTGCTCATATGTCATCTATAGGTCACCCACTGCTTGGTGATACAAAATATGGATATAAACGTAAAGGTGATAACGATGTATATAAATATCAAGCACTTTACGCATATAAAATAACCTTTAATTTTGAAACTGATGGCGGAATTATGGAATATCTCAATGGTAAAAGCTTTGAAGTTGATAAAAATGATATATGGTTTATATAATGTTTAAACTAAACAGAATGTGTTGTATTAAGCACATTCTGTTTTATTTTTATATATAATACTACAAAAAGCTCCCCACAAAAATATGGGGAGCTAAAAATTTGATTAATAAAATAATCTTTAAAATATTGAAATTAAACAGGATGTACCTTATTCTTCATATCTACAAGGTCACTGTTAATGCCCTGTTCTTTCTGTCTTCTTTTATTAAAGAATTTAACAGAAACTTCAGGGAACATAGCATAAGAAAGAACATCTTCTTCCTGCTCTGTCCACTGCTTACATTCCTCACGAAGCGACTCAAGCTCAGGCTGTAACAAATCAGCTGGGCGACACTCTACAGGCTTTTCGTTACCAATGATTTTCTTTCTGAACTCAGGGTCAACAGGAACAGGAGTTGTACCATACTTACCTGCAACCAAATCTTTAAACTGGTTATTACACATCTTATAACGCTCGCCTGTAATTACGTTGAACACAGCCTGTGTACCAACAATCTGTGATGTTGGTGTTACAAGTGGTGGATAACCTGCATCTTTTCTTACTCTTGGAACTTCCTCAAGTACCTCTGTAAGCTGGTCTTCCTTACCAGCCTGCTTTAGCTGTGTAAGCAGGTTAGAAAGCATACCACCTGGTACTTCATACATAAGAGCGTTAGTATCTGTTGCAAGCATTTTCTGGTCAAGTAAACCGTTGTCAATATACTTTTTACGAATACCCATAAAATAGTCACGAATCTCGTTAAGAAGCTTCAAGTCAAGACCTGTTGAGTATTCTGTGCCGTTAAGAGCAGCAACCATAGACTCTGTTGGTGAATGTGATGTACCAAGTGCAAGTGGTGACATAGCTGTATCAATAATATCAACACCGTTTTCAATACCCTTTAGCAAGCACATTTCAGAAAGTCCTGATGTTGCGTGTGTGTGTAGCTGAATTGGCAAATCAACTGCTCTCTTAAGAGCTTTAACAAGCTGTACAGTTTTTGTAGGAGTAAGCAAAGCAGCCATATCCTTGATACAGATTGAATCTGCACCTGCATCTGCAATTCTCTTTGCATATTCTTCATAATACTGAGTTGTAAATACATCACCTACTGTATAAGAGATAGCAACCTGTGCGTGAGCACCCTCTTTTTTAGCAGCCTTGATTGCTGTTTGTAGGTTTTTAATATCGTTAAGAGCGTCAAAAATACGGATAATATCAATACCGTTGGCAACAGAACGCTGTACAAAATACTCAAGTACATCATCTGCATAGTGACGGTAACCAAGCATATTCTGACCTCTGAAAAGCATTTGTAGCTTTGTATTAGGACACTTATCTCTGATTATACGAAGTCTGTCCCATGGGTCTTCGTTCAAAAATCTAAGGCAGGAGTCAAATGTTGCTCCACCCCAGCACTCCAATGAGTAAAATCCAACCTGGTCAAGCTTTTCAAGAATAGGAAGCATATCTTCTGTTGTCATTCTTGTAGCAAACAAAGACTGGTGTGCATCACGAAGTACTGTTTCTGTAACTAGTATTTTCTTTTTTGGCATTTTAGCACATTCCTTTCGGTTGGAGTTAATTAGTTAAGTGTAAGAAGTGTAGCACCAGAGTCTACATTCTGACCCTTTGTTACAACAATGCTACCAACTGTACCATCAACAGGAGCAAAGATTTCGTTTTCCATCTTCATAGCCTCAAGAATAAACAGGCAATCGCCCTTCTTTACAGCCTGTCCTGCTGATACTTTGATGTCAAGAATAACACCTGGCATAGGTGCTTTAACAGGCTCACCTGAACCCGCAGCAGGAGCTGGAGCAGCGGCAGGAGCTGGCTTTGCAGCAACAGGAGCTGGAGCAGCAGCAACAGGAGCAGCACCGGCACCCAATTCTTCTACCTGTACATCATAGCTTGTACCATTTACTGTAATTCTAAGATTTTTCATACTATTCATCCTCTTTTTATACAATATTTTATATTTATACTTAACAATTTACAAATCAGTTGATTGTGCCGTGCTTCTTTGGCATTGTAGCAACTCTCTTACCTGAAAGCATTTCAAGAGCTGTATACAGTTTAAAGCGAACATCTGCACTTATAATTACATCATTAACATAACCAACAGCAGCGGCTTTGGCAGGTGAACATTCTTCCTTCTCATATTGAGCAGCTACCTTTTCTCTTTCAGCTTTTGGTGCAGACATCTTATCTTCCCACATAATAGCAGCAGCTGCTACAGGAGCAAGTGGTGAAATTGAAGCTGTATCAAGAGCGAAGGTAATATCTGCATTAGCAGCAGCACCAGCAACAGCAATATAGAAAGCACCATAAGCCTTGCCTGTAATTACAGTAGCCTTTACTGTTGTAGCGTCTGCATAAGCAGAAGTAACTTTAGCTGCGTCTGTAACGCTTGCAAAGCCTTCGCTGTCAGCAAGTGTTACAACAGGAATAGCGAAAGCGTCACAGAAACGTACAAATGAAGCCATCTTGTTGCTTGAGTCTGCGTCAAGCACACCACCCTTTGTAGCAACAAAGCCTGAAACAACGCCTGCAATTCTGCCAAGACCAATAACAGCCTGTGTACCATATTCTTTCTTAAACTGAACAAATGTGTCAGCATCTACTATCTTTGTAATAGGACACTTTGCATCGTCAGCTGGCTCGTCTGCGTCCATTACAGGAGAAACACTCAGGTTGTTTGATGGTAACAGAGTGATAATCTCCTTAGCCTTTTCTATAGCACTATCTGTATCCTTTACTGTAATATGGCTGATACCCATTTTTGCAGCATCTTCAGCAGATGAATTTTCTCCTGTTACATCAAGAGAAAGCTTTGCTTTTTCTGACATAATAACAACGTCTGCACTTACAGCGTTCAAAGCACCTGTGCCAAGGCAGTTGCCAAGTACAACTGAAATCTGAGGAACAACACCTGATAGTCTGCTAACACTGTTAAGAACAGCACCGTAAGAACCAAGCATATCAATACCCTCTGTCAGTTTAGCACCTACAGAATCGTACAAGCCTACTACAGGAGTACCTGTTTTTTCTGCTAGGTCATAAACCTTTTTAAGCTTTGCAGCGTGTGCCTTTGACATTGCACCACCAAAAACATCACTATTTTGTGCAAATGCGTATACGGGACAGCTATTTACTGTACCATAGCCTGCAACAACCTCAGCAGGATTGTCGCCTGACATTGTATAAGCATCAATTTGAGTAAAAGTACCCTCATCAAAAAGATTTGAAAGATTTTTGTATGCAGATGATTTTTCAATCTCTGCCTTTATTGTTGACAGATTTTCTGTACCCATCTATGTTCCTCCGTTCATAATAGGACTTTTCAGAATACGTCCTAAATAATTTAAATAATTATACACTTATATTATAAGATATTTGCTAAAAAAGTACAAGTAGAAAAGTAAAATCAAGGGATTTTCGCACACTTTATCCAATAAATATTGGCTGTAAAAATAAAAATTAGTCAATAATTCTGTTTTGTCAACTAAATTTATTTTTGTATGTTTATACTATAACACAAATAATTACCAATATATATTTTGGCTAGTTAATCAATAGTAATCAACCTCTGTTGTATTCGTTGAGGCTTGCAATCTGTGCACTTCTTCCTTTGTAAGTTCTCGCCAAGCACCCGATTTTAACCCACCAAGCTTAACTTGTCCTATTGCAATACGTTTCAGTCGGGGAACTTCCAAACCAAGCTGTTCGCACATTTTTCTTATCTGGCGATTTCTGCCCTCTCTCAATATAATTTCAAGAACACATCTTCCTTCTTCTCTTTGTACAACACGAATTTCGGCAGGAGCTGTTTTTCTACCATCTATAACCATACCACTGCTCATTTCAACAAGCTGTTCTTCTGTAATACCTGGTCTTACAGTAACTCTATAAACCTTGTAAACGTGCTTTGACGGATGTGTAACCTTGTTGGCAAATTCACCATCATTTGTCATTAATAAAAGTCCCTCAGAATCTCTGTCAAGTCTGCCTACAGGATATACTCTTGCAGGAATATCCTTTACAAGTTCTGCAACGCATTTTCTGCCCATTTCGTCACTCATTGTTGTAACATAACCACGAGGCTTATTCAGCATAATATAGTAACGCTTTGCTTTTGTGCCTGCTGACAGCTTTCTGCCTTTAACCGAAACCTTATCCCTTGCAGGATTAATCTTGTCGCCTATAGTGGCAATTCTTCCGTTAACCTTTACCATACCGTCAGCTATCATCTGCTCTGATTTTCTTCTGGAGGCTATACCGCAATCTGCCATATATTTCTGTAGTCTTACAAGTTCATTCTTTTTCATTATTAGTCCTTCTTTCCGGCTGTACATTTTTAATGCCCTGCCATTTTTGTTATTTGAATTTTATCATTTTTTGCCCAGTTTTGCATCTACAAGCTCTTTATGATAAAAATAATTTACATACTTGATTCTATTCTTTTTGCAGTAATTTTCTATATCAATAGAAAGATTAACCCAATAGTTGTTATTGCCATTTAAATATATATCATCATACAACTCTGTTAAACTGGGATAATTTTTATTGATATACGATAAAATTACATTTTTATAACTGCCACGCAGATTAAGGTTTTCAAACCAGTATTCATCTACAAAACCCTTAGAAATCTCAACAATTTCCTTAAAGTTTGTAATCACAGGAAACATTGGTGACATAAACAAAACTGTGTATATGCCATTATTATGTAACTCTTTTAAAGTTTCCAATCTATCTGTAATACTGCTTGCATTATCCATATCATCTCTAAAGTTTTCATCCAGAGTATTTACAGACATTGAAACCTTTAGGGTTTTGCACTTTTTCAGCAAATCCACATCACGCAATATTAATTTTGACTTTGTTGAAATGCTGAGTTCACAATCAATTTCTGATAATTGTTTTAATATATCTCTTGTTATACAAAATTCTTCTTCATATTTGTTGTAGCAGTCTGTTACAGAGGATAAAAATACCGACTTATTAGTAAGTCTTTTTATGCTGATAGGTTTATTACAATGCTTAACATCAACAAAACTACCCCATTCTTCATTATGACCTGTAAATCTTTTCATAAAACAGGCATAACAATATTTACAACCATGCGGACAACCAACATACGGATTGATAACATAATCGCTGGCAGGCAGATTTGACTTTGTCACATAATCTTTTACATCTATATGCTTTATAACCATATCTATTTTTAATCCTTAACTGTTTACTAAAAAATATTATCTAAAAATTCAGATATACTTTCAAAAAATCCTTTTTTAACTTCTTTGTATTCAACCTGTGAAGCTGTTATAAGCGGAACTTCGCACAGCTTTTTATCATCAAGAAAATACTGCACAGTACCCACTATTTGCCCCTTTTCAAGCGGAGCATACAAAAAGCTGTCTATAATAACCTTTCGGGTTATCTTGCTGTTACTGTCAGTTTCTTTTACATAATCAACAGAGTGTACAGGCTTTACTGTTACACTGTTCTTTGTACCACCAACTACATCGGCATTAAACTGATAATCCTCATCTGCATTATTTACAGCTGTAAGCTTTGAAAAACCGTAATTATACATATTAATATGGTCATTCCAATCATCCGGTGCATTAAGAGTAACCGCAATAAGTTTTACACCATCTTTTTCAGCAGACGTAACAAGACATCTTCCCGATTTTTTTGTGTAGCCTGTTTTTCCGCCATTGCAATATTCGTAGAGTAACAAAAGCTTGTTGTGATTGCCATATGTAATGCTCATATCACTGGGATTTATAAAATCCACCTTGGCTGTTTTTTGTGCGGTCAACTCTGCAAAATCACTGTTTGTCATAGCATATGCCATTAGGTGTGCCATATCCAGTGCTGTTGAATAGTGATTTTCGTCATCTAAGCCTGACGGTGTAACAAAATGAGATGACTTCATTCCAATCTGCTGTGCCTTATCATTCATAACCTCAGCAAATTTCTCTATTGAACCTGAAATTGAAATAGCAGCAGCGTTGGCAGCATCGTTGCCTGAAACCGTCATCATACCTGTTGCTAAATCACTTAATCTCAGTTTATAGCCTTCTTTTAAATACATAGACGAACCTTCAGCTATCATACTTTTATTAAAAGTAACCTCTTTATCATCAGCCTGTGCGTGTTCAAGAGCAATAAGAGTTGTCAGAATTTTTGTTGTACTTGCCATACTCATTTTATCTGTAGAGTTTTTTTCAAAAACAATACTGTCATTATTTACACAAAGCAGTACAGCTGATTGTGCCGAAACACTTAGAGCTTGAGCGTCACTTTCTGCACCTACAGAAAAACAGCACATAATCATTAAAAAAATTACTGACATAATAACAGACAACCATTTCAACATAAATCACTCCGTTTATCTTCTACAGGAATTTTATGCTGAAACAGATAAAGTTATTACAGAGTTAAAGGAGAGTTTAAGAATTGGGAGTTAGTATATTGTTTTCCTGTTGTAAGTAACATATAGTTTAAAATATCATTCTTAGCTCCCAACTCCTAAATCTTCTTTAAATCCCATTTAATTTTCATCAGAAAGTGGTTCTTTTGTTTCTTTTTCTGTTTTGTTGTTATCGTTATTTTCGTCTTTTTTGAACAGACTCGTTATTTTGTCTACCAAATCAGGAGCCATTGCAAGTGCTTTTTCTGCTGCCGTTGAATTTGGTGTATCTATACTGATAACCTTTGCATCACCATTGGCAATAACTATGAATGCTATAGGGTTGATTGAAACACCTGCACCTGCACCGCCACCAAAAAGGTCTTTTTCTGGAGCAGACTTTGCCGCAAAGCTTGAACCACCTGACGCAAAACCGTATGACACCTTAGAAACAGGTATAATAACTGTACCGTCAGGAGATGTTACAGGTGTACCTATAACTGTATTGACATCTACAAGCTGTTTAATTTTATCCATTGTAGTACCCATAAGTCCTTCAAGTGGTTGTTTGTTTTCCATTGTTTGCACCATCCTTAAAATTATTTTCTTCTTTTTTATTATCTGACATTGTAATTTTTATATACAGCATCATTGCTTTTACTCCATAAATAACTAATGCACACAACAGCATTATTGGTCGCACTGCTATAACAGTATATAGTTTAGTTTTGCTTTTTTTGCTGTTATAGTCGGCTGATATGTTTACATCTGGTATATCACATACTGTAACAATACCCGATAATGTACCCAATAAAGGATAAATCATACTACAGGTGTTACCGAAATCTATTGCTGTATCAGCGGCATTTTCTCCTGCTACTGTTATGTTTACTATTAGCTTTTTTATAAGAATATGTGTTCTTATATAATTCAGAAAATCTTTTACTATATTGATAATAGATTTAAGAATATCAACTACTCCGCTTATTCCCTGTGCCTCTATAAAATTCAAAAATGGATTTTCTTTTTCCTTTTCTTCTTTTTTTTCGTTGTTGGGATTTTTTTCAGATTTCTTCTTTAGCTTTTTCTTCTTTTCCTTTTTTTCTTTTTGCGGAATAAGCTGGAACTTTATAAATAAATATCTTAACCATATTTTTATATTTTCTCCATTATAGTCTATATAGATACTAACAGGGATTATCAGCAAGAGCAGTATAAAAGCTATTATACTTAAAATTATAATTAATGCTGTCATATACTCCTGCACCTCCAAAAAAATTATTGATTAAGATTTTATAGATTTTTATTCGGTTTGAGAGTGTTCTTCCGTATTGCTTTCCACATTACTATTTTCATTTTCTCCGCTTTTGTCAGAATTATCCTCATCGGACTTTGTGTTATCATTATCCTGTTGAGGTAATGGTGGTAAATCATCAAGTGATTCTATTTGAAAGCATCTCAAAAAATTCTCTGTAGTTCCGTATAAAAGTGGTCTGCCAGGTAGTTCAAGCCTGCCTTTTTCTTCAATAAGACCTTTTGTTGTAAGACTACCTACAACGCCCGAACAGTCTACACCTCTTACTTGTTCAATAAAAGCTTTTGTTACAGGCTGGTTGTATGCTATTACAGCAAGCACTTCCATAGCTGCCTGTGAAAGTGGTGAATTACGCTTTAAATCCATTACTCTGCGTATATATTCGCCATATTCTTTCTTGTTACACATCTGGTAGCTTTCTTCAAGCCTTATAACCGCTATGCCGTGGCATTCACTGTTATATTCCTGCATAAGCTCATCCAGAAGTTGTTTTGTTTTTGCTGTTTTTATTTCAAGTGCTTTACTTATGGTTTCTATATGCACAGGAGCACCGTTAGCAAAAAGTATTGCCTCTATTGCACATTTTAATTCTGTATTATTCAACGGTCTTATCCTTTCTGATTAATTTTACATCGGCATTGTCACCATCACCGTCAACTCTTATTCTGCTGTTTTTAACAAGTTCAAGTACAGCCAGAAAGGTTGCAACCAGTTCTGACTTAGGACTGCCGTCTTTAAAAAGAGTTCGGTATTTAACAGGAGTGCCGTCCCACAACTGACGTAAAACATAAACCACCCTTGAGCTTACCGAAACAATTTTTCTTTCAACAATTCCACTGAAAGCCTCACGAGGTGGCGGAAGCTTACTTTTTCCTCTGCCTGCTGCCGCCAAAAATGCTTTTGCTATATCCTCTGTTGGGTGAGTGCGTGTATAGGTCATATCAAATTTTATATTTGACGGTGCTTTTGTATAAATATCATAGGTTGCCATTTTTGCAAGCTGTGCTGCAATTTTTCTGCACTCCTGGTATTCTAAAAGCTGTCCTTCAAGTTCTTTTTTTAGTTCCTCTGCTTCTTCATATTTGGGCAGAAGTGATACCGATTTTATATAAACCAGACGTGATGCCATCTCCAGAAATTCACTGGAAATATCCATCTGATTTTCCTGCATATGATTTATCTGCTCCATATACTGCTCAAGTAAAACAGCTATTTCTATATCGTAAATATCCATTTTATGCTTTGCAATAAGCTGTAAAAGCATATCAAGAGGACCTTCAAAATCACATACCTTATATTTTAAAACGGTGGTTTCCTTGCTCACACAAGCACCTCCAAAATTCTGATATAATAATTATATAAAGAGTTTAAAAAGCAAATCGGGCAGTAGGAATATAAAATCGACAACCCAGTTTGTAATTATACTTAACGGACCTGTTAAAGCACCCGCAGCAATAAGCACTATAAGAATAATATTGAAAATCTGTTCGTGCTGATAAATGTTATAAACTGTTTTGTCAGGAAGAAAAGCAAACAGAATTTTTGAACCGTCAAGCGGTGGAATAGGAATAAGATTAAATACTGCAAGTGAAACATTTATACTTATAAAATATGCAAAAAATGTAAGAACAGCATTACAAAAAGCTACAGGTAAAATTGATTTTGTTCCCAACAAGATAATTGTATTATAAAAAACAGCACCAATAAAAGCACATATTATATTACTTAAAGGCCCTGCCAAAGCTGTAATAGCCATACCCGTTTTAGGATTTTTGAAATTGCGTGGATTTACAGGTACAGGTTTAGCCCAACCAAAACCTACAAACAAAATCATAATAGCGCCTATAGGGTCAACATGTGCCATAGGATTAAAACGCAGTCTGCCCATATTTTTGGCAGTATTATCACCAAGCTTGTAGGCAACAAATCCGTGTGCAAGCTCGTGAATAGGCAAAACTAAAAATACAATCATAACTACTGCAAGAATTTCCATAATTGCATCCTGCATTGATAAGCTTCCGCTTAATAAACTTCTTAACATTAACAATAAACCTCCTTAACCAAAACTATAAACTGTACTATTTCATATTGATTGCAAGCAAATAAATTAAATATATTCTCTAGTTGCAACATTATACCTCGTAATGATAACATATACAAACGGATTTTTCAACGAATTAGGAATATAATAAGGAAAATTTAAATTATATATTAAAATAATTTTCAAAATCCCTTGCATTTTTTGCAGAAATCTGTTATCATATTAGACGTTGTATTCATATAAGATCTATTTAGCACTAAGGAGGTGCCGAAAGATGGCAAAATGCGAGTTTTGTGGTAAGGGTGTTACTTTTGGTATAAAGGTTTCTCACTCACACAGAAGATCAAACAGAACATGGAAGCCCAACGTTCAGCGTGTAAAGGCTATTGTTGATGGTTCACCAAAGCGTGTTTACGCTTGCACACGTTGCCTACGTTCAGGTAAGGTAACAAGAGCTATTGCAGCTGCACCTGCTTCTGTAGAAGAATAATTATTAATTCGAGCATTCTGGGACGCCTTTGTTGGTGTCCCTATTGCTTTTTATACAGACTAAATTTTATGATACACAAACACGGCTATAGCAGGGATTACTTGCTATAGCCGTGTTTGTTTTGAATTATCTAATAATCAACACTTTTCCAGATATTCTTCAAGTGCTTTTGCAAGCTGGTCTGGACAAGATGTATTCTTCATACCGCATTTAATTCCTTTACAACGGTTGATAACCTCAGTTGCTTCCATACCTTCAACCAAAGCACCTATTCCCTTTCCGTTTCCGTTACAGCCACCATTGAATTTTACAGTTTTCACCTTTGTGCCGTCCATTTCAATATCTATTGTTCTTGCACAAGTTCCACGAGTAGTATATGTCATTTTTAAACTCTCCTTATCTTTTATAATCAATTAATTTTTTTAAGTCCTCATCTGGTGTTGTACAGGTACCTATTGGATTAACATTGCCACAGCTGTAGCCGTGAAAGTCTGTGCCACCTGTACGGAGCAAATTATATTTTTCGGTATATTTTAAAAGTGTTTGACAAACCTCTGCTGAACCTCTGGGATACCAACATTCAATACCATCTATGCCATTTTCTATCAACTTAGGTATTGCAGGTACTGTATCATACACACTTGGGTGGGCGAGTATTGCCGTACCACCTGCACTGTGAATAAATTCTATTATTTCATACACATCAGGATATTCGATTTTTGTTTTTGCAAAGCCTTTTTTCCAGTCAAAAATTTCTTTATACAAATCACCATAAACCTTATCGGTATAGCCTGCATCCATTAGTGTTTGCATAATATGGCTCTTAAAGATTGTTGAACTATCCTTTGCCCTTTCTTCAACCATTTCCATATTAATTGCAAAGCGTTTGGAAATTTCAGTCATAGCCTTGTCCATTGAAGTGCGTCGACTTTTGGCTATCTTTTCAAATGTTTCTGTAAGAAGTTCGGGTTTTTTACAATTATAGCAAAGCATATGAACAAGTCGGTTACGGTCAAAATCATATGCAGAAATTTCTACACCTCTTATAATATTTACACCATATTTTTCACCATAAAATTCGGCTTGTTCCAATCCCATAAAGGTATCGTGGTCGGTTAATGCTATAGACTCAATTCCTTTAAGGCTTGCTAATCTTACAATATTTTCTACAGATGTTGCACCGTCTGAACATTTTGAATGGCAATGTAAATCAGCAGACATTCAAGCACCTCCTATAAATATAAGCACTATATAAAATATTGTCATATTATGCGATACTATACATAAATTATAACATTAAATTCAGGTTTTGCAAATAGCAGAATTAAAATAAAAGGAAATTTAAATTTATCTCACTAAAATTTGGACATAAGAAAAGGACGTGGTTAATCACGTCCTTTTGTAAGCTATTTATCTAATTGATTACTTACGATTAAAAATTGACATAATGTCGTAATATGTATCATCATCATCTGCATCGTTCAACTTTCTTGTTGAAGAAGAACCTGATGAACTGTAAGAATCTCTTGAGTTGTAAGATTCCCTTGATGAATAAGAATCTCTTGATTCTCTTGGCTCTCTGCTTTCTCTTGGTGAAGACTGATAATTTCTTCTGTCAACCGGTGCCTGCTGTCTTGCTCCGGGCTTTTTTGTCTGCTGTTTTTCCTCAGCTTTTATAAAATCGTCTGTGGCTGCAAAGCCTGTAGCGATAACTGTAACGCTCATTTCATCTTCCATATTTTCGTCAAGAACAGCACCCCAGATGATATTTGCATCTGCGTCTGCCTGGTCTGTAATCATAGAAGAAGCAAGTGAAATTTCATCCAAACCAATATCAGCTGATGCTGTAATGTTAACGATAACACCCTTTGCACCATCAATAGCAGTTTCAAGCAATGGACTTGTAATAGCCATTCTTGCAGCCTCTTCAGCCTTTTCTTTACCTGTAGCAAAGCCGATACCCATATGAGCATAGCCTGCATCCTTCATAATTGATGTAACGTCAGCAAAGTCAAGGTTAACAAGACCTGGGATAAGGATAAGGTCAGATATACTCTGAACACCCTGTCTAAGAACATCATCTGCAAGGTCAAATGCGTTTTTAAGTGTAATTCTCTGCTCGCTTGCAAACTTTAATCTTTCGTTTGGTACTACGATAAGTGAGTCAACGTGGTCACGAAGCTGTGCAATACCTCTTTCTGCCTGCTCCATTCTTCTTTTACCTTCAAATGCAAAAGGCTTTGTAACGATAGCTACAGTAAGAATACCCATTTCCTGTGCAATTTCTGCAACAACAGGAGCAGCACCTGTACCTGTACCGCCACCCATTCCGGCTGTAATAAATACCATATCTGTATCTTTTAGCACTGCCTGAATTTCTTCACGGTTTTCTTCAGCTGCTTCTCTACCTACCTCTGGCTTTGAACCTGCACCCTTACCGTGGGTAATTTTCTCACCAATCTGAATTTTCTGACCAGCACTTGAGAACTGCAGAACATGGTCATCTGTATTAACTGCGATAAACTCAACGCAACGAACGCCCATTTTAACCATTCGGTTAACAGCGTTACCGCCACCTCCGCCTACACCTATTACCTTAATTACAGGTACATTATCACTGTACTCTTTTTCTAACTCAAAAGCCATTTCTGTACATCCTCCTAATTTCTTTATTAAACCCTTACCAAAAGAGTAAAAATTGTCGTATAACTATTCAAAATATTAACGTATACCTTTACTATATAAATTTACCACATTATCAGTCAAATTTCAATACGCTTAAAGGATTAATTAATTAAAATTTTAAAAAATATATTCTTTTATTTAAAATTATTACCCTTTCCACCAAAATATCACATAGATTATTTCCATTTTTTCTCTATAATTCAATACTACATTACATTTGAATCGTTTGCAAGTGCAATATCACTTGAAACATCACCATAGTTTATTTCTGTATTGATATCAACTGATTCGGTTGCAGTTTCGTAATTATTATAAATATTTGCTTCTGTTGCAACAGATTCCAACTGCTGTTCCTGTACAGGCTGAGTTATTTGTTCTGTTGCCTGCTCAGTAGGCTGTTCTGTTGAATTTTCGCTAGGAACAAGGTAATTTGGTTGCCAGTAAGAAGCATTTTCTTTGCCGTCTGTTCTGTCCTCAACAAGGTTTGAGCATTTTAGAGTACCTGTATCACTTTCAGAAAGTTTTGTAGTGATAATTGTCATAGCAGTACGCATTTTATAATCAATATCATCAGGCATTCCAATTACTATTGTAATTCTGTCCTGATAATTAAGCTCAATATTTGACATATCAGACAAATCTATTTCTTTTATGCCTGTAACACCGTTTGATTCCATAGAAGTTGCAATTTCATTTAAGACTGTAAGTATTTTGCTGTTCTCAACATTAACATCTTCTCCAACCTTGGCATTTTTAAGTTTACAACCTATAATTGTTGGAATATCAAGTTCTCTTTTTATAACTTCCTCCAGAATCTTGCCCTCTTTGCTTATTATGTAAAATCTTGTTCCATCCTGAACATAATACTCAGGTGTGGCCTCAGTTACTCTTATGGTCAATGTACTTGGAATATTAAAGCTGATTTCTGCGTTCTCTATATATGGATACATAGCTTCAATTTTCCTGCTTGCCTCTGATTTATCTGAAAGAAAAATATTTTCTCCATAATTTAGATTACTTGCTTTAATTATATCATCAGCAGGATATCTTGAAACACCCTCAACCACTATATTTTCACATTTAAAAAGAACTGTAAGTGAAAGAATAACACCTATAACAAGAACAACCAAGATTATTGAACCAGAAAGTATCAGGTTTTTGAACTTACGCTGTCCTTTGGTAAGTGGCTTTTTTTTGTTATTAAGTTCATCAAGCAAACGTTTGTTATTTCTGGTATTTTTCAGATTTTCTGTAATACTTTCAGAGTCACCATTTTCGGTTGAAAACTCACCTTCATCTGAACCACCACTTGATAAAACGCTTTTTGAAACTCTGCCTACACCACTTTTCAGCGAGTCTATGCGTGACACCTTTTTTGGTGCTTTTCGCTTTACTTGTGGTGTACGGTTCATCATTGCGGTACTTCTATTGAAGTCATCGTCTTTGTCCCAAGGTTTGTAGTTTTTATTTTCAAAATAATCATCTGCTCTGTTTGTTCTTACATCAACCTGACTTTTTACTGAGCTGTTTGAAAAAAAGGGGTTACTGTCGTTGTATCGGCTATTTGAAGTTCTTCTTGATGAACGCTCGGACTCAGAATTATTATGAGAACGTGTACTTCTGTTGCTGTTTGAATTTCTGCTTCTATTTTGACGTTCAGACGATTTCCTTGTTTCGCTGTTACGACTTCTGCTATCACGAGATTTTGTCTCTCTGCCGGTTGAAGAACTTTTGCCAGTGCTTTTAGACTGTGTTCTTCTTCTCTCTGAATTTTCTTTGTTATTATCTCTATTTAAACTATCTCTACTCTTACTCTCAGATTTTGTTTCTCTATTTCTTTGTCTGTCTGAGCTTTTGGTTGCTCTTTCACTTCTGTGTTTTTGTTCGTTTTTATCCATCTTAATTTTCCTCACTGTATGGGTCTAAATTTTCATAATATCCGCACCCACCATGCTAAGATACACATCAATATCTTCGTATCCTCGCTCTATGTGGTTAACTCCTTTTATAACGGTGGTTCCTTCTGCACCAAGGCCTGCTACAATCAACCCTGCACCACCACGCAAATCCTGTGCCTCTACAGTTGCGCCCGACAATTTTTCTGAACCTTCCACAACTGCTACCTTGTCGTGTACATAAATACCGGCACCCATTCTGCAAAGCTCGCCAACGTGCTTGTATCTGCTTTCAAACATATTTTCAACAAATACAGAAGTTCCCTGAGCAAAGCAACACATAGCCATAACAGGTGCTTGTGCGTCTGTAGGGAATCCCGGATAAGGCATAGTGCGTACAAGTCTTACTTTTTTCAGCCTTTTGTCTGATGATATATATATTCCATTTTGTGCATAATCAATTAAACAACCACTTTGTTCAAACACTGCATTTACACTGCTTGAGTGTGACGGCAAAGCACCCTTGAGAAAAAGCTTACCACCACACACTGCAACACATGCCATATATGTTGACGCAACTATTCTGTCGGGAATTATAACGTGTTGTGTACAATCCAGTGCTTTAACTCCTTCTATGTAAATAGTACCTTCGCCTGCACCTGTAATTCTTGCACCACAACTGTTAAGAAAATCTGCAAGGTCACATATTTCAGGTTCTCGTGCGGCATTGGTTATTGTAGTAATACCGTTTGAACATA
The DNA here is from genome assembly GCA_036306965.1 of Acutalibacteraceae bacterium. Taxonomy (GTDB): domain Bacteria; phylum Bacillota; class Clostridia; order Oscillospirales; family Acutalibacteraceae; genus CAG-964. Next base: position 126,167 of record JAXJYN010000031.1, read on the forward strand.
CAGACGCCAGCATAATATTTTCGGTAGCACCAACACTTGGAAATGAAAGTGCAATATCTGCCGAATGTAAACCCTTACCAACATTACATTCAAGAATACCGTGGCTTTCATCTGTTATCATTCCCATTTGTGAAAGCGATGACAAATGCAAATCTATGGGTCTTGGCCCAAGCTCACAACCACCAGGCAATGAAATTTGTGCCTGCCCTATTCGTCCGAGTACAGCACCAAGAAAAACGATTGAAGAACGCATTTCTCGCATAAGTTCTGTTGGAATATCGTACCTGTAAATACCTCTGCTGTCTACAGTAATTGTAGTTCCATCTCTGTAAACGGTACATCCAAGGTAACGCAGTATTTTTACAGCTGTATCAACATCTGTAAGCCTTGGACAGTTGTGCAATACAACCTCATCTCTGCAAAGAACAGTTGCCGCCAAAATAGGCAAAGCACTGTTTTTAGCTCCTTGTATATCAATACAACCATTCAGCTTACGGCAACCGTTTATAACATACTCTGCCAAGCTCTACACCCTTTCTGAAAGTTAACGGGTAACCTTTCAGGATAAAAAGATGCACAGCTTGTAAGCGTATTCATAATTTTTACCTATCGGGTTCCCTGTCATATTCTATGACAGAAAACCCGATTTAGTGATTACAATTTTACATACTTTTTAATAATTGATAAAATTCTTTCGTTAGCATCTGTAATAGCTGTCTTTTTAGCATTAGCTGAATACTGTTGCAGTTTTACAGGGTCTTTAACCATATTATCTACAGTTTCTGTAAGTTTCTCGGGAGTTAAATTCTTTTCTTCTATAACGCTTGCCGCATTTGCGTTTACAAGTGACATAGCGTTATGGAACTGATGATTTTCTGCAACATTAGGTGATGGAATTAAAATTGCAGGTTTACCCTGTGCTTGTAATTCGCTTATTGTCATAGCACCAGCACGACATATAACCAAATCTGCCGCTGCAAGGCAAACAGGCATATCGTTGATAAATTCTCTTATATCAAGATTATCACATTCTTCTATATTACAACCCTTTTCTTTAAGCAAGTCTGGGAACCATTTACCATACTGACCGTAAGCGTGTATAATCTGGTACTTGCCGTCTTTACCACTGCGAGCAATATAATCAGCTACGCTTTCGTTAATTTTTCTAGCACCCAAACTACCACCAAATGAAAGGATTACAGGGCGGTTATCGAGGTTCATTTTTGCACGTGCAGAAGCCTTGTCCGCTGTAATAATTTCTTTTCTTATTGGATTACCTGTTACCACAAAATTGTAATCGCCACCCATACGGTCTTTAGCATCAGGATTTGCGAGCATAACAACCTTTGCGTTTTTGGCAAGCATTTTATTGGTTACACCCGGAAAAGCATTTTGTTCGTGAATAAGAGTAGGTATTCCCATTTTAGCGGCTGTTCTCAAAACAGGTCCACTTACATAACCACCTGTACCAACACATATGTCAGGCTGAAACTCTTTGATAATCTTCTTAGCCTCCATACTGGATGTTACAGCCCGCTTTGCTGTTGCAATATTGTGTGCTATTGCAGAGGGTGAAAAACTTCTTTTAAACCCGCTTATTTTAATACTTTTAAAATCATATCCTGCCTGCGGAACAAGCCTTTCTTCCATTCCGCCTTTAGCACCTACATACAGAATTTCAGCACTTTTTATTTTATCTTTAACTGTACCTGCAATGGCAAGGGCAGGGTTTATATGGCCTGCCGTTCCACCGCCTGCTAATAAAATTCTCATTAATGCACCCTCACTTTATTGTAGCTTTTATGTTTTATTGATATTTGCACTTCTTGAAATTGACAACACTATTCCCATTTGTGCCAGTAGCATTACAAGCGAACTGCCTCCATAACTGAAAAATGGTAAACTGATACCTGTATTTGGAAGAGTGTCTGTAATAACAAGAATATTAAGTACAACCTGAAGTCCTACCTGAGAAACAAGACCAACGCCAAGTAACATACCAAATCTGTCTTTTGCTCTAAGTGAAATCATTATGCCTCGCCATAATAACAGTGCAAATACAGCCAAAACAACAATACCACCTATCAGTCCCAGTTCTTCTACAATAACCGCAAATACAAAGTCATTTTGTGGTTCTGGCAGATATAGATATTTTTCTCTTGACTGACCTAATCCAAGTCCTGTTAAACCACCTGAGCCTATAGCATAAAGTGAGTTCATAGTCTGCCATACTGTATCCTGCATTTCTGATGACAGATTTTCTTCAAGAGCCATACCCCAGCCATCCATACGCTCCATAGCATATTTCAGCAATCCTGTAGCCTGCATAACAAAGAATGCAACTACAACCAAACATATACCAATTACAAACCATCTTACTTTAACACCGGATATCCACATCATTATAGCAAAAAGCATTACTATAATTACAATACAGGAATAGTGTGGTTCAAGTATAAGCAATATTATTGACGGTATTGCTATGGCAATAGCAGGTAAAATACCGTACTTTATTGTACTCATTTTTTCAAAATATATTGATGACCAGTGTGCATAAAACAAAATTATCGCAAATTTCAAAACCTCTGACGGCTGAAAAGAAAACAAACCGAGATTCAACCATCGATGAACATTGTTAATTGCAGGCACAAACAATACTACAACAAGTAATGCAAACGCTACACCCAATATAATCACTGCCAGTTTGTGCAGATGATGATAATCAAAAAATGATAAACCTATCATAATCCCTACACCAATAACAGCAAATACTGCCTGTCGGATTAAATAGTAGTAGCTGTCACCCATTGTGTAATAAGCAAACGCATATGATGCTGAAAACATCATTACAATACCTACAACAAGCAAAATAAGTACCAGGAAAAAGAACGGCATATCCATACCACTACGTACAGAGAACAGCTTAAACCTGCTTTTTCTCTTTGGCTTTACTGTTTCATTTTCTACAGGTGTTTCTGCTTTTCTTTCAGCTTTTCTTCTAGATACTGTTTCTGCTTTTCTTGTTCTTGTTGTTCTTCTTTCTCTTTCTTTTTCTCTTTCTCTGCGGTGATTTCGTACTCTTTCTTTAGATGTATATTTTAAATCTTCCATTGCTTCACCACCAAATTTTATATTTATTGAATTGCTATACTGCTATAAGTATACCATACTGACAGGAATGTTAACACACCCAATACAGCTGTAACAATGCTGAACACAACAACTATTTTAACCTCTGACCAACCACACATTTCAAAATGATGATGTATAGGACTCATTTTGAAAAGTCTTTTTCCGTGTGTAGCCTTAAAGTAAGTTACCTGTAAAATTACAGAGAACATCTCAATAATATAAACAAGTCCTATAGGAATTATAAGTACAGGCATATTCATACCATAGGCGATAGCACATAAAAATCCACCCAGAAACAAAGAACCTGTGTCGCCCATAAACACCTTTGCAGGGTGAAAATTCCACATCAAAAATCCAAGGCAAGCACCTGCAAGTGACGCTGACATTACAGACATACCACTGTCCAGAACATAGCCTGCAATAACCATAAATGCAAGTGATGCAAAAAATGTTACAGAACCGTCAAGACCATCTATACCATCTGTAAGATTGGTTGCATTTACAAAACCTACAATAAGCACAACAGAAAACAGCCAGTAGAATATGCCGAGGTCTATACGTCCAATAAATGGTATAATAGTTTCTGACGAACAACCACCCAAAAACAATGTAAATACATAAGCTATTGCAACAAGAAACTGAAGAACAAGTTTCTGCTTTTCTGTAAGACCCTGATTATGCTTTTTAACAACTTTGATATAGTCATCAACAAATCCGATTGCACCAAAAAGTACAGCCATAATTATTCCTGAATAGAATTTTAGATGGTCTTCAAAATCTCTCGAACCGGGATTTGCAATGCCCAATGCAACATAACAACCAACCGCAACAAGTACAGACGCAATAATAAACATTATTCCACCCATTGTTGGTGTTCCTGATTTTTTCTGGTGCCACTGTGGACCTTCTTCTCTTATTGGCTGACCAAATTTTACTTTGTGAAGTACAGGGATTAAAAATTTACCTGTTACCGAAGAAATCACAAATGCTGCTACTGCCGCAATAATTATCATATAATTACTCATTTTTTACCTCCGCATATCTTGTACTGAATTGATTTTGTATAGATAATGCACAGCTATGCACCTTTAGAAAAAGGTGCATAGTTACGCAAATTACAATAAATTATAGCACTACATTACTCCGCTACCGTAGTTACTGTCTTGCTCAAAGTTTACTGATACTACCGTACCCGACTTTACCTTTGAGCCTGCTTTGATATCCTGAGAGTACGAGATACCCTCGCCTTCGGCATTTGAACCCACTATACTTATATTAAGATTATAGGACGACGCAACATTGTTTGCTTCAGCAACCGTAAGCCCTGTTAAATCAGGCACCTCTACAACATCACTGTTGATACTTTCTTCATCGGTGTAAAGCACCACTGTACCTTGTTGAGGAAGCCTTGATTCGGCTGTAGGAACTTGTGATATAACAGTGTCACCCTCACCAAATACAACAGTATTAAAACCGCCCTGGGTAATTGTATTTTTGGCCTCGTCTACACTCATACCAACATAGTTATCGGCTGTTGTATCCATCATTGCAATTTCTTCATCTGTATATTCAGCCTCAACATTAAGATAAGGTAAAACCTCACTCATAATATTTGCAAACACAGGTGCTGCAACAGCACTTCCGTAGTAACTGTCACCTGTAGGTGTATCAAAATAAACAAGCAGACAAACCTTTGGGTCATTAGCAGGAGCAAAACCACAGTAAGATGCAATATATTGCTGGCTACCATCTGTATTGTATACCTTTTTCTCAGATGTACCTGTTTTACCTGCAACACTGTAACCTACCACATAACCGTTTTTAGCTGAACCTGTAGCAGCATTTTCCTCCATAGCTTCTATTACCTTTTGTGTAACTTCTTCAGAAACAACCTGACGTTTTTCAACAGGCGACCTGCTTTCAACTACATTACCGTCTGAGTCTGTTATTTCTTTTACAACATATGGCTGCATAAGCTTACCGCCATTACCTATTGCTGATACTGCTGTTACCATTTGAATTGGAGTTATTGCAAAGTTCTGACCAAAAGATGCAACAGCTAAGTCCATAGGTTGCATTTCTCCTGTACCATCACCAAAGAAAATATCTGATTGTTCACCGGGCAGGTCTATTCCCGTTTTTTCAGAAAAACCAAATGCTTGATAATACTCCCAGAATTTTTCTGCACCAACCGCATTACCAATCTGCATAAAAGCAGGGTTGCAGGAGTTACATAGTGCTTCTTTATATGACTGAACACCATGACCTGATGTATTGTGACAATGTACAGCATCTGCACCTTCAAATGGAACATATGAGCCTGTGCAACTATAGGAAGATGAGTCTGTTATTACACCTTCAGACCAACCCATACATGATGTAATTACCTTAAAAACTGAACCCGGATAGTATGTATCTGCCACAGCTTTATTACGCCACTGTTTTGTAAGTGCTTCACTTTCGGCTGTATCTTTTTCACTTTCAGCAAGTGCATCTATCTGCTTCTGCACATCTTCATCTGCAATAGTAAATGGGTCGTTAAGGTCATAACCACCTTCAACAGCCATACCCAGAATTGCTCCTGTTTCAACCTCCATCATTATTGCAACAGCACGATTAGTTACTTTATTCTCCTCTATACCTTGCTGAAGATATTTTTCCATAATATGCTGAATTGTTTCGTCAATGGTAAGAACAATGTTATTACCGTCCTGTGCATCAATTTTTTGCTCATATTCAAACGGCATTTCTGTACCGTGAGCATTTTTTGCTGTAATAACTCTACCTGGCACACCTGTAAGATAAGAATTGTACTGGTACTCTATACCTTCAAGACCTTCACCATCTGAACCAGTAAAGCCCAAAATAGTAGAAGCAAAATCACCATATGGATAGTAACGCTTATAGTCCTCAATAAGTTCTATTACATTACCCAGATTATATTTTTCCTGAAGTTCTTCAACAAGCTTCAGCACTTCATCTTTTTCCTTTGTTTCTACCTTTCGTTTAACAACAGAATAGTAGGTTTTTTCTTTAGTTTTTTCATAGACATCATTCTGGTTAAGGTCTAAAATTTCAGCAAGACGTTGTGCTACTAATGTTCTCTGTTCATCTGTTTCAAAATAAATAGGAGCAAGAACTACTTGCCATACTGTAGCACTTTGTGCCAATACTTTTCCATTGGTATCGTAAATTGAACCACGCTTTGCAGAAATTGTTGTATCGTTAAGCTGTAAAGAATAGGCTTTTTGCTGTAATTCATCTCCTTTTATTATACTAAAGTAAAATAATCTTGCTATAGCTATTCCAAAACCCACTATAAGAAGGAGTGCCAACCAGATTTTGGTACGCCCAATAATGGTTTTGTTACTTCCCACATTCGCCATAGTTTCCTCCTGATAATTCTATATAATTTGACAAAATTCCCTAACAAAAAATAAGGGCTGTAACAGTAAAAAGTAAATAGAATAAAATTTTGCTCTGTTTACTGATTACATAAAAGGGACAACTAACCCCATATGTTACAACCGCTTTTATTATTTTCTTTATATGTTTATGCCCAAAAGCATATATTAAGACCATAAACCAGCTATTGTGTTTGCTATAGTCTCAAAAATATTTGTTCCACCTGTTTCTGTAACCTCTGCCTTGTCACCCTCTGCAAGGCTTATGTACTCTTTCTGATATGTATCAGCTCTGCTCATACCCAAAGTGCCTTGGGCACTTTCCTCTACAACATCTGATGAATACTTAGATTCAACTTTCATTTGAGCCTGAATATAAAGACTTTCCTGCTCTTTTAAATCCTCGTCAGCATTGGAGATTTGCTGGTTAAGTTCTGTAAGCTGAACCTGACCAACAATAATACAACTAAGCAATGAAACTACTACAGAAGCAGACACAACGCCTTTTACTATGTTCTGCACTTTACGTTTCTTTCGCTGAACAGCTTTTTGTTCGTCTTCAATTTCTTTATTTATCTTTAATTTTTTGTTTCTTTCTTCTTCACTAATCTCTTCGGTTTCAAACAGAGATATATCATAAGCTTCTTCGTTATACATAAAAGCCATTAAAATCACCCCGAATAATTTACATAACCACGTTTAATAACCGTACTTTTCAAAATACTTCTTTTCTAATAATACTCCATATACCACACGTTTTGTGGCTTTGACGGTAACAATATTTTATAACCTTCCATTATCAATTTAAACCATTCCAAAAATTACTATAGTTAAAATATCAAATTATAAACGCTTATGTTTGTATTCTTATTTATTTCATATAATCAGTTGATATTTGGCGATTTTTCACAATAAAAACCGCATAATTTAGGCACTTCATACTGATAAATACATTCTACTACATACAAGCGTATTTGTCAAAGGCTTTTTCTGCAAAGAGTTAAAAACTTTCACAGTTTTGTAACCGCTCTTAATCTGGCACTTCTTGAGCGTGGATTTTGCTCAAGCTCCTGCTCTGATGCCTCTACAGGTTTTCTAAATACAAGCTCTGCCTTAGGTTTATTTCCGCAAACACATACAGGAAAATCTTTGGGACAAGTACAACCCTCACACCACTGTGCCATAGTTTTTTTAACAATTCTATCCTCAAGCGAATGAAATGTTATAACAGCCATTCTACCCTGTGGCTTTAACAGTTCAAATCCGCCCTGAAGTCCCTCCTGTAATCTATCAAGCTCACCGTTAACTGCAATACGCAATGCCTGAAATGTCTGTCTTGCAGGATGTCCCTCTCGCCTTTTAGCAGCAGGCACAGCACCTTTAATAATTTCAGCAAGCTGTAGTGTTGTTACTACAGGCTCTTTCTCTCGCTCTCTGATAATAGCTCTGGTAATCTGCTTTGCAAATTTTTCTTCACCATATCTGCTTATAATTTTAACAAGTTCTTCATATGGTAAGGTATTTACAAGGTCGTATGCAGATGTACCTGACTGGCTCATACGCATATCAAGAGGTGCGTCATAGTGAAACGAAAAACCTCTTTCGGGAGTGTCAAGCTGTCTTGACGAAACACCTATATCAAGCATAATTCCGTCAATAGCTTCTATTCCCAAACTATTTACAATGCTTACAACATCTGAAAAATTACCTTTACAGATTATAGAATTTTCAAAATCCTTAAAACGCTCTGTAACAGTTTGGATAGCGTCGGGGTCCTGGTCAATAGAAATCAGTCTGCCCTTTGGTGAAAGTCGTTTAAGAATTTCATAGGAATGTCCACCACCGCCTGCTGTACCATCTACATATACTCCGTCAGGATTGATATTCAAAGCATTTATCGTTTCATCTTTCAGAACAGGAATATGTGAAAATACCACCAAGCGACACCTCCTTTAAATTCCCAGAAGCTCCATAGCGTCCTTAATTCGCTGTTGAGTCTGACTTTCAATATATTCATTCCATTTTTCTGTGTTCCATATTTCAACTCTGCTACCTGCACCTATTACAGTAACATCTTTGTCGAGCTTAGCGTACTTCCTTAAAGTATCAGGAATAAGCACTCTGCCCTGAGCATTAGGCACTGCCTCGGTAGCACCTGCACAGAAAAACCTGCCAATATCAATAGCCTTAGCCATTGGCTGTTCTTCAAGTTTTTTTAGGAACACTTCCCACTTTTCCTTAGACAGCACAAACAGACAATTATTTATACCCATAGTAACATAGAAAGAGTCACCAAGTTCTTCACGAAACTTAGCAGGTATTATCACACGACCTTTAGCGTCTATATTATGTTGATAAGTACCTATAAACATATTCGTTCCCTTTCGTGTTATTTGCAGGTAAAAAGTGCTACAGTTTGCCACAATTTGTACCTGATGTGCCACCTATAGTCTAATTATAGTATACGATAACCCAAATTGCAAGGCAATTTTCTTATTTGTTACAAGATAGTAATTATTATTACAAACTTTTTATGACAAAATAATTTATTCAGTAATTTAATGAAATTTAATTTATCATATAAAACTAAAAAACTTCCAATTTTTGTTAAAATAATTCACATAAAATATTAAAATTGCACATAAAATTAAAAATATATTTTTATATAAGAAATACTGCCCGAATTTTTGAGAAAAAATATTAATATTTTTTATACATATTTTTACTATGCAGGTTTAACTTTAAGCTCTTATTTTAGTTAGAAGCTTATTTTATTGCATTAGTCAATTTAGCCTTGTTAATAATCAATAATATGCTTATATTTATTATAAAAAAGTGTAACATCTTGTAATGCTACACTTTTTTATTTTAGGAATGTATTATCCTCAAACTTCTAACTAAAAAGACGGTACCGCAAAACACAAGTTTTACAGTACCGTCTTTAATTTTTTATTATTTGTTATAAGTGAAGATATTACTCGTCTTTATCTTCTGCTTCGTTAATTTCATCATCGCCCTCGTAATTGAAATCAATGTCAGAAATCTTTACATAATCATCAAGCTTTTTGTCCTCTTCAGGTTCTTCAGGTGGTTCAACATATGTGCCATCCATAATCTGTGCGAACACATCACCATCCATTTTCTCGTACTTGATAAGATACTGGGCAACCTCGTGCAGTTTATCAGTATACTGAGTAAGAATATCCTCAGTTTTCTTATAAGCTTCTGTGATAATGCGGTGTACTTCGCTATCGATTTCAGCAGAAGTTGCATCTGAAAAATCTTTTGCGTGACCCATATCTCTACCAATAAATACTTCCTGTCCTCCTGAATAATTGATAGGACCTACCAATTCACTCATACCGTATTTTGTAACCATTGAACGTGCTGTGTCGGTAGCCTTTTCAATATCGTTTGACGCACCTGTTGAAATATCATCAAGAATAAGAGCCTCTGCAACTCTACCACCCAAACAAACAACAATGTCTTCTTCCATTGTACGTTTTGACTTATAGCTTTTATCCTCTGTAGGCTGAGGCATTGTGTAACCACCGGCAAGACCACGAGGAATAATTGAAATTTCGTGAACAGGGTCTTGTGTAGGACAAGCATAGAATGCAATTGCATGACCTGCCTCGTGATAAGCTGTAAGCTTCTTTTCGTCATCTGACATTACTCTTGACTTTTTCTCAGAACCTACTACAACTTTCATCATAGCGTCCTGAATTTCTGCCATTGTAATAGCTTTAAGGTCTTTTCTTGCAGCTAGCAATGCAGCCTCGTTAAGAAGATTTTCAAGGTCTGCACCTGTAAATCCTGCTGTTGTGCCTGCAATAACATCAAGCTTAACATCAGGTGCCAAAGGCTTATCTTTTGCATGAACTTTCAGAATTTCCTTTCTGCCCTTTATATCAGGGTAATTTACAACAACCTGTCTGTCAAATCTGCCCGGACGCATTAAAGCAGGGTCAAGAACATCAGGACGGTTTGTGGCTGCTATCATTATGATACCTTCATTAATACCAAAGCCATCCATTTCAACAAGCAACTGGTTAAGGGTTTGCTCACGTTCATCATTGCCGCCACCTACGCCTGCACCACGCTGACGACCTACTGCATCAATTTCATCTATAAATATGATACAAGGGCTGTTCTTTTTAGCCTGGTCAAACAAGTCACGAACTCTTGAAGCACCTACACCAACAAACATTTCAACAAAGTCAGAACCTGAAATAGAGAAGAATGGTACACCTGCCTCGCCTGCAACAGCTCTTGCCAACAATGTTTTACCTGTACCCGGAGGACCTACCAGAAGTACACCCTTTGGTATTCTTGCACCCAAGGCACTGAACTTACTGCTATCTTTCAAGAACTGTACAATTTCTTCAAGTTCTTCTTTTTCTTCGTCTGCACCTGCAACATCTTCAAAAGTTGTCTTTCTTTTTTCATCATTAAGATTTTTAATCTTAGCTTTGCCAAAGCCGATAGTTTTGGTAGGGTCGCCCATACCACCTGCCATCTTTTTCATTATAACAACCCATAGAATAACCATTGCAACAATAAGGAATACATATGGTATCATCTCAAGCAACCAACTATTATCGGCTGTTTTGTTGTAATCATAAACCATAGGTTCATCTGGATATTTTTCGTTGTATGCCTCTATCAGGTTTACACCCTTTGTATCGTCCAAATCTCCCACAAGAGTTTTCCAGAAAACAGAAACATCGGGAACTTTATATGTGATTATAGCACCGTTTGTTTCGTCACCATCTTTTGTAAGATTACCCAAGCCTTTATGCTTCGGGTTAGGTTCGGTGGTTTTTTCAGTGGATTTTTCGGTAGTTTTTTCGGTAGCACTTGGTGTTATGCCAAACAAGCTTGTAGTGTCTTTATTATATACTATGCTGTTTTGCACATCGGCATCTGAACGAAGTTGCATTTTAAGTTCGCCTGTAGCAAAATCAAGCGTAAATGCCTTTACTTCCATACGTTGGAAATATCCCATAATGTCAGAATACAGGTATCTTTCGTTCGTCTGATTATTGAACACAAACACTATCGTAAGTATTATTGCAATAGCAATACCAAACAGTAGTATAAATCTGGCTGTACCTGACTTCTTTTTGTCATCTTTGTTCAACCGTTTTCACTCCTTAATATGTTAATATTATTACCTGACAGATAAATATATTTCAACAATTATTTTGAATAAACTTCCTCTTTTAAAACTCCTATAAATGGAAGATTACGATATTTCTCAGCATAGTCCATACCATAACCTGCAATGAACTCATTTGGAATATCTGCACCTATGTACTTTACATCAACAGGCTTTTTTCTTCGTTCGGGTTTATTTATAAGCGTACACAGCGTTACACTTTTTGCACCCTTATTCTTAAGGTGACTTACTATAAAATTGAGTGTTATGCCACTATCTACAATATCTTCAACAACCAGTACATCTTTACCAAGAACTGATTCAGAAATATCCTTGATTATCTGGACTCTGCCGAGTGACTCTGTACCATTACCATAGCTTGACACCGCCATAAAATCAAGCTCACAAGACAGTTTTATTTCTCTTACTAAATCCGCCAGAAAAACTACACTACCTTTCAGCAAACCAATAACAACCAAATCTTTTTCCTTAAAATCTTCGGTAATTTTTTCACCCATTGATTTTGTCATTACATCAATCTGGTCTTTTGTGAACAAAACCTCTTTAAAATCGTTTATTTCGTTATATTCTCCCATTTGTTATACCCCCATCTATAAACCTTTAACACTTATTATTGCAACTTTTTTGGTAGAATCACTTACAGCATATTTCTGTGACACACCAAAGTTTTGTACCCATAAAACAGTATTTCCACAAGCAAGAACAATTATATTATCACGCTGTTCGGCAGGTATTTTTGACTCTGTAAACAGCTTTCTAAGTGATTTTGTAACTCCTCTGCCATACTGTTTAAAAACATCTTTTGACATACGGGTTCTGAAAAGTGTTTCAAACGGTATTATATCACAGTCCAAGGCATTTTTTACTAATAATTTGTTAACATTCGCAATTTCAGCATATTCCTGTCTTGATATTATTTCAACAGAAACTTTTTGGTTATTAATTACAAAAACACTATTACTTTTTGGAAATAATACTCTATTTACTATTTTTTCATCATCTTGTTTTTGGGTTTGTTCTTTTCTATAAACACGTAATATTCCCTGAGAAGCACTGCACACAAAGCCTTTTGGTAATTGTACAGAACCACTTTTAAGTTTTATTGTATTTAATGTTAAATCTATGTGACGTTCTTCATATGAATTACAGCCTGCTTTTTGCAAAATATTTATAACAGCTTGTTTCAAAACTGTATAATTATCACATTTATTAAGCAAATCACAGTTATAACCATTTTTTACCTTGGAATTTTCCAGAAGATTATCGGCAACTGAAGTTACAGCTGATAAATAACCCTCTGCTATAGACGATAATCTTGCTACAGAACTTTCAAAAGATGGATTTATTTCTTTTAAAACAGGTACTACAATATTTCTTATTTTATTTCTGTTATAGTCATTCTCTAAATTTGAGGAATCTACTATAAAATTTATATTGTTAGTTTTACAATACTCCTCAACCTGTGTGCGTGTAATATCAATAAGAGGTCTTATAATATTTCCTCTTACTTTGGGTATGCTTTGTAAACCTTTAAGTCCAGTTCCTCTTGCAATATTGAAAATCATAGTTTCGGCAAAGTCAGACAATGTATGTGCTGTAGCTATTTTGCTGTTTTCTGTACAGAGTTCATTAAAAAATTCATAGCGAATACGCCTACCACACTCTTCACAACTTTCTTTAGTTTCAGCACAAATGTTGTTAATATCCGCACTCAACACTTTACATTTAATTTTATTTTCATTACAAAATTGTTCAACAAGATATTGGTCACGCATTGCCTCTGCACCACGCAGATTATGGTTAATATGTGCAACAGTTATATCAAGTGAATATTCAGTTTTTATACTCATAAGAAAGTGGAGCAGACACATAGAATCTGCTCCGCCCGAAACACCAACTACAACTTTGTTGCCATAATCAATCATTTTATTGGTAACCACTGTATTAAGGATAATTTCTTTTATATTTTTATTCACGTCTGTCCTCCTGAGAAGTAAAACGCATAAATTCACCTTGCCAGTGTAGTTTTACTGTATTAGTTTCACCATGACGGTTTTTGGCGACTATACATTCACCACTGTTCATATCAGAATTTTCTTCGTTGCCGTCTTTATCCTTATAATAACCCTCTCTGTACAGAAACAGAACTATGTCGGCATCTTGCTCGATTGAACCCGAATCTCTAAGGTCTGAAAGCATTGGACGGTGTTCTGCACGTTGTTCGCTAGCACGAGAAAGCTGTGAAAGTAATATAACAGGTACATTTAATTCTTTAGCCATACTTTTTAATGAACGGGTGTTTTCACCTACAACCTGCACAAGATTTTCTGTACGCAATGTACTGCCCATAAGCTGTAGGTAGTCTATTACAACCAAATCGACATCTTTTAGTCGCCTTAACTTGGCTTTCATTGCAGGCACTGTAAGCATTGTTGTTTCATCAAGATACATATTGGCTTTACTTAAAATTTCAGCTGCTTCCATAAGACGTGCCCATTCGTCATTATTAAGCTTGCCAGAACGAAGTTTTGTACCCTCTATAAGTCCTTCGGTTGACAGCAAACGTGACACAAGCTGTTCTTTTGTCATTTCGAGTGAGAAAAACGCAACTCTAAGATGTGTCTTTGATGCAACATGACGTGCTATATTAAGTGCAAATGATGTTTTACCCATACCAGGACGAGCCGCAAGCAAAATAAGGTCTGAACGGTTAAGTCCTGTAATAACCCTGTCCAAATCCGCAATACCTGAAGGTATTGGCTTTGATTTATCGTTATCTGGTGAATTTAGTGCGTCCAATCTTGAAAGAGTCTGATAGATTACGCTTTCAATATGCTCAAGACTTTTTACATCTGCACCTTTACGAATATCGTAGATTTTCTGTTCAGCTGAGTCCAACAACTGCTGAGATGTATATGTTCCATCAGAAGCGTCTTCTATTATATTTTTTGCGGCAATTATAAGTGAACGTATTTCATAGTTTTCTTTTACAATTCTTGCATAGTCTTTGACATTGGTAGTAAAAGGTGTAACTTCGGCAAGGTTAATAAAATAAGTACGTCCTTCTGTTTGGTCAAATGCCGGCTCTTTTTTTAGCTCATTCAAAACTGTAACAGCGTCTACAGACATACCTCTGTTATAAAGACTCAGCATACAACCGTAAATAATTTTATGATTTGAAATATAAAAATAATCTTTGTCAGGAATCAATTCTACTATACTGTCAAGGCAATCCTTGTCCATAAGAACTGCACCCAAAACAGCCTGTTCTGCCTTTAAGTCATATGGTAATTTTATTCCATCAAACAATTCAAAACCATCTGCCATATTTTCACCTTCCTTAACATAATCATTATTTCCCCAATAAGTTAGGAGTCAGGAATTATCTGACTCCTATAGAATAATTTATGCTTCTGTTACTACTACTTTTACATTTGCAATAATACCTGTGTAAAGCTTTACTTCTGCATTGTAAGTACCAAATGCTTTAATATCTGTATCAAGTGTAATCTTTCTTTTATCAACATTTATGCTGAACTGCTTTTTAAGCTCGGCTGAAATTTCCTTGGCTGTAACAGAACCAAAAAGCTTTCCACCTTGACCTGCTTTTGCTTTGATATTAAGTGATTTACCTTCGATTAAAGCCTTTTCACCGTTTGCTCTTTTCTTTTCTTCTTCAATTTTGAAAGCTTTTGAATCCTCAGCATTTTTCAACTCGCTCATAGCTTGTGCTGTTGCCTTTTTAGCAACTTTTTTAGGTAATAAAAAGTTTCTTGCGTAACCGTCCGATACCTCTACAAGCTCACCTTTTTTGCCTGTTCCCTTTACATCTTGTAATAGAATAACCTTCATTTATATCAATCCTTTCAATTTATACTTATATTATATCAATTCTTCTGCCATTGAATTATCAGTAGATTTTTCCTCATTGATTTCCAGTATTTCTTCTTCAAGCTGGTCAATTTCGTTAAGCTCGTCATTGTTTTCTTCGTCACTATTATTTTCTATAATTTCAAGTAACATTGCTCTTGCCTGCTCCATAGTTACATTTTTAAGTTGAGCACCTGCCATTGAGTGGTGCCCGCCACCGCCAAGTTTTTCCATAATAACTTGTACATTAACATCACCTAAAGAACGTGCCGATATACACACAACATCGTCCTGTTTGTACATTACAAATGATGCTGTAACACTGTTTATGCTGAGCAAATCGTCTGCTGCCTGTGCTGCAGTAACACGCATATCCTCATCACTTTCATCGTCAGAACAAGCCAAGGCACAACTGTTGAATATCTCTGCACCTGCAACAAGCTTGAATTTTGATTTATAATTATCAAGCGAATTTGCAAATAGTCTTTTTACACCAACGGTATCTGCACCTTTCTGGCGAAGATATGCAGCTGCCTCAAATGTACGCACACCTGTTTTTAAAACAAAATTCTTTGTGTCAAGTGTAATGCCTGCAAGCAGTGCCGCTGCTTCATGCTTTGTAAGCCCTTTATCACCCATATATTGTATAAGCTCTGTAGCCATTTCGGCTGCCGATGAAGCATATGGTTCGTGGAAGAATACAAGTGCATTTGAAATTCGGTTAACCATCATTCTGTGATGGTCAATAACAATTATTCTTGATGCCTTATTGTAGATATTTACATCTTCAAGGAAATTTGGTGAGTGGGTATCTACAATAATAAGCAATGTTTTTTCGGTTATTGTCATAATAGCCTCATCAGGCTCCATAAACATATTGCCGTTGCCAACCTCATTCATAAGGGTTATAAGCGAACCTGCCACAGTGCGGTCTTTCTTTACTACAACGTGTGCTGGCTTTTTCATATCCTTTGTTATACAACTCCACAAGCCTATACCTGTACCAATACAGTCAATATCCGAATTATGATGTCCCATAATCAGAACATGGTCACTTGATTTTATATGCTGTACCACAGAACCTGCAATAACTCTTGTACGCACCTTGTCGATTTTCTCAAATCCCTGTGAATTACCACCATAAAAACGGTATTGGTCTTTTGTCTTTATCGCAACTTGGTCACCACCACGACCTAAAGCCATATCGAGTGCATTTCTCGACCATAATTCACACTGTCTGAAATTCTCTCCGCATCTTCCTATACCAATAGAAATAGTTGGATTGCACATAACATTTTCAAGTGAAATCTGCTTTATATCTTCAAGTACAGTAAAATTGTCCTCTGTAAGTGCGTCTATAACTCTTTCTTCAAATATAATCATATATCTGCCGTTTGACAGCTTTTTGTAAAGTCCACTAAATTTGTTTGCCCATTTTTGGATAACATTTTCTACATTTACAATTATATACGACTGTTGTCTGTCATCATCTTTTTCAAACTCGTCTGCATTATCAAACTCAACAGTTGCAACTACAGGACGTGAATTCATATATTCGTCTGTTGTTTCTTTATAATATGTATCATCAACAAAATAAAATACAGCGGTTTTTTCTGACAAAGCACAACCTACAACAGTGTAACGTCTTTCACCATACATAACATCAGCACCATCTGACTGTAATATACGTTCAGCAGAGGTGTTTGGTATATAGTGATTGATAAGGTCACCCGCACAATCTCTGCCGTTACACATAATTCTTTTGAAACAATCGTTATACCATACAACATCATCGTGAGAACCTGTAACAACAACAGGAATATTAAACTGGTTCAGATAGTCAAGGTTCTCACTGCCAAGCTTTTCTGCCGCTTGTCTGACAGTACGGTTGATATGATGTGTGAAAGTACGCATTCCGAAAATAACAACGACTATAGAAAGTAACGCTATGGTCATTTCTATTCCGAAAACATATATATTCCATCGTAAGGAAAAGACAGCCATACAAAGTATTCCTATAGTAAATACAAAGAAAAACGGGGTTACTGTCCATATTTTTTTCTTCATTTGTCTTTTCCTCCTTTCAAATAATATTAAACTTCCATTATAATAGGCAAAATCATCGGGCTACGTCTTGTTTTGCTAAAAATATGCTTAGAAACCTCGTCTTTAATTTTATTTTTGATAACATTCCACTCGTGAACATTCTTATTTGCAAAATCCACCAAGATATCAAGCGATATTCTTCTTACTTCGTGCAGAAGTTCTTCAGACTCTCTTACATATACAAATCCTCTTGAAACTATGTCAGGTCCGCTAACAATGTAGCCATCTACAATATCAAGAGCCGCTACTATAATAATAAGTCCGTCCTGCCCCAAATGTTTACGGTCACGCAATACAATACTTCCTACATCGCCAACACCCAGACCATCAACAAATACCTTGCCTGATGGAACAGACGGCAACTGCTTCATACTGCCTTGCTTCATTTCAACAACATTGCCTACATCGCCAATAAATATATTATCACTGCTCATACCAAGACTTTCAGCAAGCTCTGCGTGTTTACGCAAATGCTTTTGTTCACCGTGAACAGGGATAAAGAATTGTGGTTTTACAAGACTATGAATAATCTTGAGTTCTTCTTGACAAGCATGACCCGAAACATGAACCTCATACATAGACTCATAAACAACATCACAGCCAAGCTTTAACAATTCATCAATTACATTGCCGACCATTTTTTCGTTACCCGGAATTGGATTGGCTGAAATAATTATAAAGTCACCTTTGCCTACAGCAACTTTTTTATGGTCAGAATATGCCATTCTTGAAAGTGCGGACATAGGCTCACCCTGGCTTCCTGTTGTTACCAGTACAATCTGCTCAGGTGTATAGCGATTGAGCAAATCTATATCTATTATAACACCTTCTGGAACATCTATATAGCCAAGCTCCATAGCTACCTGCATATAATTTAACATACTTCTGCCCGAAAAAGCAACCTTTCTGCCGTTAGCATAAGCACAATTTATAATTTGTTGTATTCTGTTTACGTTTGAGGCGAAGGTTGCGATAATAATTCTCTGATTCTGTGCCCTTATAAATAGATTTTCAAAGCTTTCCTGAACCTTTGCCTCAGTTTTTGTATAACCAGGACGTTCTGCGTTAGTAGATTCAGCCATTAAGCACAACACACCGTCTTTGCCAAGTTCAGCAAATCTTGTAAGGTCTATCATTGTACCATTTGCTGGTGTAAAATCTATTTTAAAATCACCTGTATGAACAATAGTACCTGCTGGTGAATGAATAGCAACGGCAACAGCATCAGGAATTGAATGATTAACGTGAATAAGTTCTACATTCATACAACCCATTCTAACAAAATCGCCTGCATTTACAATATTAAGTTGTGCTGAAGAATAAAGATTATGTTCTTTCAGCTTATTACCAATAAGACCTATTGAAAGAGGTGTACCATATATAGGAATATTGCAATCTTTCAAAAGATAAGGTAAACCACCAATATGGTCTTCGTGACCATGTGTTATGATAATACCCTTTATTTTATTTATATTATCTTTGACATAGGTAAAATCTGGCAACACAAGGTCTACACCAAGCATTTCACCGTCTGGAAACGCCATACCACAATCAAGAATAAACATATCACCACAACATTCAAACACTGTGATATTCTTACCAATTTCGTTAAGTCCACCCAAAAACGCTACCTTAATCACAGGCAGATTATCTTTATTGACATTTGGCTTTCTGCCTTTTGAACGGTTTCCTTTATATCTTGATACGTTTCGTTTTGTTGTTTTGGAAACCTGCTTACCTTTAAAATCCTTTGAGTTAACTACCTGCCTGCCCTTTTTTCCGTTGCCGGCAGGCTTTCTTACGTTGTTAGTCACAAACAAACCTCCATTATTAAATTATGTATATGAATATGATTTAACAATTATCATAAAACAACCCTTTTATTTGTGTCGCAAACGGTGCCAAACACAAAGTTATTTTATAATAATCAAAATTTACCAAATAAAGAAATCCGAACACACACATTTACTTTATTGTACTCTGTTTATTAGTTTGTGTCAAGATTAGAAAAATATTATACCAGGGCAACCGCACGAAAATAAAATCAAAATTTGTTAAAAATGACTTTAAGAAGGAAATCATCATCAAAAGAACAACGAAATCTCTTAGCCTTCATACTCAATTTAGGAACTTCTAAA
>JAXJYN010000032.1:0-3764 GCA_036306965.1 Acutalibacteraceae bacterium
CTTAAAAACTCGCCGAACTTTCGATTAATCGCCTCTTGCTCAATTCCAACTATCGAGCGAATAAATACTGCAAGATTATCAATATCGGTGGCACTCTCGTATTCCGATTTTGTTCCAAGCTCTTCCCAAAGAATTCTCTCTAATTCATCAAGGTCATTTGAAGTAATTGGTTCTATATTTCTAATTTTTATTATCGTTGGATTATCAGTATTATCAGCGAGATAATCAATAACTTTTTCTCTGTATGTACGGATATCAACCAATCCGTCGCTATTATATGTACCATCAACAACTTCATCTGGAGTATCGATATCGATAGGGTCAATTCCCGTTTGAATATACTGCATAAGGTCACGGATTTCTTCTCTACATTCTTCCAATTCGTTAAGAGTAGGGTTGTCCCAAAAATCAGTACCAGCAAGTTTTTGTAATGTTTCAGCTTTAGCCATAACACCATCTATTGTAGAATAATTCAAAAGAATTCTGGATGATTTTCTAACCATACCAACAGAACGAGTGGCTTCACTTATATTTCCGTTAGCAAGTACTGATAGTTCGATGTTAAACATCTTTATATCAAACGCTAATGCTTTTTTATCTTCCTTTATATCGCTATCAACAAGTTTTGATATATGAAGTTGCATTTCTTTTGCATCAAGAACAGAAATAGCCTGCCAACGCTCAATATCACAAAACTTATCAACATACGCTAATTTCTCTCTAACTGAAATTCGTACACTGTTTTCTTTAACAGAGTGTACTTTTTTGATAAGTTCAGATTTTGTTTTTTCATAGAATGATTTATGTTCTGGTATTAATTGATGTTCGATTTTTTGAAGTTCAACAAGTAAGTTTAGTTTTACATCAAAAATTCTTTGAGAAATTGATTTTGATACATATGAATCAGCTCCATCTACATGCTGTTCAAAATACTCAAAATTGCCACAATAGTCAAAGATAAGAAAATACCTCTTGTCGTTTCCATCTATCAAACCTTCACAAAGACGAGTTCCTCGACCAATCATTTGAACAAACTTAATTTTTGACTTAACAGGTTTAAAAAACACAAGATTAAGAACACTTGGCACATCAACACCTGTATCAAGCATATCAACAGAAACTGCAATACGAAATTCATCATCAGTTTCGAATTTTACAATAAGTTCATCTGCTCCTTTAACGTGATTATCAATAAGTTGACAATAGTTCTCTCCATATTTAGGATACATTTTCTTAAACACTTTAACTATAAGATCTGCGTGTCGATGGTTATAAGCAAAGATAATTGTTTTTCCAATCTTTTGACCATAATCGATTCTTAAACCATTTGTCATAAGTTCATCCAACACACGACGACAAGTATCCTCGTTATAAAAAATCTTAAAAAGAGTTTCTTTAGGAATAACATAATCAGACTCAACAGGTTCTTCAAAAATGACATCAGCTTTTTGCCTGTCATCAACATTCAAATCACTATATTTTATACCATGTGCAAGCAATTTAGTTGTTTTACTCTTCACCTTATAAGGAACGAGGTAATGTTCTTTTACGCCTTCTTCAAGTGAATAAGCGAAGTTAGGTTCACCATTTTCGCAGCTAAATAACTGATAAGTGTTTGCATCAACTTCTTCTTTTGGGGTAGCAGTGAGTCCTACTAACAAGCAATCAAAATATGAAAATATAGCACCATATTTATTAAATATAGAACGATGTGCTTCATCAACAATTATTAAATCAAATCGAGCAGAAGTGAGTTCTTTATCCTCGGCATCAATATAATTTATCATTGTCTGATGAGTAGAAAAAGTAATTCTTGCATTAGGTTCATCAGCAAGTGTTCTATCGGATAAAACACAGTAACTCATATTAGGCAAAATCTTTTGGAAGTTTTTGAATGCCTGTCGAACCAAGCTTGTGCGGTCAGCCAAAAACAGCACATTTTTTATCCACTTGTTGCGAGATAAAACTTCAACTAAGGAAATCGAAACTCTTGTTTTACCTGTACCTGTAGCCATAACGATAAGACCTCTACGATGAAGATTATTAAATCTTTCGCAGATATTTGTAATTGCCATCTTCTGATAAGGTCTACCTGAAATATCATCACGAATCTGCAAATCAGTTATATCATTACGAGTGCGTTTTTGTAAAAGATATTCAAGCTCGTCAGCAGTATGAAAAGCCATAACCTTACGAGATGGATATAGACCGTCAATAACATATATTTCGTATCCGTTTGTATAATAAAGCACAGGAACATAACCATATTTCAAACGCATACATTCTCCGTAAGTTTTTACTTGTTCAATCCCTGCAACGGCTTCAACGCTAGTTTTTTTAGCTTCAATAATAGCAAGTGGTTTACCATCTTTTCCGTAAAGAACATAGTCACAAAAGCCTATACCTGAAGCATTAGGCATATTGTGGATGGGTATTTCACAGCAAGCTTTGTTAGGCATAATTGTACCGCTTTTTATAGTTACACCATTAGGAAGTGTGGTAGATGAGTTAGGTTCAAGCACATCCCAACCAACTTCTCCTAAATAAATGTCTATGTAAATACGACGAGTTTCCGCTTCACTCATATATTCCGGAAGAACAAAATCTTTTATAGTTTCCGGTTCTTCGAACTTTTTATATACAAATTGAGCAAAGAAAACAAGATTATCAAATGCAAGACAAGAATGTTTCTTTTTTATATTCTTGTCATGCTGTGCATTCATTCCTAATTTTCGGATAAAATGCAATGTTTCAAGTATAATTGCATTATCAATAAAGCCCGAAATAGTTTTATTGTCAATTAATTCAAGCATAGTCGCATTCGTTTGTACAGGAACATTATGCTTTTTGTAAATATACTCAATAATTATCAAAAGAGATTTTCGGCACAGCAAAGCCTTATCTGACGGAGTTTCAGCTTTTTCAGCCAAAACACAAGCATCAAATATATCCTTATATTCATTTTTATTCATTAAAAAATCAAATTGAGTCATAGTAATTCTCCTTTGATTAATTGAATTTTCTTTAAATGATTTGTCACGCAAAATTTTGATTTGTCGACTTGTTCGACGAAGTTAGCAAACTCATTTTGAAGGTCAATTGGAGGTATTGGTATTACTATCGTAGAGAGTATCTGTTGATTAAGATTTTGAATATTCGCTCCTCGACCCATCATTTTCTTTCTTATAGAATTGGACTTTAACACTCTCAAAAGATACGGTATGGTTAAGGCATCATAAAACTTTCTATAACGAATACAAAATCCGCTGAAAGTTGTTGGTATGTCTTTGGGATAAACTGCAATACTTCTACCAACTAATGCTTTGTTTCCATTTGAACGAACAAAGACAATATCTCCATCTTGAAGCAGATATTCGGTTGATGGCATTTCATTCAAAGAAACCATAGGTAAAGTCGAAGTATCATCAATAATTGAGAAATCTTTAAAATCGCCAACACCTAAACAATTCAACTCTACACCAGCATCGTCATAATGAAAATTCATACCATTTTTGCAGGTGCCGGTTTCAAGAAACGGTTTTGTTGCCCAGTTATATGGATTAATCACAGGGTCACCAAACATCTCGACAAATCGAGATTTAACCAGTTCATCAAGTTGTTGAAGTTGGTATTTTCTTTTTATTAATATATTTTCAACTTTTTCAAGAGTTTTAACAATAGCAATTTGCTTTTCTATAGCAGGGGTTGGAACTTTAAATTGTCGTAGTATTGACATATTTATATTATTTTGGGCAACTCCTCGA
>JAXJYN010000033.1:0-78658 GCA_036306965.1 Acutalibacteraceae bacterium
GTGGGACTTTGTTATGTTGTGGTTTACTTTAAAATGAGATTGTGGTAAAATCTACAGTAGTAATTTTGATTAAGTAATGGGGGAATTTGTAATTTTCCACACATTATTTTAATTGTTCAGTATAAATAAAATAACAAGGTGATATTATGAAACAGAAAAGAATTGTTATAAAAGTAGGTACATCTACACTTACATATGAAAATGGAAAGCTTAATCTTCGTAGATTACAACAGCTATGCAAAGTAATAAGTGATTTACAGAATTCTGGCAGAGAAATTATTTTAGTAAGTTCAGGTGCAGTGGGTGTTGGTATTGGCAAACTGGGAATGAAGGAAAAGCCTGCATCTACACCTAAAAGACAGGCACTTGCCGCTGTTGGGCAGTGTGAGCTGATGTTTATGTATGATAAAATATTTGGTGAATATAACAACACAGTTGCACAGGTATTGCTTACACGTCGTGTAATAGATGACCCAAGACTCAGAACAAATGCACTAAACACTTTTGAGGAACTTATAAATATGTGTATTATCCCTATTGTAAATGAAAACGATACTGTTGCAACAGAAGAAATTGAGGGTGCAAACTTTGGTGATAACGATATGCTTTCAGCCTTGGTTGCAAATGTTGTAAGTGCCGATTTACTTGTTATTATGACAGATATAGATGGTTTGTATGAAACAAATCCTCGTGTTGACCCTTATGCAAAGCTTTTAAAGCGTGTACCTGAAATTACAGATGAAATTAAAAAAATGGCGGGAGGTACCGGTTCTAATCGTGGTACAGGTGGTATGGCAACTAAAATTGTTGCAGCAGAGTTGGCAACACAGAGCGGTATTGAGTGTTGCATACTTAATGGAAGTAACCCTGAATTGTTATATGACCTTGTGGACGGACATAATCCGGGAACAATTTTTGAGGCTAAGAAATAATTTTGAATAAAATTTACCCTTTGTTAATAAAGAAACTCCAATAATTGTTGTATAATAATTATGTTAATAATATTTATATAACATAGGAGGTTTATGATAATGGAATTTGAAATAACAAGCAAAAATTTTGATGAATTAATAACAAAGAATGATGGACTTGCTTTGATTGACTTTTGGGCTGTATGGTGTGGTCCTTGTCAGATGCAGGCACCAATAATTGAGGAGCTTGCAGAGGAGCTTGACGATGTTACTGTAGGCAAAGTTAATGTTAATGAAGAACCTGAGCTGGCTGTTAAATTTGATGTTGGCTCTATTCCAACACTTATGCTTTTCAAAAATGGTGAATGTGTAAACACGGCACTTGGGTATCATTCAAAGGAAGATTTGCTTGAATTGATTGAAAAATACAGGTGATATACTATGATTAAGCTGAACCCTGATAAAGAACTTGTAAGCAAAATAAAAGAAGGAATTAAACAGAAAGGCGGTTATTGTCCGTGCAGGATTGAGAAAATAGAGGATAATAAGTGCATTTGCAAAGAATTCAGAGAGCAGATGAATGACCCGAATTTTACTGGCTATTGCCATTGTATGCTTTATTATAAAGATAACGATTAAATAATTTTATGTTAAAAATACCCTGTATATCCAGCAATTTACTTGTTTGATGTACAGGGTTGTTATATTATCAGTAAATTTAACTCTTTTAAATTTAATTGTGGTATAAATTATATTATTCGGCAAACAATATTTTTACAACTTGAAAAATTAAAGGAGTTTTATATATGAAAGCAACAGGGATTGTCCGAAGAATAGATGATTTAGGAAGAATTGTTATACCAAAAGAAATCAGACGAACACTTAGAATAAGAGAAGGTGATCCGCTTGAAATTTATACCGATTCTGATGGTGAAGTTATTTTTAAAAAGTATTCACCTGTAGGAGAATTGAGTGGTTTTGCAAGCACATATGCTGAAGTATTAAGCAAAACAAGTGGACTTGCCACACTTATAAGTGACCGTGACCATATAGTTTCTGCGGCTGGTGTTTCTAAAAGAGAGTTTTTGGAAAGAAGAATAACATCTGCAACTGAGGAACTTATGGAAAATAGACAAAGTTATAATTCGGCTGAAAATAAGTTTCAGCTTCAGCCTGTAGAAGGAATGGAGTTTTATGCGTTGCTTGCATATCCCATTATAGCATCTGGAGATGTTACAGGAAGTGTAATTATGCTGTGTTCAGAAAGCAGAAGTGTACCATCTGAGTCGGATATAAAACTGGCACAGAGTGCAGCATCTTTTCTGGGAAAACAAATGGAAGAATAAAAAGATAAATTATAGTTTAATACACTAGCCCGATAAATGACACTTAAAAGTTTTGATTAAACTTTTTCAAAAGTTTATAGGTCAAGGGCAAAGCCCTTGCAGGTTTTAAGGACGGAGTCCTTAACGAAATTTTTATCAATCTATAAATAGCAAAACCTCTTATGTTCAGTTTCTGTAACTGAATATAAGAGGTTTTGTGATATTTAAAAATACTGTGTAAAACTTATTTTTCCTCAGCCTTTGCCTTTTTCTTTGTTTCTTTTTCTTTCTTTTTATCAGCCTTAGGGTCAGGGAGTTCTTTTTCTGTAACTATTGTAGAAATAGCCCACTTTTTAAACTGCATTTTGGTTCTGTCAGGACCTGTTTCAAGAATAAATGAATCGTCATCCTTAATACTTACAACTCTGCCCATAATACCGCCGATTGTTATAAGTTCGTCACCAATTTCAAGGCTGTTTCTTAGTTCTTCTTCTTGTTTTTTCTTCTTTGAGTTTGGTCTTATAAGGAAGAAGTACATAGCTGCAAACAGTAGAACATAAACTACTATCATACCTATCATAGAGGTGGTATCTGTACCTGTTGAACTTGAAGTTGTTGAAGATGTAGAAGCACAAGATGTCAAGCTAAGTGTAGCCATTACGCCAAGTGCTGTTAAGATTAATTTTTTCATTCCATTCAATCCTTTCACTGCGTTAAAAAATAATAATAAAATTATACCATATTTAAAAATCTATTCAAGTGGCAATTTTAACGGTTATATTCTTTTTCCAAGAACATCTTTATACTTATTGTAAAATTCATTAAATGTACCATTATCAAGAGCATTTCTAATTTGTTCCATAAGATTATTATAGAAATAAATATTGTGAATAACTGCAAGACGCATACCAAGCATTTCTCCGCTTTTAAATAGATGACGCAGATATGCTCTGTCAAAATGCTTACATACAGGGCAGTCACATTCCTCATCAATAGGTGAAGTGTCAAGTGCATATTTTGCATTGAATATATTGCGTATACCCTGCCATGTGAATAAGTGTGCGTGTCTTGCGTTACGGCTCGGCATTACACAGTCAAACATATCTACACCACGATGTACAGCCTCTAATATATTTGAAGGAGTGCCTACACCCATTAAATAGCGTGGTTTGTTTGTGGGCATATATTCCTCAACCTGTTCTATAATGTGATACATAACCTCAGCAGGTTCACCAACAGCCAGACCGCCAATGGCGTAACCAGGCAGGTCAAGTTCGCTTATTTCTTTCATATGTTCTACACGCAAGTCATCATAGGTAGCACCCTGATTAATTCCAAATAACATCTGGTTTGGATTAAGAGTTGTTTCAAGACTATTGAGCCTTGACATTTCATCTTTACAACGTTTTAGCCAGCGTGTGGTGCGTGCTACAGAATTTTTTGCATATTCGTATTCGGCAGGATTTTCCATACACTCATCAAAAGCCATAGCAATGGTGGAGGCAAGATTTGATTGTATTTGCATACTTTCCTCAGGTCCCATAAAAATTTTTCTACCATCTATATGAGATGAAAAATAAACGCCTTCCTCTTTAATGTTTCTCAGCTTTGCAAGCGAAAAAACCTGAAAACCACCGCTGTCGGTAAGTACAGGGCCATTCCAGCGTGTGAATTTGCGTATTCCGCCAAGCTGTTTTACTACTTCGTCACCTGGACGTAAATGCAGATGATATGTATTACACAATTCTATCTGACATTTTATATCTTTTAAATCCAATGCACTTAATGCACCTTTTATAGCACCACAGGTTGCCACATTCATAAAAACGGGTGTTTGTACTGTGCCGTGTACTGTTATAAGCTCGCCACGTCGTGCCTTGCCCTCTGTTTTTATCAGATTAAACATAGCTTAAATCCTTTCTTAAAATATTGCCATAGCGTCGCCGAATGAGAAAAATCTGTACTTTTCCTCAACGGCTGTTTTGTAGCTGTTCATAATAGTGTCGTAGTCTGCGAATGCCGAAACCAACATAATAAGTGTGCTTTCAGGCAGATGAAAATTAGTTATCAATCCGTCAAGCACCTTAAATTCATATCCGGGATAGATAAAAATATCTGTAAAACCTTCACAGGGTACAACTTCACCGTTATGTTCTGTTGCAACTGATTCCAAGGTTCTGCAGCTGGTGGTACCTACAGCGATAACTCTACCACCATTTGATTTTGTTTCTTTTATAAGCTGTGCAGTTTCTGGTGGTACTTCGTAATGCTCAGAGTGCATTTTGTGTTTTGTAACATCATCAACCTTTACAGGTCTAAATGTACCTAATCCAACGTGTAATGTTACATAACCTATTTTAATTCCCTTTTCTTCAATTTTTTTCATAAGTTCAGGTGTAAAGTGTAAGCCTGCTGTTGGTGCGGCGGCTGAACCTAATTCCTTGCTATATACCGTCTGATATCTCTCTTTATCTTCAAGTTTTGCCGTGATATAGGGAGGAAGTGGCATTTGTCCAACCTTGTCAAGTGCTGAAAAGAAGTTTTCTTTACAATAAAACTCAACAAGTCTGTTACCGTTTTCAAGCACCTCAAGTACCTTACAACTCATAACATCTCCAAAGGTAAATTCTGCACCTTCTTTAGCCTTTTTGCCGGGCTTAGAAAGACATTCCCAAACATTATTACGGACTTGTGACAACAGCAGAAATTCCACATTTGCACCTGTTGATTTTGTACCATATATTCTTGCAGGCAAAACTCTGGAATTGTTTGCTATAAGGCAATCACCCTCATTAAGATAATCAATAATATCATAAAAATGCTTATGTGTAAGTGTGTTTTCTGCTCGGTTTATTACCATAAGTCTTGAAGAATCTCGTGGTTCTACAGGAGTTTGAGCAATAAGCTCCTGTGGTAAATCATAATAAAAATCACTTGTTTTCATTTTGTTATACCTCGTGTATTAATATCCAAATTTAAGATTTCACAGTTTATTACTTTACTTTTAATTCAGCTAAAGCTGCATAATGTAGTATCTCAAATTTTTCGGGGGCAATTTTAGCCAATAAATCTCTGTGTTCTTTATCCCAAAGTTTTAATTCTTCTTTTGATAATGAAGCACCTACACCTCGGCAGGCACGCATTCTTCCGTGCCAAGTTTCTCTTGTAAAGGGTATCGTAAGGTTGTATTCTTCGTGTTCAACCATATCAAAATAATCATAAACAACATCTGGAATGTGAATTGGTTTTTTGGTTTCTTTTGAACCAGACCAATCAGGATTATACTTTAATACCAAATCTTCACTAGCACCTGCAATTTTATCTTCAAAAGGTAACCACGCCATAGATAGTATTAAAAGTTTTCCGTCATCTTTTAACATTCTGGAAAGGTTAGGCATAACTTTTTTATGATTAAAATACCAGAAACATTGGCACGCAGTAATCACATCAAAAGTATTATCGGGAAAATTAACTTCTTCTGTTGAAGTAGTTTGAAAGTCTATATTCATTTCAGCTAATTCAGCCAATTTACGTGCCTGAATTATTTGATTTTCTGAAATATCAGTACCAGTCCATTTTGCACCAAAGCGATACATATTTCTGGGTAAAACACCTGTTCCTGTTCCTAAATCCAGCACATTCTGACCTTTAATGCATAGTTCACGCTGAATTATTTTATTATAAAAAATTTCAGGATAGATGTCACGGAACTTAGCATAATCTTCAGATGTTCGTCCCCAGTCAAAAGCCTTTCCGGCATCTATATTTTTATCATAAATATTCACTAAATAAACTCCTTGTTTTTATACTTTGAATTAGATAAATTAATTATATTTTTTCAAGCTTTGCAAAGTTTGCCATAAGCTTTTTTGTGCCTACTTTTTCAAAGGCAATTTCAAGCAATGTATCATTTGCCGTTTTCTCGGCAGAAACAATCATACCTTTACCAAAAGCCTTGTGCATAACGCTGTCGCCTGCTTTAAAATCACCTGTAGCTTTTGCTGGTGCTGAATAGGTGCGGTTTGCAAAGCTGTTTGCCTTTGCAAAGGTGCTGTTTAAATATGTATTTTTATTTGCACTAACACCTGAACTATATGAACCTGTTGCAACATTTGAAGGTGATGTAAATGTTTTCTTAACCAGTGCAGAGGTTACTTCTGCAAGCTCGTGAGGTATCTCGTTGATAAATCGTGATAGTTTATTGCGGTTTGTTGAACCGTAAAGCATACGTTCATTTGCGTGTACAACATATAACTTTTCTTTTGCTCGTGTAATTCCAACATACGCAAGTCTGCGTTCCTCTTGCAATTCTGTAGGGTTCATTATTGACTGCATACCCGGAAAAATTCCGTCTTCAGCACCCGGAATAAATACAACAGGGAACTCAAGACCTTTTGCAGAATGAAGTGTCATAAGCACAACACTGTCTGCATCAGCGTCATAATTATCAATATCAGACAACAGTGCAATATCCTCCAAAAAGCCTGACAATGAGGCTTCTTCAGGATTATCGTCCTCATAGTTTTTAATGTTTGTCATAAGTTCATTTATGTTTTCAATTCTGCTGTCGCTATCCTCTTTTTCTTTTTTCAAATTTTCTATATAGTTTGTTCTTTCCAAAACCTCATTATACAACTGACAAATAGTAGTATCCTCATCCTCAGCATATTCTCTTAAATCGTTAATAAGCTTTGTAAACTCTTTGAGCTTGCTTGCTGAACGCTTCAACGGTTCATATTCGTCTGCGTGACTGATGACATCATAAATACTTTCACCAAGCACAGTTGCAATTTCTGCTGCTTTGTCTACAGTAGCTGTGCCGATAGCACGCTTTGGTTTGTTTATAATTCTGCGAAGCCTTATGTTGTCTAATGGGTTATTTATAACCTGTAAATAAGAGGTCATATCCTTAATTTCTTCTCTGTCGTAGAATCTGTGTCCACCAATCAAACGGTGGGGAATACCTGCTCTTGTCATATGCTGTTCTATAATGTTAGACTGTGCATTTGTTCGGTAAAGAACCGCAAAATCAGAGAATTTTCTGCCATTTGAAACCATATCTGTAATCTGGTCAGAAATGTATTTAGCCTCGTCACGTTCTGAAATGGCAGTGTGAACCACAATTTTATCGCCTTTGGGATTGTCTGTCCACAAGGTTTTACCTTTACGCTCCTCGTTATGTGCAATAACACCATTTGCGGCATTAAGAATTGTTTGTGTAGAACGGTAGTTCTGTTCTAGTCTTATAACCTTGCCATCTGGGTAATTTTGCTCAAAGCTTAAAATATTTTCGATGGTAGCACCACGGAATTTATAAATACTTTGGTCATCATCACCAACTACACATATATTTCTGTTCTTTTCAGCAAGCATACTTATAAGCTTGTACTGTGCCATATTGGTGTCCTGATACTCATCGACCATTATGTATTTAAATAGGTTCTGGTAATACTCAAGAACATCACTGTTTTCTTCAAAAAGCTTTACTGTGTTATAGATAAGGTCATCAAAGTCCATTGCGTCTGAGTTTTTTAGTCTTTCAGTATAGATTGCATATGCTTTTGCAATTGTAATTCTGCGACTGTCACTGAGAGTTTCCTTTTTAAAATCCTCTGGACTTTTCAGCTGGTCTTTTGCTCTTGAAATCTCTGTAAGTACACTACGGTGTGGCAGTTTTTTTTCATCTACATTCATAGATTTCAGAATTTCTTTCATCTGTCGTCTTTGGTCATCTGTATCATAAACTGTAAAATTACTTGAATATCCAAGCCTGTCACCGTAGCGTCTTAAAATTCTTGCACAGGTTGAGTGGAATGTAGAAGCCCATATATCGGTTGCCTCAGGTACTCTTGCTGTTATTCTCTCTTTAAGTTCGCCTGCTGCTTTATTTGTAAATGTAATAGCAAGAATCTGCCAAGGCTTTGCAGGATATACAGCTAACTTTTTCTTTAAATCCTGTGGCAACTCTGTTTTATTATTTGCAGAATTTTCAATAACAGCAATTTCATCATCTGTTAAATCTTCTTTAAAAAATGTACTGTTGTACGCATCACCCCAGCTTACCAGATTTGCAATTCTGTTTACAAGCACAGTTGTTTTGCCACTGCCTGCACCTGCAAGAATGAGAACAGGTCCTTTAGTGGTAAACACAGCTTCACGTTGCATATTGTTCATTCTGGAAAATTCATTTTCCATCAGCGTATTTCTGAGTTTAGCCAAATAATTATTATCCATCATTTTTCCTTTCATAAAAAGATAACCGTTAATCATAGTTAACGGTTACCTGTGGGTATTAACATTTTTGTATGTAGATTTCGGTTTGAATCCTTACATAGACAAAGCAAAATCAATCAGCTTTTTGCTTTGTTTTTTACTTTCTCGTAACATTCTTCAAAAAGTGATTGGTCAACGTCTGATGTTGGTACAAAGCAATAATTCATAAAATACATCTTAACATCATTATCGTTTGATGAATCATAAGTAAAATATGCTGCAATGTAATATTCACCGGATTTAATGTCACCGCTTTCAGCGTCTATATCAACTAATATAGAAGCGATTGTTTGATTTTCGTGGAATATATCTGCGTTTGCCTCTATTACGTCAATAGAGTTAATTTTGTTGCCTTTAGACTCCAAATCTTCTATTACAAATTCAGGAAAATCAAAATAGACCATTTGGTTTCTTACTCTGTTAGCTGTGTCATTATCCGTTACACATTCAAAGTTAAGTCCTTTGAAGTTCATATTGGGAGTGTTGTAATCTTCACTTAAACCTGTAGTTTTTTCACAGCCACAACACATAATTGCGATTATTGACATTATAACAGCCATTAGGGCAGATATTATTTTTTTCATATTAATTACCTCTGATTATTTTTCATCATTAATAAATTTTTCTACAATATATCTTGGTCTGTGTTTGGTTTCAAGGTAAACCTTACCAAGATATTCACCGATAACACCAATGGCAAACAGCTGTAATCCGCCCAATGCCCATATTGATATAAATGAGCTTGTCCAGCCTGCAACGGTAAAGCCACAGAAGTAAGTAATAAGTGAATATATACCGAATAATATGGCAATAATAAATATTATAATACCAAGCCACATAATCATACGAATAGGCTTTACGCTTAATGAAGTAATACCTTCCCATGCCAGTGCAAGCATTTTTGTAAGCGGATATTTACTTTCACCAGCTGTACGTTCAAAGCGGTCATATTCTACTGTGGCACTTTTAAATCCGACTATAGGTACCATACCACGCAAAAATAGGTTAACTTCTCCAAAATCTGCAAAGGCATCTAATGCACGTTTGCTCATAAGACGAAAATCAGCGTGGTTAAATATAACCTCTCCACCCATAGCTTTCAAAATTTTGTAAAAGCCTTCTGCTGTAAAACGCTTGAAAAATGTGTCTGTGTCACGCTTGCGACGAACACCGTAGACAATGTCACAGCCTTCTTCGTATTTTTCCAGCATTTCATCAATAGCATTTATATCGTCCTGTAAGTCGGCATCTATAGAGATTACAACATCTGCATATTCCTTAAGCGTCATAAGACCGCCGTAAAGTGTATTTTGATGGCCTCTGTTACGACTCATTTTAAGTCCTGATATAAGCGGACTTGCTTTGTGAAGTTCAGTAATAATTTCCCAAGTTTTGTCTTTAGAACCATCATCAATATATACTATTCGGCTTTTATCTGATATTTTTCCATTTTTAATAAGTTGATTATATTTTTTCAGTAATTTGATTGTAGTATCCTGTAAAACTTCTTCTTCATTGTAGCAGGGTACAGCCAAATATAGTGTAGTCATCTGTTTTCCTCCACCTTTACTAAATAAAAAGATTATATCATTTTATTACAAATACTTCAACCGCAGTTTAAAAGAATGAATAAATTTTACAGTATTTTAACAAAGACGTAAATAAAACTGTTGTAAAAGTCTAAAATTAATGGTAAAATCAATATAGATATTTCTTGTTCAGAGAGGGTGGAAATTTTGGGCAAAAAGTCAAAGGTTTTTACAATAAAAACAATATCTTTAGTAGCAGTGGGTACTGTTGCTATTGTGGGTGCTTTTTGGTGCTTTTCAGGCAATAAGCAGATAAGTGATGAAATTGAACCAAGTACTGACCCTTTTATAAATGAAACTACGTCAAGCTATAGTAAAGCAACCGAAAAAGTTGACCTTAAACCGCAGGAAGTTACACAGCCTGTAACCGAGCCACCTGCTACAGAAACTCCAAATTCACCTACAATGTCTGTAATAATTGCAACAGAAATTACACAGAAACAAACTGAGCCTGTACCTCAGCCGATAACTGAGCCTGCTACAGAATATACGCCTGCAACTGAGCCTATTACTGAAATCGATGAGCCTCAGCTTGAAGAATTGATTTCAGGTAGCGGATATTCTATCAGTGACATAAACGCACAGAATATAGAACAGCTGGTTCTTGTAGATGTATATGGAGTGCAAGCCGATATATATATGTACAGCTATAATAATGATATGTGGAAAAGTGAAAAACTTGATTGTTCGGGTTTTGTGGGAGAAAACGGTGCTGGAAATAAACAAACCGAAGATGATGGCATAACTCCCACAGGATTGTATTCAATTGGAGATGCTTTCTATACTCAGGAGCAACCTGTAACGTGGCTGAATACTTTCAGAATTACCGAAAACACCTATTGGGTAAACGACCCTGACTCTGCAATGTATAATCAAAAAGTAGAGGGTGAACAAAATAAAGATTGGAACAGTGCAGAACATATGATTGAAAATGACGAATATAAATATGGCTGTGTAATAAATTACAATACCAACCCAATAGAAAAGGGAAAAGGTTCAGCAATATTTATGTGTTGTGGCAATAGTGAAACTACAGGCAGTGTTGCTTTTTCAGAGAGTGATATGCTTGCTTATCTAAATGTTCTGAATTCGGCTAAAAATCCTCATATCCTTATTTTTTGATTTTATGTAAAAAACCTGTAGTTATAATTTGTGACTACAGGTTTATTAATTTATTATTAAATTTTTAAAAGGTCTTTAAATATATTTGTTATTGTGATATAATCAATTAGAAAAATTGATATGAGGATGTGGACATATTGGACATTATTGCAAAGGTTTTTGCTGACCAATGGATTTTTATGCTTATTGCTGTAGTTGCGGTTGCAGTAACTTTTCTTATTAAAAAATTTGCTTCTTCTTTTTATGAAACCTTTCTGAAGGGCGGTTTGGTAATTCTTGTTGTAGCACTTGTTATACTGGCTTTACTATTTGGGGCACAGGATTTATTTTTGCTTATCCCTATTATCGTTATGTGTTGTGAATTGTTTGGCTATGGAGTTACAGGAAAGATTGTAGGTGTACTTTTTGTAGACTTTTTGCTTATCCAGTTGGATTTCAGATTGGTTGCAGGAGTAAACGAAAATGTTATGAATATAATCTTCATTGTATTGCAGATTATAGCTGCTATATGTATAGGATTTATAATGGACAGATATTTAAGAGATATTCAGGCAGAGAAGAAAGATGGAAAAGAACTTACTGATGAAGAACTTAAAGAATTGGATGATGAAACAGAATCTGATGATGAAACTGTTGAAGATGTTACAGACAGCAATAAATCAGAATCTGACCTTGAATATGAGATTGACAAGATTATGAGTGGTATAGAAACAGATAACGAGTAAGTTTATCAAATTGAAATTACATAGAAAATAAAAACAGCGGTACAGTCGTATGATTGTACCGCTGTTTTTATAAATTGCTAAAGTAAGTAATAGTACCACAAAAATTCTCATAAAGTTAATATGAGTAATTATTTAAAGTGAAAGGCAGGATTATTATGAGGAAGATGGCAAAAAGAATGTTGGCAGTGCTGTTGTGTATGTTGCTTGTATTTGGTTGTATCTTTAGTGTGGGAGCAGTTTCGGTAGATGAAATAACGGCTCCTTCTGCTATATTGGTAGAGGCAGAAACAGGCAAGGTGCTTTTTGAAAAAGAGAGTCATCAGGTTCGTGCGTGTGCTTCTATAACCAAAGTTATGACAATGATACTTGTGATGGAAGCTATAGATGAGGGCAAATTAAGTATGGAAGATACAATTACATCAAGTGCCCACGCTGCGTCTATGGGTGGTTCTGATATATGGTTGGAGGAAGGAGAGGTTATGACAGTCCATGACCTTATCAAAGCAACTATGGTTGCAAGTGCTAACGATGCGGCTGTTGCACTTGCAGAGGAAATTTGCGGAAGTGAGGACGCATTTGTTGAAAAAATGAATCAGAAAGCAAAAGAACTTGGAATGAACGAAACTACATTCAAAAATTGTAATGGCCTTGATGAAGACGGACATTTAACCTCGGCATATGATGTTGCATTAATGTCACGAGAACTTATCAAGCACAAAGAAATTTTTGAATTTACCTCAATATGGATGGATTATTTGCGTGATGGTAAAACTCAGATAGTAAATACCAATAAATTGTTGAAAAGTTATAAAGGAATTACAGGTTTAAAAACAGGCACAACCTCACAGGCGGGCAGTTGTATATCTGCTACAGCCACTCGTGATGGTTTAACTTTAGTTGCAGTAGTGTTGGGCAGTGCTACAGGACAAGAAAGATTTACCGATGCCTCCGCTCTGCTTGACTATGGTTTTGCAAACTACTGTATTTATACACCAAAGTTTGATGAAGAAATTCCCGAAATCAATGTTAAAAATGGTATGCAATCCAATTTAAAAGCACAGGCGAATATTTCAGGCAATTTTGTAATAGAAAAAGGTAAAAGCAAAGAAGTAACATATAAACTAAGTGTAGAAGATGAGGTAGAAGCACCTGTAAATAAGGGAGATAAAGTTGGTACGCTAACCTTTTATATTGGTAAAGAAAAGCTAAAAGAATACCCTGTAGTAGCTACACACATAGTAGATAAAATGGATTTTTCGTCTGTTTTTGCTCTGCTTTTTGAATGGTTTGTACAGGTGTAAGAATAAATTACTATTATAATGTTGATAATTGAATCTTATACTAATGCTTGTTTAAACGGTGGAATAGATTGTTGAGTAGATTATATAAAAGCTGGGGCTGTGACATTTGGTTATGCCACAGCCCTGTTTTTGTGATTGTTTTATTGGTGTTAGCTGATAAAAATTACTTTTTATTCTGCTGTTTTTTCTTCATTTCCTGAAGTTTTTTCATATTCTGCTGTCTTTTAACTTCAGGTGAAACCTTTGGCTTTTCTGCTTTAACAGGCTTAACAACTGCTTTTGCTACCTCAACCTTTACAGGCTCACTTTTTTCTTCTTTTGCTTTTACGGTTGTTGAAACAGTATCTTTAACTTCTTTTTCAGTTTTGGCAGAAACTTTTTCTGTTACAGTTTTAACCTCTATAGGTTTTTCAGATGCTTTTTTTGTTGTAGCTTCTACAGTTGTATCTTCAACAGTAGTTACATCTTTTACTTCTTCTTTTTCTGCTGTTTCAGTTTTTTCTTCTGTTTTCTTTGTTTTTGTTGTTCCTGTTTTAGCTTCTTCGTTTGTTTCTTCTTCCTCTTGCAAGGGAGTGTCTTCAACATAATCAAATTCAAATACACTTACGCTTAGTGGAGGAATTGAATATTTAACAGAATAAGGCTTACCGTCTGCTTCTTCCTTTTTGGCAACAAGAACTTCTTTGATGTAGTTACCTGTTCCACCATATTTTTCATCATCACTGTTGAGAATAAGTTTGTACTCACCCTTGCAAGGTACACCGATTGTGAAATCTTCGTGAGGACAAGGAACAAAGTTACAAACAAATAACAGGTGTTTTTCTCCCTCTGTAGAAGGCTTACGTACAAAGCTAACTTCGCTGTTACGCCAGTCATCACAGTTCATCCACTCAAAGCCATCATATGTGAAGTCTTGCTCATAAAGTGCAGGATAATTTCTGTAAACAGAAAGCAAATCTTTAACAAATTGCTGTAAGTTCTTGTTGTTTTCAACAAGGTCTATTAAATACCAATCAAGCTCCTTGTTTGAATTCCACTCGTCATACTGAGCAAAATCCTGACCCATAAAGAGTAGTTTTTTACCCGGATGACCAAACATAAAGCCATATGCAGCTTTAAGATTTGCAAATTTCTGCCAGTCGTCACCAGGCATTTTGTTTATCATAGAGCATTTTCCATAAACAACCTCATCATGTGACAGTACAAGAATGAACTTCTCAGATGTTGAATATACCATACTGAATGTAAGCTCGTTATGGTCGTGGCATCTGTAGATAGGGTCAGTTGACATATACTTTAAAAAGTCGTTCATCCAGCCCATATTCCATTTGAATGAGAATCCCAAACCATTATCTTTAGTATCTGCTGTAACTCCAGCAAAAGAAGTTGATTCTTCTGCCATAATAGCTGTGCCTGGGTTACGCTGTTTATTTACTGAATTTAAGTGCTTTAAAAATTCTATAGCTTCAAGATTTTCCTTTCCACCATATATATTAGGTAACCATTCACCATCTCTTTTACCGTAATCAAGGTAAAGCATAGAAGCAACAGCGTCAACACGCAATCC
The DNA here is from genome assembly GCA_036306965.1 of Acutalibacteraceae bacterium. Lineage (GTDB taxonomy): Bacteria > Bacillota > Clostridia > Oscillospirales > Acutalibacteraceae > CAG-964. The sequence goes on from JAXJYN010000033.1 coordinate 14,814, forward strand.
ATCAACATGGAATTTCTCAATCCAGAATAATGCACTGCCTATAAGAAAATTACGAACCTCTGTTTTTTCATAGTTGAATATATATGTGCCCCAATCAGGATGTTCACCACGACGTGAATCGGGATGTTCATAAATAGGAGTACCATCAAATCTTGCAAGACCATGTGCATCTTTAGGGAAGTGGGCAGGTACCCAGTCCAAAATTACACCAATACCATTTTGGTGCATATAGTCAATAAAATACTGGAAGTCCTCAGGTGAACCAAAACGTGAAGTTGGTGCATAGTATCCTGTAACCTGATAACCCCAAGAACCGTCAAACGGATGCTCCGAAATACCCATAATTTCAATATGAGTATATCCCATATCATTTACATATTCAGCCAACAATGGTGCAAGTTCACGATATGTCAGGAAATCTTCTTTATTTTCGCCCTTTCTTCTCCAAGAACCTGGATGAAGTTCATATATTGCAACAGGTTTATTATCAAGAGTATTTGTTTTTCTGCTTTCCATCCAATCGCTATCTGTCCACTTGTATTTATTAAGATTTGTAACGATAGATGCTGTTTCAGGACGCTTTTGCTGATAATTTCCGAATGGGTCGGTTTTCATCATTAAAGTACCCCATTGCGTTTTTACCTCAAACTTATAAATATCGCCTTCGCCAATACCGGGAATAAACAACTCAAAAATGCCAACATTATATGCTTTATTCATTTGGTGCATTCTTCCGTCCCAATTATTGAAGTCACCAACAACACTTACACGTCTTGCATTTGGTGCCCATACTGTAAACAGAGTACCCTCGACACCGTCTATGGTTTTTATATGTGCTCCAAGAATATCAGATATATCATATAATGTACCTGAACCAAACAGATAAGCATCGTTTGAAGAAGTCTGTACAGGGAATCTGTAGCAGTCCTCAGTTTCATAAGCTTCGCCATCGTAAGGAGTAATCTCCAGTGAATAAGGAGTAGTGGTATCACAGCCTAAGAAAGCTGTAAACAAGCCTGCCTCGTCGATTTTAAGAGCAGTAAATTTCTCACCACTGCGTTTGTCAATAACACTGACAGATTCAGCCTGTGGGTTATACACAGTAACAGTGAAGCCTCTGTCTGTTAGATGTGGGCCAAGCAGACCTTTAGGGAATGCCGAATCTGAGTTTATTACTCTTTCCGCATATTCATAATTATACAAACCTTTAATATCTTCCATTTTGTCCTCCCGTTTCGTAAATAATAAAAATACTACAATTTACGAACATATACTTCCGCATAATGCAGATAAATTATAAATTAATTATATGGTATATTTCTTAAAATTGCAATATCAAAAAGATTTATTTTGTTTATTTCGCCAAAATTCTTTTAAACAAAATTACAGAAATTAATTTATAAGTAACTTTTTCTGGTTATCACTCATTTTATTTATAACGTAAAGTGCCTTTGTAATTTCGTCTTCACTTATATTAGCAAATGTTTTGCTTATAAGTGAGTTTCTTCGTCCTTCAAATTCATCTTTTTCTTGGTTGTATTTTTCTGTAAAATATACACGTCTTTTACGTTTGTCGTCTTTATCCTGTTCAAGTTTTAAATAACCCTTATCAACAAGCTTTGAAACAATCTGTTTGATATTTTGATGAGAACTGCCTATATGTTGTGCAAGCTCATTTAATGTTGGTGCATTATCACAGAAGTAATATTCCATAACTGAAAGGAGATATTCTTGTTTTAACGAAATACCATTGTAATATTTATCGCCAATAGTTTGATATTGGTTGTTAACTCTGCAAATTGCACCAAATAACATAGCTTGACTATTATATTTATCAAACATTGCAGAACCTCCATATATGTAATATCTTACATATATTTTAGCACCAGCTATATAGTATGTCAACACAATTAAAAATATTTAATTGTGTAGAAATTCAGTTTGTTTATTTGTGCTTTTTTACTCTGCTATATCTGCTGTTTTTAATGGGCATACTTTAGTAAGGTCACTCAAACTTATTTCTATCTGATATCCAACCTTGCCTGCACTGAAAATTATTGTGTCAAAATCTTCTGCGGTTATATGTACAGTTGTTGTAAACTGTTTTTTCATTCCTATAGGGGAACAGCCACCGTGAACATAACCTGCTGTTTTCAGCAAATCCTTTTGTGGTATCATTTCTATGGATTTTTCTGCAACAGCTTGTGCTGCTTTTTTTAGATTAAGTTCTTTGTTTACAGGCAACATAAATACATAATGTTCTTTGGTTTTACTGCCGAAGGTAACCAGTGTTTTAAAAACTCTGTCAGGGTTTTGTCCTAAGATTTCAGCTATTTCTGTACCCGATGTACTGCCTGTTTTGCTGTAGTCATAATGTTTATACTCAATTTTGGCTTTGTCCAAAATTCGCATAACATTTGTTTTAATTTCCTTTGCCATTACAGTCCTCCGTTAAGGTTATATATAATGTATATTTTTGTTGTAGCTTATTATAACATAAAATTGGTTAAATTTCTGTATAAATTTATAAGGTTAACAAATTTGAATATATAGATAAATGCGATAGCAAATAAATCCTCTGCTACCGCATTTTATTTTTGATATTTGATTGAAAATTTATTTTTTAAGCTGAATAATTCTGTCAAGAATTATGTTTGCACAATCTTCTTTACTCATAACAGGAAGTTCTTCAGCTTTGTTATGTGTTATTAGTGTTATAACATTTGTATCTGTGCCAAAGCCTGCACCATCGGTCTTTAAATTGTTGGCTACTATCATATCAATATTTTTGGAAACAAGCTTTTTAGTAGAATTTTCAATCATATTTTCAGTTTCCATACTAAAACCGCACACAAATTGATGGTTCTTTTTTCTTGAACCAAGTTCTTTTAAAATATCTTTTGTGCGTTTTAGCTGTATACTGTAATTATCGTCAGATTTTTTAATTTTATTTTCTGCGACATTTAGAGGTGTGTAATCTGCAACTGCCGCTGATTTAATAGTTATATCGGCATTTGCAAAATTTTCGGTAACAGCATTGTACATATCCTCGGCACTTTTTACCTTTATAGTATTGACAAAGCTGATGTCATTTAGAGCAGTTTCGCCTGTAACAAGTGTTACATTTGCACCTCTTAGCATAGCCATCTTTGCAACAGCATAACCCATTTTGCCTGTTGAGTTGTTGGAGATAAATCTTACAGGGTCAATAGCTTCTTTTGTAGGACCTGCTGTAACAAGCACATTTAATCCTTTAAGGTCTTTTTTGAATGCAAGTTCTTTTTCAATATATCCGAAAAGTTCGGCAGGTTCAGGCATTTTGCCTTTACCTGTGGCTTTGCAAGCCATATAGCCTGTAGCTGGTTCAATAATTGTATATCCGTACTTTTTCAAAGTTTTTATATTATCCTGAACAATGGGATTATCAAGCATATTTACATTCATAGATGGTGCAATAGCAACAGGACACTTACAAGCCAGCAGTGTAGATGTAAGCATATCATCTGCAATTCCGTGTGCAATTTTTCCAATAATGTCTGCTGTTGCAGGTGACACCATTACATAGTCAGCCTGACTTGCAAGCTTTATATGATGTATAGCAACAGGAAAGGTTTTTTCAAAGGTGTCTGTAATACAAGGGTTACCTGTAAGCACCTCAAAGGTTTTTGCGGTTATAAAGTTTTCTGCATTTTTGGTCATAATAACATTTACATCACAACCTTCCTTTACAAGCATACTTGCAAGGTTGGGCATTTTGTAAGCGGCTATTCCGCCTGTTACACATAGAAGTATATTTTTATTTTTTAACATATTCTCACATCCTGAAGCGTAATTATGTACTTATTATACTCCAATGCACATAACAAAGTAAAGTAAGCAAAATAAAATACTTGCCAATTACTTACTGTAAAGGTATAATTAGTATTGCAAAATTTATGTATGTATTTTGAAACTCAGAATGGATTGATTGTATGATTTTAGCACTTGATATTGGCAACACAAATATTGTGCTTGGTTGCGTTAATAAAGAAAATAAAGTTAATTCTCTTTTCAGAATTAAAACTGATATAAGCCGAACAAGCTGGCAATATGCTGTTGAAATAAACAGTATGCTTGATATTTATAAGGTAAGCAGAGAAGAACTTGACGGCTGTATAATTTCGTCAGTTGTTCCACCACTTACATCTGTAATGAAAAAAGCTGTTCAAATAGTAGCAGAGCTTGAGCCTATGATTGTTGGCCCCGGTATGAAAACTGGTCTTAATATTGCACTTGATAATCCTGCTACAATGGGAAGTGACAGGGTTGCAGATGCTGTAGCAGCTATTAATCAGTACAAATTGCCTGCAATGATTATTGACACTGGCACAGCTACAACAGTTTCGGTAATAGATGCAAACAGAAATTATCTGGGTGGTATGATTATACCCGGTATTATGATTTCTCAGGAGGCATTGGCAGACAGAACCTCTCAGCTTCCTAAAATCAGTCTTGAACCGCCAAAAAATATTATCGGAAAAAATACTGTTGATTGTATGAAAAGTGGTGCAGTTTTTGCCAGTGCAGCTATGATTGACGGTGTTATAGGACGTATAGAGGACGAACTTGGCGAAAAAGTAACAGTTATAGGCACGGGTGGTTTGGCATCGTCTATTATGCCGTTTTGTAATAGAAAAGATATAATAATAGACGATAACCTTTTACTAAAGGGTTTAAGAATATTGTACGATAAAAATAAATAAATCATTTAATGAAGGTGGCAAGGCTGAGGGCTATTTGTCGCCTTTTTGGTTTAATGGTTAAGATAAAATAAATTATATTAGTTGATATGTTGCCAATTAGAAAATATAAATTTGGAGTGTATATTTATGAAAGAAAACAATATAAAAGATAAAGTTTTGCTGATGTTAAAGGAGAGCGACGATTATATAAGCGGAGAGGAGATTTCTCAGTGTATGGGAATAACTCGTTCTGCAATATGGAAATATATTAAAACTTTACGAAATGAGGGATATGTTATAGACTCTGTTACAAATAAAGGGTACAAGCTTACTGACAGCAGTGGTGTTATAAATGAATATGAGCTTACAAACGGCTTACAGACAAGGTGGTTGGGTAAAAGGCTTATATATCTTCAAAGCGTAGATTCAACCAACACAGAAATAAAGCGTCTTGCACAAAATGGAGCTGAACACGGTACAGTTGTAGTGGCAGAGCAGCAGCAAACGGGTAAAGGCAGGCTTGGCAGAGTATGGAGTTCTCCAAAGGGTACAGGTTTATGGTTTAGTATTTTGCTAAGACCGCAAATTGCACCTTCACAGGTAGCAGGAATAACTCTTGCGGCAGGATTGGGTGTATGCAAAGCTGTAAGACGTTACACAGGTGTGAATGCTCTTATTAAATGGCCTAATGATATTGTAATAGGCAGAAAAAAAATATGCGGAATTTTAACCGAAATGACAGCAGAAGCTGACAGGATAGAATATGCTGTGGTGGGTATAGGTGTAAATGTAAACACAAAGGAATTTCCTTATGAAATTCAGTGTAAGGCAACATCACTTGCAATAGAAACAGGCTGTGATATTAAGCGTAAAGAGTTATTTAAAGAAATTCTTGCAGATACAGAAAAATATATAGATAGCTATCTTACTAATTTAGAGGCAGATATTATTGATGAGTATACAGGTTTATGTGTTACTCTTGGTAGACAGGTAACGATTACAAGAGGAAAAACTACTTTAAACGGTACAGCTGTTGCTATAGGTGGCGAAGGTGATTTGGTTGTAAAAATAAATGATAGTGAAAATATATCTGTAAATTCAGGTGAAGTTACTGTGCAGGGGATATATTAATTTATAAAAATAAAAAATTTCTTAGAAAAAATGAACCTTTTAGTTTTTTAATCGTCTAATTAAGTAGTGATACTGAAATTCACTATTTACACAAATTTATTCGGAGGAAGAAAATAAAAAATTATTGATTTTATTAATGGCGGGAATTATTACGTTTGGTGCAACAGCTTGTGGAGAAGAAAATGCAAATACAGCTGACAATAGTTCGGCAGATACAAATACTTCAAGTCAGTCTTCAACAGAAAGCAGTGATGTTGGAGAAATAACATTGGAAGATGTACTTAATCATGAGGTGTCACCTGAAAGTGATTTTGAGTTTTCTGAGGATGGTGCCGGTAATAGTGGTGTTATTTCATATTCTGGCAGTGATAATATAGTTGTTATTCCGGAAACACACGAGGGTCTATCAGTAACAAAAATAGAAACAGGTGCTTTTTCAAATAAAGAAGGTGAAAAGGCAATAAAATTTGCAGAAGTATCTTTTGACATATTATGAAGATGACGAAATAAGATATACACAGACAACAAAAGCGAATGGTGAGGTTGAATCAACTATAACTTGTCAGTCTGCTATGGGTTGTGAAGATGTTTCTAAAATGCTTTCACCAAGTGTGGATATAGCTCTTTCTTCACGGACTAATAATGGTAAAACAGAAATTAATTACCTTTATATAAATAGTAGTTTAGGAACACAACCAAAAGGCGAAAAGCAAACACAGGAAGAACTTCTTGAAAAAGGAAAAAAGCTTGTGCCAATTATGGTAGAGGGTATAGATTGCTCGTCAATTAAATATGATGAAAAACCTTACGAAGCAGAAGGAAAGGTTAAAGTAATGGAAACAGAAATGCCATATACACTTGAATTTACTGTTAAAGCAAGTATGGCTGATGCTGATTATAATGTAGGAAATTATGAATTAAGAATAGGTAATTGTCCAGATGAGATTTGGGAAGATTGAGTTTTTTAGAGTTAAGACTTTTTGCAGAAATTAAAGTATGAGGTATTAAAGAGGTTTTGAGGGCTGAAATAGGGTGTTTGAGGTTTTTACTAACTGCTCTATTTCAGCCTTGTGAATGAGCATTAAAATCATAAAACATTGTGCAAAATAAATAAAATTTTAATTTAATTACGCTGTATTTTCTACGTTTAAAAATATTGTTATATGGTGAAAAAACCTTGAAAATATGGGGTTGCTGTGCTATAATAAGCCTTGCGTGACTGCGACAGATATGCGATGAAGCGGGAGGTTGCGACTGAAATATGTCGGTTTTTCCGTGGAGTATGTCCGATTTTAAACCGGGCGACAGAAGATATGTTTATTACAGGTTTGTGTTTTATGGCACACTTAGGGTTGCTGTGTGCAAAAATACTGCTTGGACGCTTTTCGACTATTACCCGGGTTGACTTATGTCTATCCGGTTTTTAAATAGGAAGGGATGAAACACCCGGCTAGGTGTGAAGTTCTTGAAAAGGGTTGCCCGCCAACTCAAAAATTTTTAAGGAGGCGATGATTGTGGCAGTCAAGGAAAAGATTAGAATCAGATTAAAGGGTTACGACCATCAGTTGGTAGACCAGTCAGCAGAAAGAATTGTTGCTACTGCTAAAAAGACAGGTGCCAGAGTTTCAGGTCCTGTACCACTACCTACAGAGAAGCAGGTTGTAACAATCCTAAGAGCTGTTCATAAGTATAAGGACAGCCGTGAGCAGTTTGAGATTAGAACTCATAAAAGACTAATCGACATTCTGAGACCGTCAAATAAGACGGTTGAAGCTTTAATGAGCTTAGAACTCCCTGCCGGTGTTGAAATCGAGATTAAATTATAATCCGCTCAACCAACCGTTCAGTTGGGGTCAAGTTGGTGAAAGCCAACCAATAACCTTATAGGAGGCATTAATAAATGCAGAAAGCACTAATTGGTAAGAAAATCGGTATGACACAGATTTTCGATGAAAAGGGAAATGTCATTCCCGTAACAGTTGTAGAAGCAGGTCCTTGCGTTGTTTCTCAGATTAAAACTGTTGAAAATGACGGCTATGCATCAGTTCAGATCGGCTATGGCGATATGAAGGCTCACAAGGTTAACAAGCCTATGAAGGGTCACTTCGATAAAGCAAATGTTGCTCCAAAGAAGACACTTCGTGAGTTCCGTTTTGATGATACAAGTGCATATGAGCTTGGTCAGATTCTAAAGGCAGATGTATTCACAGCTGGAGATAAGGTAGACGTTACCGGTACAAGCAAAGGTAAGGGCTACGCAGGCGTTATTAAGCGTTGGAATTTCCAGAGACTAAAAGAAACACACGGTTCCGGTCCTGTAGCAAGACACGGCGGTTCTATGGGTGCTTGTTCAAGTCCTTCAAGAGTTTGGAAGGGTAAGAAAATGGCAGGTCACCTTGGTGCAGAAAGAGTTACAGTACAGAACCTTGCAGTAGTAAAGGTTGACGCAGAGAACAACCTTATCGCTATTAAGGGCGCTGTTCCAGGCCCTAACGGTGGAATCGTTGTAATTCGTGACACCGTAAAGGCGTAAGAAAGGAGGAGTTTAAATGCCTAACGTAGCAGTACTAGATATGGCTGGTAAGGAAGTATCAACAATCGAACTTTCAGACGCTATATTCGGAATTGAGCCAAACGCTGCAGTAATGCACCATATGGTAGTTAACTACCTTGCAAATCAGCGTCAGGGCACACAGTCAGCATTAACAAGATCTGAAGTTTCAGGTGGCGGCAGAAAGCCATGGAGACAAAAGGGTACAGGTCACGCAAGACAGGGTTCAACAAGAGCTCCACAGTGGACACACGGTGGCGTTGTATTTGCTCCAAAGCCAAGAGATTACAGTTATACAGTAAATAAGAAGGTTAGAAGACTTGCTATGAAGTCAGCTTTCTCAGCTAAGGCTCAGGCTAGCGAGATTATCGTTATTGATAGCATCGCTACAGAGAACTTCAGCACAAAAACAATCGCAGCAATGCTAAAGGCAGTTGGCAGCGAGAAGAAGGCACTAATCGTTCTTCCTACAGTTGATAAGAAGGTTATCAACTCAGCAAGAAACATTCCTGGTGTTAAGACAGCTCAGGTAAACGAACTTAATGTTTACGATATGCTAAATGCAGACAAGCTGATTATCGCTAAGGAAGCAGTTGAGAAAATTCAGGAGGTGTACGCATAATGCTAGCACAGGACATTATCATCAGACCTATCGTTACAGAGAAGAGTATGATGGGTATTGCAGCTAAAAAGTACACTTTTGAGGTAGCTAAGGCTGCAAATAAAATTGAAATTGCTAAGGCAGTTGAAGAACTGTTCAAGGTAAAGGTTGCTAAGGTTAACACAGTTAATATGCGTGGTAAGCTTCGCCGTCAGGGTAGATATGAAGGTTACACAAGAAGCTGGAAAAAGGCTTATGTAACTTTGACTGAGGACAGCAAGGCAATCGAATTTTTTGAAGGCATGATGTAAGCCTGTTAAAAATTAAAAATACACAGGCAGAATGTATGGGAATGCCATTTTCCCGCAAAGCCATCATGAGGAGAGTGAAAGACAATGGCTATTAAAGTATATAAACCTACCACAAATGCCAGACGTAATATGTCAGTTACTGACTACTCAAACCTTTCAAAGGTAGCACCAGAGAAGAGCTTACTTGCTCCTCTTAAGAAGAAGTCTGGCCGTAACAGCTATGGTAGAATTACTGTTCGTCACAGAGGCGGCGGTAACAGAAGAAAGTATCGTATTATCGATTTCAAGAGACAGAAGTTTGATGTACCGGGCACAGTTAAAACTATAGAGTACGATCCTAACCGTTCAGCTTTCATCGCTTTGGTTGAATATGCAGACGGTGACAAGAGCTACATCGTAGCACCTAACGAGTTGAAGGTTGGCGACACAATCGTAGCAGGTGAGAACGCAGATATCAAGCCTGGTAATGCACTTCCACTTAACAGTATCCCAACAGGTACATTCATTCATAATGTAGAGCTTTATCCAGGCAGAGGTGCTCAGCTTGCTAGATCAGCAGGTAATATGGCACAGCTAATGGCTAAGGAAAACGGTCTTGCTTTGCTAAGACTTCCTTCAGGTGAGTTAAGAAACGTACCAGTTAACTGTATGGCTACAATCGGTCAGGTAAGTAACACAGACCATAACAATGTAAAAATTGGTAAGGCTGGCCGTAAGCGTAATATGGGTTGGAGACCAACAGTAAGAGGTTCTGTTATGAACCCTAACGATCACCCTCACGGTGGTGGTGAAGGTAAGAGCCCTATCGGTCGTCCAGGTCCTGTTACTCCTTGGGGTAAACCTGCACTGGGTTATAAGACCAGAAAGAAGAAGAACCGTTCTGACAAGATGATTGTAAAGCGTAGAAACGGTAGATAATAGGCATACAGAAAGGAGCTTTTATAAATGGGAAGAAGCGTTAAAAAAGGCCCTTACGTACAGCCTGTACTATATAAAAGGGTTCTAGCAATGAACGAAGCTGGCGAAAAGAAGATTCTTAAAACATGGAGCAGATCTTCAACAATTTTCCCTGCTTTTGTAGGTCATACATTTGCTGTTCACGATGGACGCAAGCATGTACCGGTTTATGTAACTGAAGATATGGTTGGTCACAAGCTAGGCGAGTTTGCACCAACAAGAACATACAGAGGTCACGCCGGTTCTAAAACATCTAAGAAATAAGGCGGAAGGAGATAATAAAAATGGCAGAATCAAGGGCTTATTTAAAGTATGTCCGTATTTCACCACGTAAGGTTCAGATTGTTCTTGACTTAATCAGAAACAAGCCTGCAGACCTAGCTATGGCTATTCTAAAGCACACTCCTAAGGCCGCTTGCGAGCCGCTGGAAAAGCTGTTGAAGTCAGCTATGGCAAATGCTGAAACAAACCACAATATGGACGTATCAAAACTATATATAGCAGAATGCTCAGTAAGTCAGGGTCCGACCCTAAAACGTATTCGTCCAAGAGCACAGGGTCGTGCATACAGAATCAACAAGAAGACTTCTCACATTACCCTTGTGCTTAAAGAAGCTGAATAACGACAGGAGGTAGAGCAATGGGCCAGAAAGTAAATCCACACGGTATGCGTGTTGGCGTTATTAAAGATTGGGACTCTCGCTGGTTTGCAAGCAAGAAGAACTTTGGTGATCAGCTTGTAGAAGATTATAATCTTCGTAAAACACTAAAGAAGCAGCTTTATGCAGCAGGTGTTCCTAAAATTGAAATTGAGCGTGATGCTTCAAGAGTAAGAATTCACATTCACTGTGCTAAGCCAGGTTTGGTTATTGGTAAGCAGGGTAGTGAAATTGAAAAGCTTCGTAAGCAGTGCGAGGCTATGCTGGGTAAACCAGTTAATATAAATGTTGTTGAGGTTAAATCACCTGACCTTAACGCTCAGTTGGTTGCAGAAAACATTGCAGCTCAGCTAGAGAACAGAATTTCATTCCGTCGTGCTATGAAGCAGTCAATCGGCAGAGCTATGAAGTTCGGTGCTAAGGGTATTAAGATTATGTGTTCAGGTCGTTTGGGCGGTGCTGAAATTGCTCGTTCAGAGACATATCATGAGGGTACAATTCCTCTACAGACACTAAGAGCAGACATTGACTACGGCTTTGCAGAGGCTGCTACAACATACGGTCGTATCGGTGTTAAAGTATGGCTGTACAGAGGCGAGGTTCTTAATGTAAATACTAATGAGAACAACAATCGTCGCAGCAGAAAGCCCCGTAGGGAAGGAGGCAGTAAGTAATGCTGTTACCTAAGCGTGTTAAATACAGAAGAGTTCACAGAGGTCGTATGACAGGTAAGGCTTACCGTGGTAACAAGGTAACTTACGGTGATTTTGGTCTACAGGCACTTGAACCATCTTGGATTACTTCAAACCAAATCGAGGCTGCCCGTGTTGCTATGACAAGATACTGCAAGAGATTTGGTAAAGTTTGGATAAAGATTTTCCCTGATAAGCCAATTACAGAGAAACCTGCTGAAACTCGAATGGGTTCTGGTAAAGGTTCACCAGAGTACTGGGTTGCTGTAGTTAAGCCAGGCAGAGTTATGTTTGAGCTTGGCGGTGTATCAGAGGAAACTGCAAGAGAGGCTATGCGTCTTGCAGCTAATAAGCTACCAATCAAATGTAAATTTGTAAAGAAAGAAACGGAGGGTGAGCAATAATGAAGGCTTCAGAGCTAAGAGAATTAAGTATAGAAGAGCTTCAGGAGAAGCTCAAGAGCCTTAAAGAGGAACTGTTTAACCTTCGTTTCCAGTTGGCTATAAATCAGCTGGAGAACCCTATGCGTATCAGTGCTGTTAAAAAGGACATCGCAAGAGTACAAACTGTACTTACACAGATGGAAAAGAACAGCGCTAACGCATAATAGAAGGAGGTTTGAGCCATGAGTGAAAGAAACTTGAGAAAAACCAATGTTGGTAAAGTTGTTAGCGACAAAATGGACAAAACAATCGTAGTTGCTATTGAGGACAGCGTTAAGCACCCTCTATATGGTAAGGTTGTAAAGAGAACAGTTAAGCTAAAGGTTCATGACGAGAACAACGAGTGTGGCATTGGCGACAGAGTGCGTATTATGCAAACTCGTCCTCTTTCTAAGGATAAGAGATGGAGACTAGTCGAGATTATAGAGAAGGCTAAATAATTTAGCTCATTACAAAAGGAGGAATTACTGTGATTCAACAGCAGACCTACCTAAAGGTTGCCGATAACACTGGAGCAAAAGAGTTAATGTGCATCCGAGTTCTCGGCGGTACCAGAAGGAGATACGCAAACATCGGTGACGTTGTAGTTGCTTCTGTTAAAAAAGCAGCACCAGGCGGCGTTGTAAAAAAAGGCGATGTAGTAAAAGCAGTTATCGTACGTTCAGCTAAGGGCGTACGTCGTGAAGACGGCACATATATTCGTTTCGACGAAAATGCAGCTGTTATTATAAAGGAAGACAAAAATCCAAAGGGCACACGTATCTTTGGACCGGTTGCAAGAGAGCTTCGTGATAAAGATTACATGAAGATTTTGAGCCTTGCTCCCGAAGTTCTTTAATGGAGGTGCTCACTTATGATAAAAAAGGTTCATGTAAAAACAGGTGACACTGTTGTAGTTCTAAGCGGTAAGAACAAGGGTAAAAAAGGCAAGGTTATGGCTGTTAGCCCTAAAGAAGGTAAAGTTATCGTAGAGAACGTAAACATGGTTTCTAAGCATGTTAAGCCTAGAAGAATGGGCGAAGCAGGCGGCATCGTAAAGGCTGAGGGTGCTATGTACGCATCTAAGGTTCAGATTGTTTGCCCACGCTGCAAAAAGCCTACTCGTATCGGTCATAAGCTGAACGAGGACGGCACAAAGAACCGTATTTGTAAAAAATGCGGCGAGATTTTGTAAGGAGGATATAAGAAATGGCTAGACTAAAAGACTTTTATAAAAGCGATGTTGCACCAGCACTTATGAATAAATTCTCCTACAAAAGTGTAATGGAGATTCCTAAGCTGGATAAAATTGTTGTTAATGTTGGTGCCGGCGAGGCAAGAGAAAACTCAAAGGTTATCGATGCTATTCTAAGAGACCTAGGTGCTATCACAGGTCAGAAGCCTCACGTTTGCAGAGCTAAAAAATCTGTAGCTAACTTTAAGCTTCGTGAGGGTATGCCAATCGGTGCTAAGGTTACACTTAGAGGCGAGAGAATGTATGAGTTCCTTGACAGACTATTCAATGTTGCACTACCAAGAGTTCGTGACTTCAGAGGCATTAATGCTAATGGTTTTGACGGACGTGGTAACTACAATATGGGTCTAAAAGAGCAGCTCATCTTCCCTGAGATTGAGTATGACAAGATTGACAAGGTTAGAGGTATGGACATTTGTTTTGTTACTACCGCTAAAACAGACGAAGAGGCTCGTGAGTTGCTAACACTTATGGGTGCTCCATTTGCGAAATAAGGAGGGATTTTCGTGGCTAAAACAGCAATGAAAGTTAAGCAGCAGAGAACACAGAAGTTCTCTACAAGAGAGTATAACAGATGTAAAATCTGTGGCAGACCACACGCTTATCTTCGTAAATACGGAGTATGCCGTATTTGTTTCAGAGAATTAGCTTATAAGGGCGAAATTCCCGGCGTTAAAAAGGCAAGCTGGTAAACGAAGGAGGTTAATGTTATGCAGATTACTGATCCAATAGCAGACTTACTTACAAGAATTCGTAATGCAAGTTCTGCGAAGCATGATTCTGTAGAGATTCCTGCTTCAAATATGAAGAAGGCTATATGCCAGATTTTGTTAGATGAAGGCTACATTAAAGATTTTACTGTAGTTGAAGATGGTAAGCAGGGCGTTATTACTGTTACTCTTAAGTACCTTGAGGGTAAAAAGCCAGTTATCACAGGCTTAAGAAGAGTATCAAAGCCCGGTTTGCGTAGATATAGCAATGTTGAGGATATGCCTAAGGTTATCAAGGGCTTAGGTGTAGCTATCGTTTCAACTTCTAAGGGTGTTATGACAGACCGTCAGGCACGCAAAGAAAACGTAGGTGGCGAAATCCTTGCATTCGTTTGGTAAGGAGGTGCGAGAATGGCTGAGACAGAAATCAAATTATCTCGAATTGGAAGAAAACCTGTAAATATTCCCGCCGGTGTAGATGTTAAGTTTGACAACGGTGTATTGACTGTTAAAGGACCTAAAGGCACATTAACTCAGAAGATTCATCCTAATATGATCGTTGAAATCAGTGCTGAAGCTGTTGAGATTAAGGTTCCAGATGACAAGTCACCAAAGGCTATTAAGAAAAACAGAGCTCTTCACGGCTTAACTCGTTCACTTGTTGCAAATATGGTTACAGGTGTTACAGAGGGTTACCAGAAGAAGCTTGAGGTTAAGGGTGTAGGTTACCGTGTACAGAAGAAGGGCAAGGATTTAGTAATGAACCTTGGTTATTCACATCAGGTAATCGTAAGCGAGAACGACGATATTAAAATCGACGCTCCAGACCCTAATACAATTATTATCTCAGGTGCTGATAAGCAAAAGGTTGGTCAGTTTGCTGCTGAGGTAAGAGAGAAGCGTCCACCAGAGCCTTATAAGGGTAAAGGTATTAAGTACGCTGACGAAGTAATTCGTCGTAAAGAAGGTAAAGCCGGTAAGGGCGGCAAGAAGTAATTAAGGAGTGAAACATAATGGTATCAAAGGCAGATAAAAACAAAGCCCGTTTAAAGCGTCATAAAAGAGTACGCAGTAAGATTAGCGGTACAACAGAATGCCCACGCCTAAACGTGTTCCGCTCAAGCAAGAACATTTACGCTCAGATTATTGATGACGTAAACGGTGTTACTCTTGTTGCTGCATCTTCACTGGAGATTGAAGGCAACGGCGGAAACAAAGAGGCAGCTTTCAAGGTTGGCGAGGCTATCGCTAAAAAGGCTGCTGACAAAGGCATCACCGAGGTAGTGTTTGACCGCGGTGGATATATCTATCACGGCCGTGTCAAGGAATTGGCCGAAGGTGCCCGCCAGGGCGGCCTCAAGTTCTAAGAAGGGGAGGAATTAACTTTGGCTATTATTGACGCATCAACATTAGATTTACAAGAACGTGTTGTTACTATCAACCGTGTTTCAAAAACAGTTAAGGGTGGTCGTATCTTCAAGTTTGCTGCTCTTGTAGTAGTAGGCGACGGCAACGGTATCGTAGGTTTCGGTATCGGTAAAGCAGGCGAGGTTCCTGACGCTATCCGTAAGGGTATTGAAGATGCTAAGAAAAATCTTATCAAGGTTTCTCTAAAAGGCACAACAATCCCTCACGAAGTTATCGGCGAGTTTGGTGCAGGTAGAGTTCTTATGAAGCCTGCAGCAGCTGGTACAGGTGTTATTGCTGGTGGTCCTGTTCGTGCAGTTATCGAGGCTGTAGGTATTAAGGACATCAGAACTAAGGCTTTGAGATCAAACAACCCTTGCAACGTAGTGCGTGCAACACTTGCAGGTCTTGCATCACTTCGTTCAGCTGAGGAAATTGCTGCTATTCGTGGCAAATCAGTAAAAGAGATTTTATAATAGGAGGGCAGCAAGATGGCAAATGTAAATATTAAGCTTGTAAGAAGTCTTATAGGCTGTAAGAAGGACCAAATTGCAACAGCCCAGGCACTTGGTCTGAAGAAGATTGGCGATGTTACAACACAGCCTGACAATCCTCAGACTAAAGGTAAGGTTGCTAAAATAGCTCACCTTATCGAGGTAAGTGAAGCGTAAGCAAGGAGGTGCTAAGAATGAAGTTGCACGAACTTTCACCTGTAGAGGGTTCTAAGAAAGCTGTTAAGCGTATTGGCCGTGGTCACGGTTCAGGACAGGGTAAAACAGCAGGTAAGGGCCATAAGGGTCAGAAGGCAAGATCAGGCGGTGGCGTAAGACCAGGTTTTGAAGGCGGTCAGATGCCAATGCAGAGACGTCTGCCTAAGAGAGGTTTTAACAACATTTTCGCTAAGAATATTGTAGCAGTTAATGTTGGTAGCCTTGAAAAGTTTGAAGACGGTGCTGTTGTTGATACACAGGCACTGATTAATGCGGGACTTGTTAAAAATTCTTTTGACGGAATTAAGATTCTAGGAAATGGTAATCTTACAAAGAAGTTAGAAGTAAAGGTTGCTGCATATTCCGCTTCTGCAAAGGAGAAGATTGAAGCAGCAGGCGGAAAGGCTGAGGTGGTTTAATGTTTAAAACCATTCGCAATGCGTGGCAAATTCCGGATCTTCGTAAGAAGATTTTCTTCACATTGTTAATTATAGTTGTATTCAGAATCGGTTCGGTTATTCCCGTTCCGTTTCTGGATGCTGCGGCACTACAGTCTGCAATGACAAATCTAACAAGCAACGGTTCAATGTTCGCTTATCTAGATACATTGTCAGGTGGTGCTTTTTCAAACGCTACATTGTTTGCGATGGGCGTTACACCATACATCAACAGTTCTATCATCATTCAGCTACTTACAGTTGCTATTCCTCCTCTTGAGCGTCTTGCTAAAGAGGGTGAAGAAGGCAGAAAGAAGCTTGCTACCATCACAAGATATACAACAGTTGGTCTTGGTTTGATTCAGGGTATCGCTTATTTCTTGTTCTTAAAGAACAGCGGTGTTCTTGATTATGCAGAAGGCTTTGATTTTATTTTCTCAGCAGTTGTAATTGTACTTGTATTTACAGCAGGTACAGCACTTATGATGTGGCTGGGTGAGCAAATTAACCAGTATGGTATTGGTAACGGTATTTCAATCCTGTTGTTTGCAGGTATCGTTGCAAGATTCCCTCTGATTGTTACAGAGCTTGTTCAGTATTGGCAGGTTGCTCTTGAGGGACAGACACAGTATTTTGTACTTGTTCCTGTATTTGTTCTTATCTTCCTTGCAGTTATGTGGGTTATCACATTTATGCAGGATGCAGAAAGAAGAATTCCTATTCAGTATGCCAAGAGAGTTGTTGGCAGAAAGATGTATGGCGGTCAAAGCAGTCATCTTCCAATCAAGGTTGGTTTGGGTGGCGTTTTGCCAATTATTTTTGCAAGCTCAATCCTTTCTATTCCTGCAACAATAAAGTTATTCTTCCCAAATATTTCAGGTTTCTGGAATGACGTTATTTCATTGTTTAGTCAGGGTAGTTGGGTTTATGCAGTGCTTTATTTCATTTTGATTATACTGTTTGCATATTTCTATACATCAATCCAGTATAATCCAATAGAAATGTCAAATAATCTTCGTCAGAATAATGGTACTATTCCTGGTATTCGTCCAGGTAAACCGACAACTGATTTTATAGCAAAAATTCTGTCAAGAATAACACTAATAGGTGCTTTGTTCTTAGCAGTAATTGCTTTGGTTCCAATTATTTACGGTAATTTAACAGGTATGTCAAGTATGTCACTTGGCGGTACATCTATTATTATCGTTGTAGGCGTATGTTTAGATACTGTTAAGCAGATGGAATCTCAGATGATGATGCGTCATTATAAAGGATTCCTTGACTGATGTATTGGAGGAGAATATAATGAATATAATTCTTTTAGGTGCTCCCGGTGCCGGTAAGGGTACTCAGGCGGAGAAGATTTGTGAATTTCTGAAAATTCCTACAATTTCAACGGGTAATATTATCCGTGCAGCTCTGAAGAGCGGTACAGAGATGGGTCTAAAAGCTAAGTCTTTTATGGATGCAGGTAAGCTTGTTCCTGATGATGTTGTAATCGGCATTATCAAAGAAAGATTGGCTGAGAGTGACTGTCAGAATGGTTTTATTCTTGATGGTTTTCCAAGAACTATCCCTCAGGCCGAGGCTCTGGATGCTATGGGTGTTGAAATCAACAAGGTAATCGACATCGAAGTACCTGATGAAGACATCGTAAAGAGAATGTCCGGACGCCGTGTTTGTGAAAAGTGTGGTGCAAGCTATCATCTTGAGTATAAAAAGCCAAGTAAAGATGGCGTGTGCAACCTTTGTACAGGTGCCCTCGTTCAGCGTAAGGATGACCACCCTGATACTGTTTTATCAAGACTAAAGGTTTACCATGAGGAAACTGAGCCTCTTAAGGACTACTACGGTAAGCAGGGTAAGCTTGCTATTGTAGTAGGTCAGCAGGAAATTGCTGATACAACAGCACTTGTTCTCAAGGAGCTAGAGGACTGATAAAATGGTAGTACTTAAGACAAAGCGTGAGCTTGATTTAATGCGTGAAGCTTGCAGAATTTCTGCAAACGCTCTTAAGGAAGCAGGAAAGGCTGTTCAGCCTGGTGTGTCAACAAAAGAAATTGATGACATAGTTCGTAAATATATCCAGAAGCAGGGTGCTACACCCTCGTTTCTGGGTTACGGCGGATTTCCTGCCAGTGCGTGTATATCGGTAAATGATGTGGTTATCCATGGCATACCAAGTAAAAAACAAATCCTTAAAAGCGGGGATATTGTCAGTATAGACGTTGGTGCTTTTATTGAAGGTTTCCACGGTGACAATGCCTACACTTTTGCTTGTGGTGAAATTTCAGATAAGGCTCAAGCGTTGCTTGACGCAACCAAAGAGAGTCTTTATGAAGGAATTAAGCAAGCGATTGCTGGTAACAGAATCGGCGATATAGGAAATGCGATTCAGAGGTATGTTGAAGATCGCAGTTACTCGGTGGTACGAGATTTTGTCGGCCATGGAGTAGGTGCGAAATTACACGAAGATCCTAGCGTACCCAATTACGGTACTCCGGGTAGAGGTGTAAGATTACTGCCGGGTATGACTATTGCAATAGAGCCAATGATTACGGCAGGCAAGTATGCAGTTAAAGTGCTTGATGATGACTGGACTACTGTTACAGTAGACGGAAGTTTGGCGGCACACTTTGAGCATACAATAGCAATTACACCAAACGGACCTGTTATTATGACAATTCCTGATTAAGAGGTGTTGAGTATGAAAGCAGGTCAGATAGTTAAATCTATTGCAGGCAGAGATAAAAACTCTTTCTTTGTTATTACAGCGGTTGATGAAAAGTTTGCTATAATTTGTGACGGTAAACACAGACCTGTTGAAAAACAGAAGAGAAAGAAGCTGATTCATTTAAGAACTACTAATTATAATGTAGATTTGAATGAAGTAAAAACAAATAAAGAATTTAAAAGAGTTTTACACCGATTTAATTATGAGTAATTACCGTAAGGAGGATTAAGAATATGTCTAAACAAGACGTAATCGAAATAGAGGGTACAGTAACAGAAGCACTGCCAAATGCTCAATTTAAGGTAGAGCTTCCCAATGGTCATATAATATTGGCACACATTTCGGGTAAACTTAGAATGAATTTCATCAGAATTCTTCCAGGTGACAAGGTAACAGTTGAAATGTCACCATACGATTTAACTCGTGGCCGTATTACATGGCGTAGCAAATAATTTATTTAGACTTTTATTTAGAAGAAAGGAATGATTACACAATGAAAGTCAGACCTTCAGTAAAGAAAATCTGCGAAAAGTGCAAAGTTATTAAGCGTAAGGGTAAGGTAATGGTTATCTGCGAGAACCCTAAGCACAAGCAGCGTCAGGGTTAATAAATAACCATTGACAAATTAAAGAAAATACACTATAATAAAAATATTGACTAATTATTAATGGAGGTGCAACATATGGCTCGTATAGCAGGTGTAGACTTGCCAAGAGATAAAAGAGTTGAGATTGGTTTAACTTATATTTTTGGCATTGGACGTAAAACTGCAAGTGACATTATTGCTGCAACAGGTATTAATCCTGATACTCGTGTCAGAGATTTGACAGAGGATGAGGTTTCTAAGTTAAGAGAATATATTGACCATAACTGCGTTGTTGAGGGTGACCTCAGACGTGACGTTGCTTTCGATATTAAAAGACTTATCGAGATAGGCTGCTACCGTGGTGTTCGTCACCGTAAGGGCTTGCCTGTAAGAGGTCAGCGTTCAAAGACAAATGCTCGTACTCGTAAGGGTCCGAGAAAGACAATGGCTAACAAGAAGAAGTAAGGAGGGGAATGAACTATGGCAGCACCTAAGGGTAAGAAGACTGCAGTGCGTAGACGTCGTGAGAGAAAGAACATTGAGCGTGGTGCAGCACACATTCAGTCAACATTCAATAATACAATCGTAACAATTACAGATATTCAGGGCAATGCCGTTTCATGGGCAAGTGCCGGCGAATTAGGCTTCAGAGGTTCAAGAAAATCTACTCCTTTCGCAGCTCAGTCTGCAGCAGAAACAGCTGCTAAAGCAGCTATGGAGCACGGTATGAAGACAGTTGAAGTTTATGTAAAGGGTCCTGGTGCAGGTAGAGAAGCTGCAATCAGAGCTTTACAGTCAGCAGGTCTTGAGGTAAATATGATTAAAGATGTTACCCCAATCCCTCACAACGGATGTCGTCCTCCAAAGAGAAGACGTGTATAACAGAAAAGGGAGGAAATACTTATGGCAAAGAATATGCAGCCAATCGCAAAGCGTTGCAGAACACTTGGCATAGAGCCTTCAGTTATGGGTTACAACAAGAAAACTTCTAACAGAAACCCTAACGGCAACGCAAGAAGAAAGAAAAGTGAATATAGCCTTCAGTTAACAGAGAAACAGAAGGTTAAATTTGTATATGGTATTATGGAGAAGCAGTTCCGTCATTATTATGATCAGGCTGCTAAGGCAGAAGGTAAAACAGGTACAGTTTTGCTAACAACAATTGAGCGTCGTCTTGATAATGTTGTTTTCAGACTAGGACTAGCTTCTACAAGACGTGAGGCTAGACAGCTTGTTAGCCATGCTCACTTTACAGTTAACGGTAAAAAGGTTAACATTCCTTCATACCTTGTAAAGGTTGGAGATGTTATTAAGGTAAGCGACAAGAGCCGTTCAACAACAAGATTTAAAGCTATTGCTGAGGGCGAAACAAAGTCAATTGCTGCTCCTAAGTGGTTAGAGAAGGATGCTGATTTGTTGGGTGGTAAAATTGTTGCTGCTCCTGAGAGAGAAGACATCGACTTCCCTGTTGAAGAGCATCTTATCGTTGAGTTGTACTCCAAGTAATCCTGAAGTTAAAATATTTAATATATTTTGTAGGTTTACACACGTTGGCGATTTTTATGTCGCCTAATGCAAATAGGAGGTTCGCTGATGATAGAAATTGAAAAGCCAAGAGTAGAAGTTGAAAATTTGTCCGAAGATGGTTCTTTTGGAAGATTTGTTGTTGAGCCACTTGAAAGAGGTTTCGGTAACACACTTGGTAACAGCCTTAGAAGAGTTCTTCTTTCTTCACTTGAAGGTGTAGCCGTTAAAGCTATTAAAATTAACGGTGTACTGCACGAATTTTCTACAATTCCCGGTGTAAAGGAAGATGTTACTCAGATCGTTCTTAATATGAAGGGTCTTATCGCTAAGCTACACTGTGACGGTGAAAAAACAGTAGAAATTAACGCTGAGGGTCCTTGCGAGGTTACTGCTGCGTCTATCTCTGCTGACAGCGAGGTTGAAATTTTAAATCCTGAAATGCATATTGCTACTCTTGATGACGATGCAAAGTTTTATATGGAGATTATTCTTGATAAGGGTAGAGGTTATGTTCCGGGAGATAAAAATAAAGCTCTTATGAACAATAATGTAATAGGTTTATTGCCTATTGACTCAATCTATACACCTGTACTTAAGGTTAACTATACAGTTGAGAATACCCGTGTTGGTGCAGATACTGACTACGAAAAACTATCATTAGATGTTTGGACTAACGGTGTTATCACTGCTCAGGAAGCAGTATCATGGGCAGCTAGGGTTCTTACCGATCATCTTAAATCGTTTGTGAACCTTACAGATAAGGCTTCTACCACAGAAATTATGGTAGAAAAAGACGATAAGGGTAAGGAAAAGGTTCTTGAAATGACTATTGAAGAGCTTGACCTTTCTGTTCGTTCTTTCAACTGTCTGAAGCGTGCAGGTATTAATACAGTTGAGGATCTTATCAACAGGTCTGAGGACGATATGATGAAAGTTCGTAACCTTGGACGTAAGTCTTTGGAGGAAGTTATCGATAAACTCGAAACATTGGGCTTCTCTCTACAAAGCGATGACGAATAATTAAAAATTATCTTAAACTTATTATATAAATAATTGTAAAGGAGTGAATTACGATGCCAGGTACAAGAAAACTGGGAAGAACTACTTCTCACAGAACAGCAATGCTAAGAGGCATGGTTACTTTCCTTTTTGAGAACGGAAAAATTGAAACTACATTAACTCGTGCTAAAGAAGTTAGATCTATGGCAGAGAAAATGATTACAATAGCTAAGGTTGATAACCTACACAACAAGCGTATGGTTATGTCTTTTGTTACTAAAGAGGACGTAACAGCTAAGTTGTTTAAGGAGATTGCTCCTAAATATGCTGACAAAAACGGTGGTTATACTCGCATTA
This sequence comes from Acutalibacteraceae bacterium, assembly GCA_036306965.1. Classification (GTDB taxonomy): domain Bacteria; phylum Bacillota; class Clostridia; order Oscillospirales; family Acutalibacteraceae; genus CAG-964. The sequence goes on from JAXJYN010000033.1 coordinate 37,581, forward strand.
CAAAGCTAGGACCTCGCCGTGGTGACGCAGCAGAGATGGCTATTATTGAGCTTCTGTAATTTAGTTGCTATATTTTCGGGCGATGCTTTTGCGTCGCCCGTTTTTTTATATACCCGCCTGTAGCAAAATGGATAATGCACCGGATTCCGATTCCGGCACAGCAGGTTCGACTCCTGTCAGGCGGACCACAAGCTACTATTAGATTTTCTTTAACGAGAGTTTGTTAAACTTAATTTTTTATGTTATTATTGCAGTGAAAATTATAATTTTGAGATTGATTCGGTTATGAATATTCTTCAAAAGAAAATAAATTTTTTAGAGTAGATATAGAAGAATATCAGATATTGAGATTTATTATTACAGAGAATTTACTGAGCTTCAATTTATCTGAAATTAAAAATATATAAAATTTAGGAAGGTATTTATGAGAAATTTAAGCGGTTTATCAATTTATACTCTAGTGGTTTCGGTTTTAAGTGTAATAGCATTTATTATTTCATTTTTTACAGAGGGTAATACTTATAATATTCTTTTAAGTGTTTTAGAAATTGTTGTTTTAATTTTATTAGCTATATCAGTTGCAGGGCTGATTATAAGAAAAAAGAATAATATTAATATTCTTACCAATGATTTAGAACCTGAAAAGCTGATAAATCATATAAAAAAATGGAGTTTCTTATATACTCCATATCAGTGCGATGCAATACTTTCGTTTTTATATGAGGCGATTGAAAGATATGACTTATCACTGGAGTTTATCTTAAAGCGTAAGAGAGGCAATATGCCTGTGGATTACTACCTGTCTTTTTTAGATACTGTTAACTCGTGTAAATGTTATATTGGTATGGACGACAAAAAACAAGCTGAAAAGTGCCTTAATTTAGCCAGAGAAATGGTTAAAAATATTGAGTATAACAATATGTCTAAATATACTTTTTTTATAATGAATAAACTTGAACATTCATATGCTTTACAGTTTGATGATACATTTTCTGATTATGAGTATTATGAAAAACTGCTTGACCCAAGTTTTCAGATAGTATCAAAGGAATTTTATAATAATTATAATATTTTAATGGTACACAACTGTTTGGGAAGAATTTATCTACGTTTAGGTATGATAGAAAGAGCCGATATAAATTTTAAGTATGTTGCAGACAATGGTAAAAATTTGCCTTGTGCAGTTCGTGCAAGAAATTATTTTGAAAACAAGGCTATAAGAGAGGTATGATTTAACGTATAATATTACTAAATTTATTTTATACCGTTTAATGTTTTGGAGGTTTGTATGAAAAGGTTTAGTGGTTTGGCTATTTTTGATTTATTACTTGTCGTTTTACTTATAGTTATATATTTTGTCCTTCATACTTTTCTTGAAAGTGATATTTATTGGATAGTCCAAATTATTTCGTATACTATTTTTGGTGCATTAATTATTGTATCGATTATTCTTAATAGTAAAAAGAAAAAGAATAATTACAACTCAATAATGACAGATTTAGAGCCTGAAAGAGTAATGGATTATATGTTAAAACATAACTTTATGTATAGTCAATACGAAAGAGAAAATATACAGGTTTTGGCATATAGATTAATGGAAAAGTTTGATTTAGCACTGGACATTCTTTTGAAAGAAAAAAGAGATATTATTGATTGTAACTATGCTGAGAAGTTTTTGCATCTTTCAAATTTATGCAGTTGCTACATAGGGGTAAAAAATCAGGAACAAGCACTACAACAACTTAATGTGGCAAAGGATTTGATGAAAAATGTTAAATCTAATTCCAGTACAGCTTATTCATTATTTTTTCTTGATTTAATGGAGCATTTATATTGTGCAACTTTTGATGATTCATATTCTGATTATGAATATTTTGAAAGGTTGCTTAACCCCAATATGAAAATTGCACCGCCAACATTTTATTCTAATATAAATATTTTATACACACATTACACTCTTGCTACAATTTACTTGCGTTTGGGTATGATTGACAGGGCAAATGCTAACTTTAAATATGTTGCAGACAATGGTAAAAATCTTCCAAAGGCAATCCGAGCAAGAGATTATCTTGTAAACGGTGTTACCGAAGGATTGTAATTAAACAAAAACAGATACAGGAAGTTCATTTTTTAGCCTGTATCTGTTTTCTGTTATTTGTGTTATTTTTCTGTATATAATATTTTATCCAACTTAAACAATCTTATAGCGTTTTTATACATAAGCATTTCATATTCTTCGGGTGTAATTAAATCTTTTAGTTCATTAAAATACTCCTGATATAATGAGCGTTCACCTTTTGGATTTATTCCCAATGTGTCAACGCCATCAATAGTGTTATCTGTTCCGAAAAGAATTTTATCTGCACCACATTCTTTTATTGCTTGTACTGTTGATTTTAACGGTACCCACGCCGTGTCACCATAAAGATTTTTCTGTTTTCGTATAAGCTTGATAGCAGTCTGATTATCTGTGCCTAATCCCATATGTCCTAAAATAAAATTAACTTTTGGATGTTTTACTGCCATTTCATAAACGCCCTCACAGCTTGATTCCTCAGTATCTGCTGTATGAACAAGTATAGGTAAGTTGAATTGCTCTGCTATTTTAATAAATTCTTCAACCTGTGGTGAATTAAAGCTGATAAATGAATGTACAGGATGAACTTTAATTCCAACCGTTATATCCAAATTTTCTCTTATCATATTTATAAGTTCATTAGTTACTGTTTCATAGTGTGGCTTTACCCACGGCATTACTGCAATTTTGTTGGGATACTTTCGTGCAAATTCAAGTGTATCTGCATATGCCTTCTCCTGTGATGTTTGTAGTGTATATGGCAATGCTTTATTATTATGGTCAAATGCCACTGCTGCACAGTTTGAAACAATAGAAAAATCTATATTATATTTTTCCATAGACTTTATTAAATTTTCGGGAGGCATTTTGAAATCCATAATTTCACCAATGTGTGAGTGCATATCAATAATCATAAAACCACTCCTTAAATCTTGTCATAAATATACTTCTCTGTTTAAATTTTGCCTTTATTTAAAACATATTATACCACTAATATAATAAATTTCAAATTCTAAAATAAATTTACTTGTCAGTTACAGCACAAAATGAAATTTTATTTTAAAAAGTTGCAAAAAATGTTGACAATAAAAAATCAAGAGTATATAATACTAATATATTAAATATTACTGAAACCTGTGAACAGGAGAAGTAGCAGAGAAATGTTGATACAAAGAGAGTTTTGCGTTTGGTGTGAGCAGAATTATCAACAACTTTGTGAATGGACCTGTGAGGGCAATCCGAAATTTATTAAAGTAGGCGTTGACGGTTACCTTTCCGTTATAGAAGGAGCGTATGTTAGTACGTGATGAGTGGGCGTTTATCGTCAATTTGGGTGGTACCGCAGAAGTTTAGCTTTTGTCCCTTTTTAGGGATAAAAGCTTTTTTTATTGTAATTTTTAGAAAGGGGAGTTACACAATGTTTAAACCTGAAATTGGTATAATAAGAAATTTGGCAAAGAATTATGATGTTATTCCTGTTACAAAGGAAATATATGCCGATATCAGCACACCAATTACCTTGCTTAGAAAAATTTCAGCTATTTCAAAAAGATATTACTTGCTTGAAAGTGTTGAGGGTGGTGAAAAATGGGGCAGATATTCTTTCATAGGTTTTGATCCAAAATCAAGAATTTATTATAAAAATGGTAAGGTTACTATTGAGGGCGAGGGTGCCAAAGAGGTTGTAACAAATAAACCCTTTGATATTATAAGAGAATTTCTTAAAGACTACAAAACACCTAAGCTAGAAAATATCCCTCCTTTTACAGGCGGTTTGGTAGGCTATTTTGGTTACAGTATGATAGCTGTTGCAGAGCCGATTTTAAAACTTAGAGAGAGTGAATTTAACGATTTTGACTTAATGTTTTTTGATAAAGTAGTTGCATATGACCACCTGACACAAAAGATAAGCGTTATTGTGAATATGAAAACATATGATGTTGAATATCAGTATAAAAAAGCCTGTGATGATATTGAAAATATTATTTCTATAATTACTGAACAAAAACCATTACCCAAAACAAAATCATTTGATAAGGTGGATTTCAAATCCAATATGACAGAAGAAGATTTTTGTGAAATGGTTGAAAAAACAAAGAAGTATATCTATAACGGAGATGTTTTTCAATGTGTAGTTTCAAGACGCTTTGAAACAACATATGAGGGAAGTCTTATAGATGCTTACAGAGTTTTGCGTGTTACAAATCCGTCACCATATATGGTTTATATAATGTGTGATGGAAACGAGATTATAAGCACATCTCCCGAAACTTTGGTAAGGCTGAAAGATGGCAGACTTTCAACATATCCTGTTGCAGGTTCACGTCCAAGAGGTAAAAACAAAGCGGAAGATGATGCACTTGTTAAGGATTTGCTGAGTGACGAAAAAGAACTTGCAGAGCATAATATGCTTGTAGACCTTGGCAGAAATGACATTGGAAAGATTTCAAAAATCAATTCTGTAGATGTTACCGCATATATGGTTATAAATAAATATTCAAAAATTATGCACATAGCTTCTGAAGTAGAGGGTGATATTCGTGATGATAAAGACGCATTTGATGCTGTAGAGTCTGTGTTACCTGCTGGTACGCTTTCGGGAGCACCTAAAATAAGAGCCTGTGAAATTATAGAGGAGCTTGAACAATACCCTCGTGGAATTTATGGTGGTGCATTGGGATATATAGATTTTAATGGTAATCTTGATGTTGCCATTGCAATAAGAATGGCAGTTAAGAAAGAAGATAAGGTTTATGTTCAGGCAGGTGCAGGCATTGTTGCTGACAGTGTTCCACATTCTGAGTATATTGAAACATACAATAAAGCACTTGCAGTAATGAACGCCGTAAAAGATGCGGCTACATCTGAATTACCTTAATGGAGGTGCATAGTTATGATATTGCTTATAGATAATTACGACAGTTTTTCTTACAATCTGGTGCAGGTTGCAGGCAGTATTGAAAGTGATATAAAGGTTGTAAGAAATGATAAAATTACAATAGAGCAAATAAGAAGGCTAAATCCCACACATATTATTCTTTCGCCAGGTCCGGGTTACCCAAAAGATGCAGGTATTTGTGAAGCTGTTATAAGAGCGTTAAAGGATGAATATCCAATACTTGGTGTTTGTCTGGGACATCAGGCAATATGTGAAGTTTTTGGTGCAACAATAACTCATGCAGAGAAGCTTATGCACGGTAAACAAAGCGAGGTAAAGGTTAATCCGGAATGTAAAATATTTGATGATATGAATGAATTGCAAAATGTTGCACGTTATCATTCGCTAGTAGCTACAAATATTCCTGAAGTTTTGCAGATAACATCAACTGATACAGAAAAGGGTGAGGTTATGGCTGTTAAGCATAAGGATTATGAAATATATGGTTTACAGTTCCACCCTGAGTCAATATTAACTCCCAATGGCAAAAAAATGTTAGAAAATTTCATTAGAAAGGTTGGTTAACGATTATGATTAAAGAGGCTATAAATAAGATTATCAATAACGAAAATCTATCATTTGAAGAAACAGAGTGTGTAATGAATGAAATTATGACAGGAAACGCAACAAATGCACAAATAGCATCGTTCTTAACAGCCTTGAGAATAAAGAATGAAACAATAGACGAAATCACAGCTTGTGCAACTGTTATGCGTAAGGTTGGGGCACATCTTGAACATAATGGTGATGTGCTTGAAATTGTAGGTACAGGTGGTGATGAGGCTTTTACATTTAATATTTCATCTGTTTCATCAATAGTAACAGCGGCAGCGGGTGTACCTACAGCAAAGCATGGTAACAGAAGCGTGTCGAGCAAATGCGGTGCGGCTGATGTTTTTGAAGAACTTGGAGTAAAGTTGAATATCACGCCTCAGCAGAATGAAAAGGTTCTTTCAGAAACAGGATTGTGCTTTATGTTTGCACCTGTTTATCATTCATCAATGAAATATGCAGCACCTGTAAGGAAAGAAATGGGTATACGCACAATCTTTAATATTTTAGGTCCTCTTGCTAATCCTGCATCAGCTACAATTCAGCTTATGGGAGTGTACAGTGAAGATTTGGTTGAACCAATGGCACAGGTGCTTAAAAACTTAGGTGTACAGCACGGTATGGTTGTTTATGGTCAGGATGGTATTGATGAGGTTTCACTTGTTGCAAAAACAACAGCCTGCGAAATAAATAATGACGAAATCAAAAAGTTTGAAATAAACCCTGAAGATTACGGAATGAGCTTTTGTAAAAAAGAGGACTTAACGGGCGGTGACGCAAAAGAAAATGCTGATATTGCACTTAATATTCTTAAAGGCGAAAAAAGTGCAAAAAGGGATGTTGTATTGCTTAACAGTGGTATTGCACTTTATATTGCAGGCAAAGCAAACAACATTGCACAGGGTATTGAATTAGCAAAAGAAACAATAGACAGTGGCAAGGCTATAAAACAGCTTAATAAATTTATAAGAGTAACCAACGAGGTGTGCTGATGAGTGATAAAATATTAAACACATTGGCTGAATGTACAAGAGCAAGAATAGAGAAGGATAAACAAAAAGTATCACCAGAAGAAATGAAACAAAAAGCACTTGCTATGGATTGTAACACAGGTTTTCCTTTTGAAAAGGCTTTGAAGAATAATGGAATGTCCTTTATATGTGAAATAAAAAAAGCCTCACCGTCAAAGGGTGTGATAGCTGAATATTTTCCGTATAAGGATATTGCCGTGGAATATGAGCAGGCAGGTGCAAGTGCAATTTCAGTTTTAACAGAAACAGACTATTTTTTAGGCAAGGACAAATATCTTTATGAGATTAGTAAGCTTGTAAGTATTCCATTGCTCAGAAAAGATTTTACTATTGACGAATATATGATATATCAAGCAAAGGTGTTAGGTGCATCAGCGGTTTTGCTTATATGCTCGTTGCTTGATACAGATACAATTAGAGAATATATAAAAATCTGCGATATGCTTGGTTTGTCCGCACTTGTAGAGGCACATGACAGTGGTGAGGTTGAGTCTGCTATAAAAGCAGGTGCAAGAGTTATAGGAGTAAATAACCGCAATCTGAAAAATTTTAAAGTTGATGTAACAAATTGTTTGAGCTTGCGAAAACTTGTTCCAAGTGATATTATATTTGTTGGTGAAAGCGGAATTAAAACATCGCAGGATATTGAGGTGTTAAAACAGGCTGATGTTGATGCTGTGCTTATAGGTGAAACATTTATGCGTAGCAAAAATAAAAAGGAGATGCTTGTAACACTAAACGGTGGTGAGGTTGATTGAGTCTGGTAAAAATTTGCGGTCTTAAACGTGAATGTGATATTGATTATGTAAATAAATATAAGCCTGATTATATCGGTTTTGTTTTTGCCAAAAGCAAAAGACAGGTTACACCACAACAAGCTGAAAGGTTGAAGTTAAAGCTTGATAAGAATATCAAAGCTGTTGGTGTGTTTGTAAATCAGACAGTAGAATTTATTGCAGACTTGTGCAACAGAAATATTATTGATATAATTCAACTGCACGGTGACGAGGATAACAGCTATATATCGCAGTTAAAAAAGATTACAAACAGACCAATTATAAAAGCTGTGCGTGTGCAAAGCAGAGAACAAGTAGTTCAGGCAGAAAAACTTGACTGTGACTTTTTGCTGTTGGACACATATTCTGAAAACGCTTATGGCGGTGTGGGAGAAACCTTTAATTGGAAGGTTATTCCAAAAATCAAAAAACCATTTTTCCTTGCAGGAGGTCTTAACAATGAAAATGTGGTGAACGCAATTAAAAGCGTTAATCCATATTGTGTTGACCTTAGCAGTGGTGCAGAAACAAACGGTTTTAAAGATGAAGATAAGATAAAGAAAATTATAGATAACATAAGGGGGACAAAGTGAAATGTCAAAGGGAATGTTTGGTAATCACGGTGGACAGTTTATTCCTGAAACACTGATGAATGCTGTAATTGAGCTTGAAGAGGCATATAACTTTTATAAAAATGATAAGCAATTTAATCAGGAATTAACAGAGCTTTTAAATGAGTATGCAGGAAGACCGTCAAGACTTTATTATGCTGAGAAAATGACAAAGGATTTAGGCGGTGCTAAAATCTATTTAAAGAGAGAAGACCTTAACCATACAGGCTCACATAAAATAAATAATGTTCTTGGTCAGTGCTTGCTTGCCAAGAAGATGGGTAAAACAAGAGTTATTGCAGAAACGGGTGCAGGACAGCACGGTGTAGCAACCGCTACAGCGGCAGCCTTGATGGGCTTGGAATGTAAAATATATATGGGTAAGGAAGATACTGTAAGACAGGCACTTAATGTTTATCGTATGCGTTTGCTTGGTGCTGAGGTTGAAGCTGTAACAAGCGGTACTATGACACTTAAAGACGCTGTAAACGAAACAATGAGAGAGTGGAGTAACAGAATAAGTGATACACATTATGTGCTTGGTTCTGTTATGGGTCCACACCCATTTCCAACAATGGTTCGTGATTTTCAAAGTGTTATAAGCAAAGAAATAAAAGAGCAAATGCTTGAAAAGGAAGGTAGACTACCTGATGTTGTAATGGCTTGTGTTGGCGGTGGCAGTAATGCTATGGGTGCGTTCTACAACTTTATAGAAGATAAAGAAGTAAGACTTATTGGTTGTGAGGCAGCAGGTAAGGGTGCAGATACACCTTTAACAGCTGCTACAGTAGCTACAGGTACAGTAGGTATTTTCCATGGTATGAAGTCATATTTCTGTCAGGACGAATATGGTCAGATTGCACCTGTTTATTCAATTTCAGCAGGTCTTGACTATCCGGGAATAGGTCCTGAACACGCTTACCTGAATGACATTGGCAGAGCAGAATATGTGCCTGTAACAGATGATGAAGCAGTAGACGCTTTTGAATATCTTTCAAAAACAGAGGGAATTATTCCTGCAATAGAAAGTGCCCACGCAGTTGCTCACGCAATTAAGCTTGCACCAACACTTGGCAAGGATAAGATTATGGTTATTAATATTTCAGGTCGTGGTGATAAGGATGTAGCGGCTATAGCAAGATACAGAGGAGAGGATATATATGAGTAATACAGCTAAAGCTTTTAAAAACGGTAAAGCGTTTATACCATTTATCACTGCAGGTGACCCTAATCTTGATGTTACTAAAGAAATAATACTTGCAATGGCTGAGGCAGGAGCAGACCTTATAGAGATAGGAATACCGTTTTCTGACCCTGTAGCAGAGGGTTTAGTTATTCAGGCGGCAGATGAACGTGCATTAAAGGCAGGTACAACAACTGACAAAATATTTGATATGGTTGCAAAGGTGAGAGAAAAAACTGATATTCCTCTTGCATTTATGACATACATAAATCCTATATATGTTTATGGTGTAGAGAAATTTTGTTCAAAATGTGCCGAGCTAAAAATTGATGCTCTTATCGTACCCGATGTACCATATGAAGAAAAAAATGAGATTGCACCATATTGTAAAAAGTATGGTATTGATGTAATTTCATTGATTGCACCAACTTCACACGACAGAATAAGGACTATTGCAAGTGAAGCAGAGGGATTTATATATTGTGTATCATCAATGGGAGTAACAGGTGTACGTAAAGAGATTAAAACTAATGTAGGCGAAATGACATCTTTGGTAAAAGAAGTTACAGACATTCCTACAGCTATTGGTTTTGGTATTTCTACACCACAGCAGGCGAAAGAAATGGCACAATATGCTGATGGTGTTATTGTAGGCAGTGCCATTGTAAAAATTTGTGCAGAATATGGTGCAGACTGTGTACCATATGTTTATAACTATGTAAAAGAAATGAAAAACGCTATCCATCCTTGAAAACACAAAACTTAAGCATTAATACCTATTTAAACAATAAATATTATGAAAACTATATCAAAACAAGCAAAGCCACAGATTCACCTTAAAAGGTATAATCTGTGGCTTTATCTTTTTAAAAATTATTAATCAACTACACGTCTTACACATCTTACAGTACCGCCCCAAGAAATGTCGGTTGTCAATACTCCGTAGTTTTCATTGAGTGCGTGTGTAACCTGACCGTTACCTGCATAAATTGCAACGTGTCCAGGATATACTACAATATCACCAGGTTTAGCCTGACTTAGTGGTACAGAGTAACCCACTGTGTCAAGGTCAACTCTTGAACTCCATAAATTATATCCGAAATGTTCATATACACAGCATACAAAACCTGAACAGTCAGCACCTGTATAAAGGCTTGTTCCACCCCATACATATGGTGTAACACCAACCCATTGTGCAGCATAGTCAGCAATTTGCTGACCTTTTGTTTTAACCGCTTCTACTGTAATAGTCTTACTTGCTGTAACATTACTGCCGTCTTTTGCAGTACATTTAATTGTTACCTTGCCTGCTTTCAAAGCTGTAATCGTACCTGTTGAACTAATCTTTGCAATACTTGTGTCACTGCTACTCCATTTTACATTTTTATTTGTTGCATTTGTAGGAGTTACTTTAGCGGTAAGAGTAATTGATTTACCTGCCTTAACGGTACTGTTTCCACTTATTGTAATTTTAGTTACAGGCTGTTTTACCTTTACTGTACAAGTGTCATATTTTCCGCTACCGTCTGTTGCTGTACAGGTTATAGTACAAGTACCCGGAGCCACAGCTGTTAGTAGACCGTTGTTATCAACAGTTGCTACAGCAGGGTTACTGCTTTCATATACTACACTTATGTTAGAAGCATTTGTAGGAGCAACTGTAGGGTAGAAGTGAGCCTTTTTGCCTACATTCCATGAAATGCTGTGTGCGTTAAGTGTAACACTTGTAACAGGTTGTTTTACTGTTAATGTATATCTTCTTGCTATTGTATTGTTATCGTCTGATTTTGCAGTAATTACACAAGTACCAGCAGATTTTGCAGTTACTACACCGTTTGATGATACAGTAGCAATATTTGTGTTGTTACTACTCCAACTTATTGATTTATTTGTTGCATTTGATGGAGAAACAGTAGCTACTAATGTTTTTGAGTCGCCAACATTCATAGTACCAGATGTTGAGGGCATTACTACACTTGTAACAGGTTGTGTAACAGTTACAGTACATACAGCTGTTTTACCACTGCCGTCTGTAGCTTTTGCAGTAATTGTACAAGTACCTGCACTTTTGGCTGTAACCAAACCTGATGCACTTACTGTGGCAACGCTTGTATTACTGCTTTTCCATGAAAGACATTTTGAAGTAGCGTTATTTGGTGAAACAGTTGCTGTAAGTTTTTGAGTTGTACCGTTACTTATAGTAATATTTGTGGAAGATAGATTAACAGAAGTAACAGGTTGCTTTACAACAACGGTGCAAGTGTCATATTTACCACTGTCATCTGTTGATTTTACTGTAATTTTACAACTACCTGTGCCTTTGGCAACAACAATACCGTTTGAGTTTACTGTGGCAACATTTGTGTTACTACTGCTCCATTCCACCTGCTTATTGGTAGCATTATCAGGTGTAACTGTATTTGTAAGTTTTGTTACACTACCTATGTTCATATATGCAACTGATTTAACGTTTACAGAAGTAACCGGCTGTTTTACATTTACAGAACAGGAAGCAATTTTGCCATCAGACGCTTTGCAAGTAACAGTACAGTTACCTGAACTTATTCCCGTAACATTACCTTCATCGTCAACTTTAGCGATTTCTTCATTTGATGATGTCCACTCAATGCTTTCTTGAGAAGTTACGTTTGCATTAAGCTTTACCACTTCTCCTACGTTTGTTGTAGCATTTGTCTGGTTAAGCAAAGTAGATGAATTTACATCTTCAACAGCAATAAGCTCATATTCACTATTTTGTTCGTTTTGTGTATTCTGACTTGCTACTGTTGTAATTGCCTCTGTTGGCTGTATATCTTCAATCGTATTTCCTGTTGCAGAAACAGAAAGTGTTGTACTTACCGCTAACGAAGATATAAGCAGTAGTGTTAGAATTTTTTTTGATATACTCATTATAAATTTTCTCCTGTCTTTTAGGATTGGTAATATATTCATATACTGTTTGTATATATTATATTACAGAAATGTAAGCAAGTCAATCTTAAAAGTTACATTTCTGTAATCGCAGGTTATTTTTAGGTAATATATACAGTAAAAATGCATACTCATAATTAAAACTAACCATTTTTTAGTTAAAATAGAATTTACAAAGAGTATTTTTAAAGAGAACATCGAATATAAATAACTTATTTGTTAGAAAATAGGTGTAAATAATGTAACTAATTTGTAAAACAAATCAAGCATATAAATATGTTATATAAAAAAATATTTTAATTATTACAAAAATTACCAAAATATTAACTTTTGATGAATAATAAAATATTTAAGCTTTTTCAATAAAACTTCAAGGTTTTGGGGATATTATGTAGGTGTTCCAAAGGAAAGATACAAGTTACTTGAAACAAGGAAAGGATGGATATTATGAATAATAACAATTATAATGACAAATTCAACAGCTTCACAGGTAACGACAATACAAATGATAATTCAAACCAGAATAACAATATTTATTCAAATAGTTCTTATAACGATAATGCCTATAACAACGAACAGGTAAATCATTTTTCAAACCCATATAACAATACAGGTGTTGAAAATTCTCAACAATCATACAATTCAGATTCAGAATATTGCTATGTTTATAAAAATAACGCACCAACTGCCGAGAATGTTCAGGCTGTACCTGTAAATAATGAAGGCTATGCACACACACAGAAGAAAACAAAGAAAAAAAGTACAGGTAAATCTTTTGCAAAGGTAATTGTAGCTGCACTTTGTTTTGGTATTGTTGCAGGTTCTGTAATGGTAGGAATTAATTATGCAGGTGATAAATTAATTGGTACATCAAGTACAGGAAACAACTCAAGCTCATCAGTAAAAAGCACCACAGGTGTAAAAAATACATCGGGCGGTAATGTAAATACAACCTATGATGTTGCTTCAGTAGTAGAAAATGTAATGCCTGCAATGGTTTCTATAAACATTAAAGCAACAACAGAGGTTGAAAATCCATATAGTCAGTTCTTTGGCTTTGGTTATGGTGGAGATACTTACGAATACGAAACAGAGGGCAGTGGCTCTGGTATTATAATCTCAGAAAACAGTTCTGAATTACTTATAGTAACTAATAACCATGTTGTAGAGGACGCTACTGAAATCAATGTTTCATTTATAGACGAAACATCTTGTTCAGCAACTATAAAGGGTACAGACCCAGATTACGATTTGGCTGTTATCTCTGTAAAACTTTCTGATATTCCACAGGAAACAAAAGATGCAATCGCAATAGCTACTTTAGGCGATTCAGATTCATTACAGCTTGGTCAGCCTGCTATAGCTATTGGTAATGCTTTAGGTTATGGTCAGTCAGTAACAGTTGGATATATAAGTGCTCTTGAAAGAGAAGTACAGATGACAGACAATACGATGACACTTATCCAGACAGATGCTGCTATAAATCCTGGTAACAGTGGTGGTGCATTGATTGATATGAACGGAAATGTTATTGGTATTAATTCTGCTAAATACTCAGATACAGATGTTGAAGGTATGGGTTATGCTATTCCTATATCTGACGCTAGTCCAATAATAGATGGACTTATCAACCAAACAACAGTATCAGAAAGCGAGCTTGCTTATCTTGGTATTACAGGTACTGATGTAACAGAGGCTTATACACAATCTTTTGGATTACCTACAGGTGTTTATATCTCTCAGGTAAACAGTGGTTCACCTGCTGCTAATGCAGATATTCAGGCAGGCGATATTATAGTAAAATTTGATGGAAAAAATGTAAGCACTATGGAAGGCTTACAAGCGAAAATAAAATCACACAAAGCCGGTGATGTAGTTGAGATAGTTCTTCAGCGTCAACAGCCAAGCGGTGGTTATGAAGAAGTAACTGTATCTGTTACACTTGGTTCAAAAGCAGATGCACCTGATACAAGTTCATCTCAATCAGAGTCATCTCAGTCAAACAGATAAATTATTGCTAACAACTATTTTACACATATATACCTCAATTTTATCTCCTTGGAGATTGCTGTGACTGTGGTATAACCTCTCCCTTCATTAACTAAAAATATTTACAAGCTTTAACCACAGTCACGGCATAAAACCTAATGATTATATATTTTTTTCTCTCTTTCTTTATAAAATAGACTTATTGGGGCTGTGGCAGTATTATATTTGCCATAGCCCCAATAAGTTTTTTGTTGATAAATTATAATTTAAATTTTCGTACATAAAAATTTGACATATGCAGGTTTTAGTGATTTAATAAAATAAAAAAGGGATGATGTTATGAGTAATATTATCAATGAGCTTGAAAGATTGCAAAAAGATGCGTACAGTAATATACAATTAAGAAAAAATCTTATATCAGCTTCAGAGCAAAGTGACCCTATGAAAGCCTTTTGTGATATATGTTTGCAGAATGGTTATGAAATTTATCTTGGTGAGTTATTTGCTTATGGACAGGATATGAGTGACAGCAAGCTAAGAAGTGTAAATGGCGGTGGTGTAAACGCTATAGAAGGCTGGGACGATACTTTTACACTTATTATTGAAGAACTTAAAAATATGGAATAGCAAACTCAAATAAAAATACACAAAAACAACGCTTACAATAGGCTCTATAACCTGTTGCAAGCGTTGTTTGCTTTTAACATTTCTGAAAATATTTTTAACTAAGAACCTTATTTTCAGAAATTTCTTTTTGTATTTCAAATGTTTTTCTTGCGTATTCTATAAGTTCACGTTCTTCTTCAATCTCTGAATTGTGTGGATAAGTTTTAGCTACTTTTTCAAATCTTTTAAGAATAAGCTGAGCTTTATTTTCATCTTGTTCTAAAAGTAAAGAGTAAGCATATTTTATTCTTAGTACAGATGGATTATTTTTCATTAGTTTAATAAATTTTTTTAGAGATGTATCAATGTAAGAATTAATTACATCTGTACGTTTTTCACCAATCAGTTCACAGTAAATACACTCAAGAATCAAAATATTTCTATTAATACCAACTATTTCTGCGTCTTTATTCAGTAACTCCTGTATCATTGCGTATGCTTTTTCAAAATCCATTTTATATATCATACGACAACAGGTTAAAACTGCAATGGTGCTTACTATACAGTTGTTTAAATCCTCATCACAAGGCATTTCAAACCATTCTTCAGGCATATCTTTGGTACGCATACCTTTGGTTATTTGTTCATTAATTTTCATCTGAATATAAAACGAATCAAGAGCTTTTTTATTTTTAGCAATAGAAAGAGTGTTGTAACCGTCATTGTTTACTTCAGCCAGTTTCATAGGAACTCCGTTCATCAATGCGATTGCTATACCTATAATTGCCAGTTCACCAAACAATACAGACAGCCACGATATGTTTGTACATAAAAATAAAAGACCAATGAAAATAACAGAAAAAATAATATTCATAATTGAACCACCCAGATTATATAACACAAAAGGGTGCTTACCGTTGTTTGTATCAGGAGGGCTCATAAGGCATTGTCCGCTTGTTCCTGCAAGTGAGTATTTATAAAAACGAATTTTATTGTCTTCCTTCAACCACATAAAACTGCCTATTCTAAAGGAAGAAAATTTGTATCCTGTAAGCAAGCCAAATACAAGATGTCCAGCTTCGTGTATGATAGTATGTAATGACATTGATAAATATATTCCTATAAAAACTACTGCCAGCATAAGTAAAGATTCTTCAAAATTATCTGATACTAAATTTTTGCTGTCTATATACTCGAAAACAAATGAACCACATACTACGCCTGTAAACAAAAAGAGTATTATAGGCAGTATGTTTTTGAGTATATAAGATATCTTGTTCTTTTTTCTTTTCATTTTAAAATCCTTTGTAAAAATATTATAGCACAAGGAGTACTTATGTATTTCTTGTGCTATATTTGAATATACGTTAAATTTTATTCAACAGAAACAATATAGTAATAAATAGGCTGACCACCATTTACCAATGTTATATCCAGGCTTGGATATTTTGAATGTAGCTGAGTGTTTATTGCTTCAGCTTGCTCGGTTGGTGTATCTGCACCATAAATCAGAGTAAGGAATGTTGTTTCTTTTGTTATCATATTTTTGATAAGCTTTAATACAGCTCTTTCAGGCGTTTTATCAGTAAATGTAAGCTTACCATTTTCAAGTGCTATAATTTCATTTTCTTTAATTCTAGTTGAACCAAATTCAGAATCTCTTGCGGCAAATGTTACCTGTCCTGTAGCAACATCTGAAGCAGCAGATGTCATAATTTCTATATTGCCTTCAACAGTTAAATCAGGGTCATATGATAGCATAGCACTCATACCTTGTGGAATAGTTTTTGTAGGCAAAATAATTACATTTCTGTCCTCAACCAAAGGTACAACCTGTTCAGCTGACATAATTATATTTTTGTTATTAGGTAATACAAATACATTCTTTGCACCTGTTGCAAGCACTGCTTTTTGAATATCCTCTGTACTTGGGTTCATACTTTGACCGCCGTTTACAATGTTATTACAGCCTAAGTCTTTGAACAGATTGCTTAATCCTTCACCTGTAGCAACTGAAACAAAACCGATTTCATCTTCAGGCTCTGCAAATATAAATTCTGAGTTAAGCTCATTTTGTTTAGTTTCAATTTCTTTATCCTTGGCACGGTCCGCAGCTTCTTCAACACGACGGTGCTGTTCTTTCATATTTTCAACCTTTACAGTTAATAGCTGACCATATTCAAGACCATTCTGTAAAGCAACACCAGGCTTGTCAGTGTGAACATGAACTTTTATGATTTCATCATCTTCAACAACTACTACACAATCACCTATTTTTTCAAGTGTAGAACGTAAATGTTTTATTTTGATTTTAGTTGTTGTGTCCTTCTCTACTATAAATTCTGTGCAGTAAGTAAATGTAATATCATCATCAAATTCTGCAACTGCTGAGGAATAATAGTTGTCATCTGTAGGATTTAAAGTTGGTTCTGTCTGTTCAACTTCAACAATAACGCCGTCCCTGATAACAGAAAGCATACCTTCAAATATAATACACAAACCTTTTCCGCCGGAATCAACCACACCTGCTCTTTTAAGTACAGGCAACAAATCTGGAGTTGTTGCTAGAGCTTCTTCAGCAGTGTTGCAAATATCTTCAAAAGTTTCTTCAACTGTTTTACCTTCGTTAGCACATTCTCTTGCTTTTTCTGCAGAAAGTCTTGCTACTGTAAGAATAGTACCCTCAGTTGGCTTTGCAACGGCATCATATGCGTTCTCAACGCCAATCGCCAGAGCAGTTGCAAGGTCATCAGCTGTAATGCTTTCTTTATCTTCAAAGCCTTTTGAGATGCCTTTGAAAAGCAGAGATAAAATTACACCTGAGTTACCTCTTGCACCTCTTAGCATTGCAGAGGCAATAGCTTTGCTTACCTCTCCAATATTTTCATTATCAGGTGCTGTATTTAGCATATTTGCAGCTGAGTTGATGGTCATTGACATATTTGTACCTGTGTCACCGTCAGGAACAGGGAATATATTTAAATCATCTACAGAATGTTTTGCTTTTGTAATGCTGTTTGCGGCAGAAATAACTGCATTCTTGAAAATAATACCATTCATAATATTACTTCCTTTCGATATATTTAGATTAATTAATACATAATGTATTAAACTTGATAATCATTATAACACAAATATGTACAATATTGCAATAGTTATAGTATTTCCAATGCCTCGATATTTAAAGTTTGTCCTGTTTTATCGTCAATTTCCATCAGAACACAGTTCATTTTGCAATCTCCTGTTGCAATATCAAACCTTTGTGGTAGCTTTTCTTTGAATTTTTTTATAATAATATCCGTTTTTACACCAAGCACAGAATGTATAGGGCCTGTCATACCTGCGTCTGTAATATAGCCTGTGCCGTTTGGAAGAATAGTTGCATCAGCTGTTTGTACATGGGTATGAGTACCGAACATAGCGGAAACTCTACCGTCAAGGTAATAACCCATAGCACGTTTTTCACCTGTTGCTTCAGCGTGAAAATCAACTATAATTATCTTTGCGTTTTCTTTTTTTGCCTGTTCAATAAGTCTGTCGGCTTCTTTGAAAGGGCAGTCGAGGGCCTCGAGATATGCTGTACCCATAAGATTTATTACAGCTACTTGCGTTTTTCCCATATCAACTATAGTCATACCACGACCCGGTGTTGAACCACTGGGAAAATTTGCAGGACGTACTAAATATTCACACTCATCATAATATTCATAAGACTCTTTACGTCTGAAAGCGTGGTTGCCTGTTGTAATAACATTAACTCCGCTTGTAAAAAGAAATTCAGCAGAAGCAGGAGTAATACCGTTTCCGTCAGATGAATTTTCTCCGTTTGCAATAACAAGGTCAATTCCTTTTAATTTTTTTAATTGAGGAAGTCTTTCTCTTAAAAAGTTACATCCTATTTTACCTATAACATCACCTATAGCCAAAATAATCATAAATAAACACCTACCAATATAATTGTTTGAAATTAATATTTATATATTACACCGTTTTATTTGAATATATTGTAATTATAGCAGTAACAGATAACTTTTTCAAATAAATACATTTTATTTTACAGCTTGTTTAAAATAAAGATTAGAATTATATAAATAGATTTGATATATTAGAAAAATTTTCTTGACATTGAATATATATGTATGTTACTATAGCGATAGATTTTAGAAAAGAAGGGTCGGTTATGTTGCATATAGTTAAATAACAAATATAATCCATATTAAGTGAATAATACTTCTGCTGTGCAGTGGTGTTGAGTTGCCACTGTTATGGTTGTTGTACGCTTTTTAAGGATTAGTGGCTGGTTGCCACAGACTTTCGGTGCAGTTTATGTACTGACTAGGTCTGCTTTGTTCAAATGCTATATACATAACCGAATTTTTTATTATATCCAAGGTATTGGTGCAGTATTTTTACTGTATCTGTATTGTCGACTTTCGATTTATGTGCAGAGTATTTGTTCAAGCAGATACTCTGCTTTTTGTTTTGTATAGAATTTTTATCTCATAACATTACAAAAATCAAATATCAAATATAAATCTAACTGTTTTGTATAGCTATGAAACCACGGGTTGCGGAGTGTAAACAGAAGTATATTGTTTATATCTTGTTTGATAGTATACAATACAGATGGAATTTATATAAATAGCTTAATTTAGAAAAGAGGGAAAGACAATGCAGGATATGATTCAAGTAGAAAATATCTCAAAACAATTCAAAAAGGTTGTTAAGCAACCGGGACTTTTGGGTAGTGTTAAATCGCTGTTTAACCCCAAAAGTGAAATTATAACAGCCGTTGATAATGTAAGCTTCAATGTACCCGAGGGTGAGGTTCTTGGTTTTATAGGACCTAACGGTGCTGGTAAATCTACAGTTATTAAAATGCTTACAGGAATTTTAACGCCTACGTCGGGTCAATGTATTATCAATGGTAAAATTCCACAGAAAGACAGAAAAAATTATGTTAGAGAAATAGGTGTGGTATTTGGCCAGAGAACCCAGCTTTGGTGGGACTTGCCACTGGTTGAAACATATAATGTTCTTAAAGAAATCTACGAAGTACCTGACGATAGATTTAAAAAGCGAATGGATTTTCTTAATGAAGTGCTTGACCTGCAAGCTTTTATAAAAAGTCCTGTGCGTACATTGTCACTTGGTCAGCGTATGCGTGCTGATATTGCGGCTTCACTTTTGCATAGTCCAAAGGTACTGTTTCTTGATGAACCAACTATTGGTCTTGATGTAGTTGTAAAGGATAATATCCGTAAAGCTATTGCTAAGATTAATGAGGAAGAAAAGACAACTGTTATTCTCACAACACACGATTTGAGTGATATTGAACTTTTGTGTCAGCGAATTGTTATGATTGATAAGGGCAAAAATGTGTTTGACGGTAACTTGCACGATTTAAAAAGCAGGTATGGTCAGATGCGTGAACTCTGTTTTGAAACTGATGAACCGCAAAATGTTGAAAATAAATTAAAATATAATGAATATTTTAAGGTAAGTGATGATGACATTACACTTGAAACAGACGGCACAACAGTAAAGGTTCGTTTTAACAATAACGCAGTTGCAGTTGCAGATATACTGAGTTATACATTAGGTTGTGTGCAGGTTAAGGATATTAATGTTAAAGATGCCGATATTGAAGAAATTATCAGGCGACTTTACAAGGAGGGAGTTGCAGAGAATGCGTAAGTTTTTGAAGGTATATACACCGTTTACAAAAGCAGGCATACTGCAAACAATGGCTTATAGGTTCAACTTCCTTTTCTTTTTGATAGGTGAGATGTTCAAATGCTTTATTATGTATTATGTATGGCGTGCCGTTTTTGAAAGTTCTAACAGTTCCACGTTTATGGGCTTTTCTATGATTGATATGACGGTATACCTTTTTATATCATTTCTCACAGGTTATCTTACATATAGTGATGGTGCTTATGCTGTTGGTGAAGAAATTCGTGATGGTTCAATAGCTATGCGAATGATAAAACCTGTAAGCTTTGATATGACCTTCTTGTTTCAGGAAATAGGCAACAGATGTATAATCGTGTTGGTTGTGCTTGTACCTATTTGTGTTGGTGTAGAGATTTATAAATTTATGGTAACGGGTACAGTAATGTTTAATCCTATTAATTTTGGATTGTTTATGGTAAGTACCTTAATTGCATATCTCATTTCTTTTTATTTTAATGTGTGCTATGGCTTTATGGCATTTTTTCTGAAAAACCTTTGGGGTTCAAATATTCTTAAAGAAGTTATAGTGGACTTTTTGTCAGGTGCAACTATTCCTCTTGCATTTATGCCTGAAGCACTTAAAAATGTGCTTACATTTTTACCTTTTTCGTCACTTAACTATACACCTGTTATGATTTATATGGGTATGTATTCGTTGCAAAAGTCACTGGCTTTAATAGTCTTACAGTTGTTTTGGCTTGGTTGCTTTGTACTTCTCAGCAAGTTTATATGGCATAGTGCAATAAAAAGACTTGCGGTTCAGGGAGGCTAACCATATGAATAAATATGTAAATTTATACAGACAAAGGAGGTTGGTATTATATGTTTAAAACTCTCAGACGAATGATGAAGATGCACCGAATTTTTATAGCACAGGATTTAAAAAAGATGATGGAATATAAAATAGATTTTCTTACAGGTGCTATAAGTTTTTTACTAAGTCAGGCAATTAATATTGCGTTTTTGTGGATAATTTTCAGCCAGATACCTGAATTAAAAGGCTGGGATTATAACGAAATAATTTTTATTTACGGTTTTTCACTGTTGCCAAAAGCAATAGACCACCTATTTTGTGATAACCTGTGGATGATTGGTTACAGCATTGTGGCAAAGGGTGAATTTGATAAATACCTTACACGTCCTATAAATCCATTGTTTACTGTAATTGTTGAAAGATTTCAGGTGGATGCACTGGGAGAGCTTGTGGTTGGTATTGCACTTATTGCTTCAACCATCGGCAAGGTTTCAATTCAGTGGAGTGTTCTAAACGTGCTTTTATTTTTACTTGTACTTCCTTTCGCAACACTTATTTACACAAGTATTAAAATTATAACATCAGCCTTAGCGTTTTGGATAAAGCGAAGCGGACAGATTACTCATGTTTTCTATATGGTAAACGATTTTGCTAAATATCCTACCACAATATATAATGATGTTATAAGAACTGTAATTACATATATTATCCCGTTTGCTTTTACGGCATTTTATCCGGCAAGCTATTTCCTTACAGGAGAAAATCCGTTGTTTAATATAGGGCTTACAGTTGTAATGTCATCTGTACTTATGGCTATATCTGTGTTTGTGTGGAACAAAGGTGTTTCGGCTTATGAAAGTGCAGGTTCATAATTAATTAAAATAAATATATGTAAACATTTACAAAACACAACATAAGGTTACAGATTCTACACTTATGTTGTGTTTTTTTACATTTTATGCTAGTATTTATTTGATATTTATATTGAATATGAGGTTAAACAATGAATACTCTTATTGATAATTATAATATGAATAATTTTAATGTTATGTACTATCAATCACCACTTGGAATTCTTTCTGTAGTTGCAAGTAGTGCCGGAGTATGTAATATTATTTTTGGAGAGTTAAAAGAAAATATAGTTGCAAAAGAAGAAAAAACACCAATTTTACAGCAGACAGAATTACAGTTGAACGAATATTTTAGTGGAGAACGAAAGGTATTTACTGTGCCTATAGATTTAAAAGGTACAGAATTTCAATGTAAAGTATGGAATAATCTTTTAAAAATTCCATATGGTGAAACACGCTGTTACAGTGAATTGCCAGAATGACGGGTAATCAAAAAGCAAGTCGTGCAGTAGGAATGGCTAATAACAGAAATCCTATACCTATTATAATACCGTGCCATAGAGTAATAGGAAAAAATGGTATGTTGGTTGGCTATGCAGGTGGTCTTGAAATAAAAAAATATTTACTTGAGCTTGAGCAAGCAAATAAATGATACTCATTCTTAAAGAGGTGCAATATATGAATAATAACAATAATAGTACAATTAATATTGAAGATAATTCAACGGATACACAATCAACTGTAGCTGTTTTAGATAATGTTTCTGATAATAACATACCAAACAACAATATAACTAACAGCGAATTTCCTGGTTTTAAGAGAGCTCCAAAATATAACGAATCATCGTTAACACCATCAAATAAGGATTCAATCAGTGTTATTGTTGGTATAATAGTTTTTCTTGTGGCATTATTATTGTTTGGTGTAATAGGTTTTGCTATAACACTGGACAGTAAAAAGGATACTGTTGAAAATGATGCAACTGTAGATGAATCCGGTTTTTTTGCTTTGGTAGAGAATGTGCTTGATTATTTGTTTGAAGAAGATAATAAGCTTGAACAGTTTATTATATATCAAGGCAACGGAATATATGATACAGGAAGTTCAGCTAACAGTGAAATTTTTATATACAGCTATCTTCCGCAAGGTTATGAGATAGTTGATTCGTATACAGACGATTACAATAACTATGTTACAGCTTTGAATGGTGTATATAATGATGAATATGTTGTAGACATACACTGTAAAACTAATGTATTTCAGTTAATGTATTTCAGTTTCATTCAAAGTGCAGAAGATGCTTATGCTTCCCTAAAAAATAGTATTGATGATGTAGAATATACGGAATTAGGTACTATACCTGCACCATATGGAGATGCTTATTTATTGGAATATATTACTAACGAGGGTGGTGTGGACTATTATAATATTTTAGCCTGTATGCAGGTTGATGAAGAAAATGTATTGATTATAAATATTGATATTTCTGGTACAGATGATGGACTAAAAACGGAGTGTCTCCAAGTATTGAGTAGTTTAATTGAATGGCAATATATTTCTGTTAATAATTAATAGGTGATGATTATGAAGATACCGAGTATTGAAAAAGTTGAAGAATTTCTTGAAAAAGCTGAACAACTAAACAGTGGTGTATGGATTAACCATTGCAAAACAGCAGGAAATTGTGCAAAAGTAATAGCTCACTTTTGTGATAATTTGGACGAAAATGTTGCATATACAATGGGCGTGTTGCACGATATAGGACGCAGAGAGGGCGTAATGGATATGCGACATATAGTGTGTGGTTATAATTATATGATGTTACAGGGATATGATGATATTGCACGTATTTGTCTTACCCATTCATTTCCTGACAAAAATATACTTTCATATAATGGTAAAAATGATTGTACACCAGAGGAAACAGAATTTATTGAAAGCTTCATAAAAACAGTTGAATATAATGACTATGACAGATTAATTCAGTTATGCGACGCAATTTCATTTCCTGAAGGCCCTACATATATGGAAAAAAGATTTGTTGATGTAGCAATAAGACGTGGTATAAATGAATATTCAGTACAGAAGTGGAAAGCCTTTTTAGAAATTAAGTCATATTTTGATTATAAAACAGGCTTTAATATTTATGATTTGTTTAAGAAAGAATTGATTATATAGATAATATGTAAGGGCGGTGTTTTAGCCGTCCTTTTTGCTATAGTTTGAATTTGATTACGAATGATAAATATATTTATTGCCAATAATTTAAATATGCAGTAGTAATCAAATATATTTTTACAGATTTGGAAATTATTTTGCTGTATATCATTGTTTGTAGAGATTATAGATTAATTATTTTGCTACAAAAAAAGTAACAGAATTGACATTTTTCTAAAAATACTGATAAATTTACAAAATTTTAATCAATTCACTAAAAAAGGGATTTCATTTTTTTTATGTAAGTGATATAATAACAAAAGTTGTATTCATATTTATATATAGTATTTAATTAGTGTGAATTATAAAATTATGGAGGTTTGATTTCTTATGGGAAAAATGAAGAACCAATACAACAACCGCATAACTCCCGGTAGTATTGCGGTGGCAGGTACGAAAGGTTTTTTCTCAATATTGTGGAAAATCATTTCTACTGTATTTATGGTGCTTTTTGTTTCAGGCGGAATTGTAGGTATTGCAATGTGTATTTACCTATATGGTCTTGCCTGCCAGCCAACAGGTATTGATTTGGCAAGTGAAAAACTACAGCAGACTTCATTTATTTATATTTATAATGAGGATAATGAGCCTGTTGAATACCAAAGATTGCATGGTAGTGAAAACAGAGTATGGGTAAATTTGGACAATATTCCGGATGCTATGGTTAACGCTCAGGTTGCCATAGAGGATAAGCGTTTTTATGAACATCAGGGCGTTGACTGGGTAAGAACAGCAGGTGCTATTGTAAATTTGGGTTCTGAATCAAGTTATGGTGGTTCTACAATTACCCAACAGCTTATAAAGAATATAACAGGTAAAAACGAAGTCAGCATTACCCGTAAGCTTAATGAAATTTTTAAAGCAATTAACCTTGAAAAGGAATATACCAAGGATGAAATTCTTGAGGCTTACCTTAATATAGTAAACTACGGCAGTGGTTGTCAGGGTGTGCAGGCTGCCGCCAATCTTTATTTTGCAAAAGATATAAGTGAATGTAGTGTTGCAGAATGTGCTGCTATTGCAGGTATAACACAGAATCCTGCTGCTTACAATCCTCTTGTTTATCCTGAAGATAACAAGGAAAGACGAGATATTGTAATTGATGCTATGTATGACCAGGGCAAAATTACAAAAGCTGAGTATGAACAGGCACAGAAAGATTCCGAAAATATGACATTTGTTGGATATGAAAACAACGAAAAAGAGAAAGAGAAGGAAGAAAAGAATAAAACAAATAGTGAATACACATCTAACTGGTATGTTGAAGCTATGTTCAGAGATTTGCAAGAAGAACTTATGCAGGAGCTTAACATAAGTGAATCTGTTGCTCTTAACAAGATTTATTCAGGTGGTCTTAAAATATACAGTGCAATGGACCTTGAGTTCCAGGAGTTCTGTGAGGATTATATTCAGAATGTAAGCACTCCATACGACCCTAACTGTGAGATAGCTGTTGTTATGACAAGCCTTGATGGTAGGGTGCTTGCAACAGTTGGTGGACGTGAAGAAAAAGAACAGATGCTGGTATGGGATAGAGCAAACATTGCAACATTACAGCCAGGTTCATCTATAAAACCGGTTATTGTTTATCCATTGGCTGTTGAAGAAGATTTGTACCATTATTCATCTATGGTAAAAGACCAACCTATTGACCAGTGGCAGGTAAATGCAGACGGCACTTACAGGTCAGGCCCTAACAATGTTTACGGCTCTTACCTTGGTGAAATTACATTGCCTGACGCTATCGAAAGGTCTTCAAACGCAACAGCAGCTCAGACAATGGAGCTTGTAGGTGCTAAGAACGCTTACAATCAGGCAATTAATAAAATGTATTTTAGAAATCTGTCTACAGAAGATGCAAACAACCTTGGTGCTTTGTCATTGGGTGGTTTGAATGGTGGTGTAACTGTTCGTGAAATGGCAACAGCTTATCAGTATATGGGTAACGGTGGTAAGGTATACGACTCTTACACATATTACTATGTTGAAGATGCTTCGGGCAATGTAATTATTGACCATCGTGAGCAGATTCCTATACAGGCATATTCTTCACAGACAGCAACTATAATGAATAGACTTCTTAATTACAACGTAGTACACAACAACCCATCACATACAAGTGCTGGTCAGGCTAAAATTACAGGCTGGGATATTCTGGGTAAAACAGGTACAACAGACAGCGATAAGGACCACTGGTTCTGCGGTCTTTCTCCTTATGCTACTTGTGCTGTATGGACAGGATATGATACACCTTCATCACTTTCACAGTCAACCTTTACTGTAGCTGTTAATATATTCCACGACCTTATGGCTGAATATCTGAGTGATAAGGAAGCTAAAGAATATAAGCTTGATGAAACCTTGGAAGAACACGAGTATTGTGCAAGCACAGGATTGTTGGCAGGCTCTTATTGTTCACAGACCTTTACAGGTTATTATAAGAAAGATAATGTTCCTGAATATTGCTCAGGTTACCATAGCAGTTATTCATCATATAACTCAAATTACAATAATAACTATTGGAATTCATATGAAGATTATGATGACGATGATGATGACGATAGTGACTATAGCGATTATGATGACAGCAGTTCATCAAGTGATTATAGCGATTATAGTGATTATGACGATTATAGTGATTACGGTGATACCGGTTCAGGTACAGGTGATGATACTTCTTGGAGTGATAACACAGGTGGTGATACTACTGGTGGTGACACTACCGGTGGAGATACCACAGGCGGTGGTACTACAGGTGGTGGCACTACCGGTGGAGATACCACAGGTGGAGATACCGCAGGTGGCGAGCCTGTGGTAACAGGGTAGTTTCTTCAATCAATTTGTTAAGTTAAGAATTATAAATAAAGAATTATAAAATATTTTGAGAGGTGCAAGATGATACAGGTTGCAATTATGGGACACGGTGTAGTAGGTTCAGGTGTTGCTGAAATACTACTTACACACAATAACAGTCTTACAAAAAAAGTTCACGAGGAAATCAATATTAAATATATTCTTGATTTAAGAGAATTTCCTGATTTGCCTTATTCTGATAAGTTTACTAAAGACTTTAACGACATTGTAAATGACGATGAGGTTAAGGTTGTTGCTGAAGTAATGGGTGGCGTTAACCCTGCATTTGATTTTGTTAAGCGTTGCTTAGAAGCAGGCAAAAGTGTTGTAACATCGAACAAAGAGCTTGTTGCTAAAAAAGGTGCAGAATTGCTTGCAATAGCAAAAGAAAAGAATGTTAACTTCTTGTTTGAGGCAAGTGTTGGCGGTGGTATTCCTATTATTCGTCCTCTTAACAACTGCCTTGTAGCAAATGATGTTGATGAAATTGCAGGTATCCTTAACGGTACAACAAATTTCATTCTTACAAAGATGATTACAGAATCTATGGCATTCAAAGACGCTTTGGCTCTTGCTCAACAGCTTGGTTATGCTGAACGTGACCCTTCCGCAGATGTTGAAGGTCACGATGCTTGTAGAAAAATTTGTATTCTTGCTTCACTTGCTTTTGGTAAGCACGTTTATCCTGATAATATTCATACAGAAGGTATTACAAATATTTCTCTTGAAGATGTTGAGTACGCTAATAAATGGGGTGGCGTAATTAAGCTGATTGGTGATGTAAAGAACACAGAAAATGGTATGCTTGATATTTTTGTAGCACCTATGTTCGTTAGCAATGACAGCCAGCTTTCAAGTATTGATGATGTATTCAACGGTATTCTTGTTCGTGGTGATGCAACAGGAGATGTTGTATTCTATGGTAAGGGTGCAGGTAAGCTACCAACAGCAAGTGCTGTTGTAGCTGATATAGTAGACTGCGTTAAACATATTTCAGCAAGAAAATATCTGTTCTGGGATGATTGTGACGGAAGTAATGTTCTTCCATATGAAGAAAGCAAGTCTGCTATGTATGTAAGAGCTATTGGTGACGTTAAAATGGCTAAAGCTGTGTTTGGAGAAATTAATCAGCTTCAGCGTAAGAACGCTCCTGAGAATGAACTTGCATTTACAACAGAAGAAATGTCTGTAAAGTGCTTTAATGAAAAGCTGTCTCAGCTTAAAGAGAATGGCGTTGAGGTAATCAATACAATTAGAATAGGTGACCTTTAATGATTAGAATTCAAATTCCCGCAACAAGTGCGAACTTAGGCTCAGGCTTTGATAGTCTGGGTGTCGCTTTGACTATGTATAATCAGGTGTGGATGGAAGTATCTGATGAAACCGTTATATCCTCAAAGGATGATATAAAAGTTCCTACGGATAAAAGCAATCTGATATATTGGTCTGCGGAGCATTTATATAAAGAATGTGGAAAAAAACTTCCGGGTTTGACAATTATTCAGGAAAACAATATACCAATGACTCGAGGCTTGGGCAGTAGCTCAGCTTGTATTGTTGCAGGTCTGGTGGGTGCTAACCGTTTTTTGGGTAATCCTCTTTCAACAAAAGACCTTATAAATATGGCATCAAAAATTGAGGGACACCCTGACAATACCACACCGGCTTTAATGGGTGGTTTGGTTACATCTGCAATAGACGGTGATAAGGTATACAGCGTTAGTGTGCCTGTTGCAGGCAATATACGTTTTGGTGTATTTATTCCTCCTTTTGAATTAAGCACAGAGTATGCTCGTGGCGTTCTGCCTGATACTTACACAAAGGAGCAGGCTGTATTCAATCTTTCACGTTCATCGCTTATGACATCATCGTTGTTTTCAGGTTCGCTTGAAAATTTAAGAGTTGCAGTTCAGGATGAATTACATCAGCCTTACAGAAAACCACTTATCAAGGGTGTAGATACTGTATTCCGCACAAGCTACGAGCTTGGCTCGTATGGTACATACATAAGCGGAGCAGGTCCTACAATAATAGCGATTATTGATGACAGACACGCTAACGACTTTGAAAGTCACGCTATCAATTCTCTTGAGGAAAAGGGTTGTAATGGCTGGAGATTTGTTATGTTGAGTGCTGACAGCGAAGGTGCTAAAATAATATTGGACTGATTATTAACAATTTGTTAAAATACACATTGACTTTTGTATTTTATCATATTAAAATATTTGTTAGTGTTTTCTGATTTTTTATTAAATTAGAAACAATTTCATTGAAAAAGGAGCTACACAAATGAGCCTTATAGTACAAAAATTTGGTGGTAGTTCTGTTGCAAATGCAGAGCGTGTTAATAATGTTGCTCGCATAGTTACAGATACTTACAAAAAAGGCAACAAGGTTGTAGTTGTTGTATCTGCACAGGGTGATACAACAGACGATCTGATTGAAAAGCAGATGGAAATCAACCCTAATGCTTCCAAAAGAGAGAGAGATATGCTTTTAGCCGCAGGCGAGCAGATTTCTATTTCATTGCTTGCAATGGCAATTGAGAAAATTGGCTGTCCTGTTGTTTCGCTTTTGGGATGGCAGGCAGGATTTAAAACAACCTCTGCCCACACAAATGCAAGAATTAAGACTATTGACTCTGAAAGACTAAAGAGAGAGCTTGACCGCAACAACATTGTAGTAGTTGCAGGTTTTCAGGGTGTAACAAGCTACGGAGATGTTTCTACACTTGGTCGTGGCGGTTCTGATACAAGTGCTGTTGCACTGGCTTGTGCTTTGAATGCAGATTTATGTCAGATTTATACAGATGTTGAGGGTGTATACACAGCAGATCCAAGAAAGATTAAGAATGCTCAGAAGCTTTCTGAAATCTCTTATGATGAAATGCTGGAGCTTGCAACACTTGGTGCACAGGTTCTTCATAACAGAAGTGTTGAACTTGCAAAAAAATATAATCTTGAATTAGAGGTGCTTTCAAGTTTAACTTGTGCACCGGGAACAATTGTTAAGGAGGCCCCAAAGGTGGAAAGAATGCTAATCAGCGGTGTTGCTAAGGATACAGACATCGCAAGAATTTCAGTTATAGGTGTACCGGACGAACCGGGTCTTGCATTTAAAATGTTCTCTAAGCTTGCAGCTAAGGACGTTAATATTGATATTATTCTTCAGTCAGTTGGCCGTGACGGTACAAAGGACATTGCATTTACAGTAGCTAAAGATAAACTGAACGATGCCAAAGCTGTTATTGACTCATTTATGCCTACACTAAAGGCACAGAAGGTTAATTTTGATGAGGATGTTGCAAAGGTATCTATCGTTGGTGCAGGTATGGAGAGCCATTCAGGTTTTGCTTCAAAGATGTTTGAGGCTCTTTACAATGCAAATATCAACATTCAGATGATTTCTACAAGTGAAATCAAGATTTCTGTTCTTATCAAAGCAAGTGACGCTGACAGAGCTGTTGCAGCACTTCACGACAAGTTCTTTGATAACTGATTTATTTGATAATAACATTATAATTCACATTAAGTTCAAGCACTCCGTTTTGGGGTGCTTGTTCTTTTTTGTTATTTGGTTATATTGTAATACTAATACCCGTTTAAACAGTTGAATAGATTGTCGAGCAGAATTTGCTCAGAAAGAGGACGACACAGGCAAGCTGTCGCTTATTAAGGAGAAGGACGAAGTGTTGAGTAAATTGTCTGTTGTTTAAATAGGTAAATATTTTTGAGAATTAATTTAAGCTTTATCATCATTCAAGAAGATTTTATATTTTCGTTTTATCTGGAAAAGCTATAATTATTAAGAAGTTTTATGAAAAGGTGAGTTTTATGAGCAAAAGGGCAAATGCTTTTATTGTTATAGCTTTTATATTGTTTATGTTAGCAGCTATTGTAGCAACCTTTTTGAGTTGTGACAGAAAAGACAATGTTTCAGCCGAAACACCAACACAATCAGAGCAGGCAACAGAATATAAAACTTATGTTGTAAGAGAATATGACGGTATGGTAGCAGTATTTGAAAAGGATAACAATACACCTCTTTCTGTTACAGACACATACGTTTCTTCTCTGCCTGATGGTGATATAGTGAAGCTTAAAGAGGGTATAGAGGTTAATTCTGAGGACAGATTAAGAAGATTGCTTGAGGATTTATGTAGTTAAATGAAATTTAGAATATATATCTTACAGTTATTTATCCCAATTCAGCAAGAAAACCTTGTTCTCATTAATAATGATGAAAATATAAGTTTGTTTGATGTAATGAAATTGCAAAAGTTACTTATCAGTTGAATATAAACACAAGTTTATTATTGAACTTTCACTTTGAATGAATTTACAGAGTGAGAGTTTTTTATTTAGAATTAAAGTTATATTTTTAATCTATTTTCGCTAAAAAATGATTGTACTGCACTATTCAACAAATTACACGTTGATATTATGTAATAATTATATAAAAGTTAAATTATATTTAACGTCCTGCAATAAATATTGACAAAAGCTTCCTGTGAGTATAAAATTAGTTAGGTAATCAAAATAATTATAGTGGAGTGCTATGTATATACATAAAACCGCTTAATTTGTTGATTATATTAAAAATAACCGGAGGCAGTATGGAAGATTTTTTTTGCAAGAAATTTAACGATACCTTGTCTACCAGCTATGTGTTGATTAACCGTATTGAACAGAATATGTTCAATAGCTCCAAAAGGTTTAATTTATCTATGAGTGAGCTTACTATGCTGGAGGTTATAAACAAAAGTCCCGTAACAGGTAAAATGATTGGTGATATAGCAAATGAGCTTATGATAAAGCCATCATCTGTTACTATAGCTGTAAACAGGCTTGAGAAAAAGGGATATGTTGCCCGCCATAAAAGTGAAACTGATGGCAGACAAGTATATGTTAATTTAACCGAGAAAGGCAGACACGCAGACAGAATACATAAGCGTTTCAGAAAGAATATGGCACGAGATATTCTTTTTGATATGAACGATAATGAAAAATGTACTCTGATAAAGTGTATGGAAAGAATGAATGGCTTTCTTTTGAACAAAATTAACAGAAGCACATTGAACAGAGATGGGCTGAAAAATTCTGCATAAATTGAAAGGAAAAATTATATGAGCTTTAGTATATTAGGTACAGGTAAGGCTGTACCCGAATATGTTTTAACAAATGATGAGCTTTCTACTATGGTAGAAACAAGTGACGAATGGATTTCAACAAGAACAGGCATTAAAAGAAGACATATAATGAAGGATGAAACTATGACAGAACTTTGCGTTAAAGCTGCTAAAGAAGCTTTAGCTAACGCAGGTGTTACTGCACAGGAGCTTGACCTTATTGTATGTGCTACATTAAGAGGTGAGTATATTACTCCTTCTCAGGCTTGCATTATTCAGAAAGAAATTGGTGCAAGTTGTCCTGCATTTGATATAAATGCAGCTTGTTCAGGTTTTATTTATGCACTTGATGTTGCTGATGGTTTCTTTGCAAGAGGCAGAGTTAAAAAGGCTTTGGTAATTGCTTTTGATAATTTGTCTAATATAGTAGACTGGACAGACCGTGCAACTTGTGTATTGTTTGGTGACGGTGGTGGTGCTGTTGTACTTGGCGAAGGTGATGCACTAAAATATATCGAAATCAACGCAAAAGGCAATACAGATGTTTTGAGATGTCCACACGGAGAGAATACTTCTCCTTTTTATAAGCACGAAAGTGAGCCTCCATATTTGTATATGAATGGTCCTGAGGTTTATAAATTTGCTGTAACTTCAATGGTAAGAGGTGTAAAAAAAGCTGTAAAAGCGGCAGGCTTAACAATGGAAGATGTTGACTGGGTTATTCCTCATCAGGCTAATATCAGAATTATTGATGCAGCAGCAGATAAGCTGGATATTCCTTCAGAAAAGTTTATTCGTACAATTTCTGAGTATGGTAATACATCAGGTGGCGGTTGTGCTATTGCATTCAGTGAATGTGCAGAAAAGGGATTGTTCAAAAAGGGTGACAACATTGTATTTTGTGCATTTGGTTCAGGCTTGACAACAGCCAGCTGTGTTATTCAGTGGAATAAAGAATAATTTTGAAAATATATTAATAAATCTTAATTAATTTAGACATATAAGTTAAAAAGAAAGGAAGTACATAATATGATTAGTACACCTATTAATGAACTGCTTGGTATTAAGTACCCTATTTTTCAGGGTGGTATGGCTTGGGTTGCAGACGCTTCTCTTGCTTCAGCTGTAAGTAATGCAGGTGGTCTTGGAATTATTGCCGCTATGAACTCAAACGGCGAACAGCTTAGGGAAGAAATAAGAAAATGTAAAGAACTTACAGATAAGCCTTTTGGTGTAAATATTATGCTTATGAGCCCGTTTGTAGAGGAAACAGCAAAGGTAGTTGCAGAGGAGAAAATTCCTGTTGTTACTACAGGTGCAGGCAACCCTGCAAGATTTATGGAAATGTGGCTTGAAGCAGGCATTAAGGTTATCCCTGTTACACCATCTGTTACTCTTGCTAAAATGGCACAGAGAAATGGTGCTTTTGCAGTTATTGCAGAAGGTGGCGAGTCAGGTGGTCACGTTGGTGACATTACAACAATGGCTCTTGTACCACAGGTATGTGATGCTGTTGACATTCCTGTAATTGCCGCAGGTGGTATTGCAGACGGCAGAGGTATTGCTGCTTCATTTATGCTTGGTGCTGTAGGTGTTCAGGTTGGTACACGTTTCTTAGTTGCAGAGGAATGTACAATAAGCTCCGAATATAAGAAAAAGGTCATTAAGGCTAAGGATATTGATACAGTTGTTACAGGTAAGCGTCTTGGTCATCCTGTTCGTGCTATCAAAAATTCATTTACAAGAAATTACTTAAAGTGCGAATACAACTGCAAAGATTATCCTGATGATGAGCTTGAGAAAATGGGTCTAGGTGTTCTTAGAATGGCTGCAAGAGAGGGCGATATGTCCAACGGTTCTATTCTTGCAGGACAGATTGCAGGTATGGTTAAGAAAGAACAGCCTGCAAAGGAAATTATAGAAGAAATGTTCACAGAGGCTGAACAGGTGTTAGGTGGTGCATCAAAATGGGTAAAATAGCATTTGTTTTTTCAGGACAGGGTGCCCAGTATACAGGTATGGGAAAAGAGCTTTATGACTGTTCACCTGCCGCAAAAGCTGTATTTGATATGGCTGACAGTGTAAGAGAGGGTACATCTGCTCAGTGCTTTGAGGCTGATAAAGAGGTTCTCAGCAGAACAGTAAATACACAGCCTTGTGTATTTACTGCAGACCTTGCAGCCGCAGCAGCGGTTGCTGAAAAGGGAATTAAACCAGACTATGTTGCAGGTTTTTCACTTGGAGAAATTGCAGCACTTGGTTTTTCCGGTATATTAAGCTACGAGGACGCTTTCAAGCTTGTTTGCAAACGTGGCGAGCTTATGGATAAAGCTGCACAGGAGAATAAAGGTGCAATGGTAGCTGTAATGAAGCTTACACCAGAAAAGGTAGAAGAAATTGCTTCTGGATTTGACAATACATATCCTGTTAACTACAATAGTCCTGCACAGACAGTTGTTGCAACAACTGAGAAAAATGCAGATGCTCTTATGGATGCTGTAAAAGATGAAAAGGGCAGAGCAGTTAAGCTTGCTGTAAGTGGTGCTTTTCACTCTCCATTTATGAGCAGTGCTGCACAGGGTTTAGGCAAATATCTACAGGATAAAACTCTTAATGACCCTGTAATGCCAATCTATAGCAATGTAACAGCACAGCCTTACAGTGGTGATTATAAAGAACTTATCAGAAATCAGGTTGAAAATCCTGTTCAGTGGCAGAAAACAGTTGAAAACCTGATTGATTTAGGCGTAGATACTTTTATTGAAGTTGGTGTTGGCAAAACACTTGCAGGTTTGATTAAGAAGATAAACAAAGATGTTACAGTATATAATGTAGAAAATAAAGAAACACTGGATGCAGTGAATATATAATTTGGATATTAATCGGAGGACATAAAAATGAGTTTAGAGAATAAAACAGCTGTTGTAACAGGTGCTTCAAGAGGTATTGGACTTGCTGTTGCAAAGAAGTTGGCTTCACAGGGTGCAAATATTGCAATTCTTTATGTAGGTAAAGAAGAAGAGGGTGAAAACGCTAAAAAAGAGGTTGAGGCTCTTGGCGTAAAGGTTGGCCTTTATTACTGTGATGTTTCAAATTTTGAGGAATCTAAGGCTACAGTAGAAAAAATTATCGAAGACTTTGGTGGTATTGATATTCTTGTAAATAATGCAGGTATTGTAAGAGATAAGCTAGTGCTGAAAATGGAAGAGGCAGACTTTGATGCCGTTATAAATGTTAACCTTAAGGGTACATTCAATATGATTAAGCATACATATACTCACTTTATGAAAAAGAGAGCAGGCAGAATTGTAAATGTAGCGTCTGTAGTTGGTATTAATGGTAATGCAGGACAAGCCAATTATTCTGCATCTAAAGCTGGTGTAATTGGTCTTACAAAGTCAGTAGCTAAAGAGCTTGCCGGCAGAGGTGTTACAGCAAATGCAGTTGCTCCGGGTTATATTATTACAGATATGACAAACGCACTTAGTGATAAAGTAAAGGACGCTATCGAGGCATCAATCCCTATGAAAAAGCGTGGTTTGCCTGAGGATGTTGCAAACGCTATTGCATTCCTATGTTCAGACGAAGCGTCATACATCACAGGTGAAGTTATCCGTGTAGACGGCGGTATGGCAATGTAATTTTTAATGCAGTATTTATTCAGAGAGGAGATTTTCCGATGAGACGAGTAGTTGTTACAGGTTTAGGTTGTGTTACTCCGTTGGGTAACGATGTTGAAACAACCTGGAATAATATGATTAACGGTGTATGTGGTATCGATCACATTAAGTCTTTTGATGCTACAGATTTAAAAGCTAAGGTAGCAGGTGAGGTTAAGGATTTTGACCCACTTAAATATATGGAGAAAAAAGATTTGAGAAAAACCGACTTGTTTGTACAGTATGCTTTGGCTGCTGCACAGCAGGCTGTTGAGGATAGCGGTATTATGGGCAACGTAGCTGAAGACCGTTTTGGTGTATACGTTGGCTCAGGTATTGGTGGAATGCAGACATTCTATAACAACAGTGTTGCATTCTATACAGGTGGAGCAAGAAAGGTTTCTCCGCACTTTATTCCTATGATGATTTCAAATATAGCGGCAGGACAGGTTGCTATTAAGTTCAATGCTAAGGGTGTATGTGTGCCAATGGTTACAGCTTGTTCTACAGGTACTCATGAACTTGGCGAGGCTTTCCATGCTATAAAGTACGGTATGGCTGACGCTATCATTGCAGGTGGCAGTGAGGCAGCTGTAACACCTCTTACAGTTGCAGGTTTTGCTAATTGTAAAGCTCTTACACTTAATGATGACCCTAATAGTGCATCAACTCCTTTTGATAAGAGAAGAAGTGGATTTGTACTAGGTGAGGGTGCAGGTATGCTTGTTCTTGAGGAATATGAACACGCTAAGGCAAGAGGTGCAAAGATTTATGCTGAGTTTGTTGGCTACGGTAACACTTGTGATGCTCACCATGTAACAGCACCAGACCCTGAGGCTACAGGCAGTGCAAAGGCATTTGAACTTGCTTTTGAAGAGGCTGGTTTAACAGCAGAGGATAAACTGTATATCAATGCTCATGGTACAAGTACACCACTTAATGATTCAGGTGAAACAAAGGCTATTAAAATGGCTATTGGTGACAAAGCTTATGATGCACTTATTAGTTCAACAAAATCTATGACAGGCCATATGCTTGGTGCAACAGGTGCGGTAGAGGCTATTGCAGCTGTATTGGCACTTAAAAACGGTATTGTACCTCCTACAATTCACCTTGAAGAGCCTGACGAGGCTTGCGACCTTAACTATGTACCAAACAAGGCTGTAGAGGCTCAGCTTGACATTGCTGCTTCTTCAACACTTGGTTTTGGTGGTCACAACGCTGTTGTAGCATTCAGAAAAGCAGAGTAATATATTTTTGAGTTAGAAGTGATGAGGTAAAAGTTTAATGTGTGCTTCGGTATATAATAAAAATGACCTAATGTTGTACAATGGGTAACCCCAAGCCTCTAATTCATCACTCCTAACTATATAAAAATAAGTTGAAAGGATCTAGTCAATGTATAGTATAGATGAAATTAAAGAGCTTATTGCCACACTTGACAATTCAAGTCTTACTAATCTGGAAATTACTTGTGGTAACGGTGAAAAATTGAGTTTAAAGAAAAAGGTTGCAGATTCTTCTGCACCTGCTGTTAATGTAACAGTTCCTGTTGGTGCTGCAAGTATGGCACAGCCTCCAATTATGCCTCCAATGCCTTCAATGACTGCACCTGTTCAGTCAGAGGAACAGACAGCTGTAAGCGAAAAGTCACAGGATAAAACTATTGATTGTCCTATGGTTGGTGTTTTCTATACATCACCTTCACCTGAGGCAGAGCCTTATGTAAAGGTTGGTTCAAAAGTTAATAAGGGCGATGTTGTCTGTATTATTGAGGCTATGAAGCTTATGAACGAGGTTACTGCTACAGAAAGCGGAACTATTAAAGAAATTCTTGTAGAAAATGGCGACCTTGTAGAATACGGTCAGCCTTTGTTCACCATTGAGTGATTTTAGGAGGGTATAAAATGAATCAGGAAGAAATCAAGAAGATTATTCCACATCGTGACAATATGTTGCTTGTTGAAGAAGCAGAAAAAATAGATGATGTTACATCTAAGGGTAAGTACACAATCAAAGGTGACGAGTTCTTTTTAAAAGGACATTTTCCGGGCAATCCTGTTGTTCCAGGTGTAATTCTTTGTGAAATGATGGCTCAGACAAGCTGTGTACTTATTTCAGACAGTGCCTCAAATTCAACACCATATTTTTCAAAAATGGATAATGTAAAGTTTAAGGAAAAAGTTTTGCCTGGTGATACACTTGAAACAACTTGCACACTTACAAAAAGCAGAGGAGTATTCCATTTTATTTCTGCAAAAGGTTATGTAGGTGATAAGCTTTGTGTACAGGCAGATTTTACAGTAGCTGTAGTGCCTAACGAGCAATAATTACTGCTATTTATAACTAATTTAAGTTGGGAGTGTGCAATTTGTTTTCAAAGATTTTGATAGCAAATCGTGGAGAAATTGCGGTAAGAATTATCAGAGCCTGTAGAGAAATGGGTATTTCTACCG
Organism: Acutalibacteraceae bacterium; assembly: GCA_036306965.1. GTDB lineage: Bacteria > Bacillota > Clostridia > Oscillospirales > Acutalibacteraceae > CAG-964. The sequence goes on from JAXJYN010000033.1 coordinate 75,929, forward strand.
TTGCAATATATTCCGAAGCAGATAAAGATGCAATGCACGTTCAGCTTGCGGACGAAAGCTACTGTCTTGGTGGACCACAGGTTGCAGACAGCTACCTCAATATGGCAGCAATTATAACAGTTGCCATAACAACAGGAGCACAGGCAATTCACCCTGGCTATGGCTTGCTTTCGGAAAATGCTAAATTTGTTTCTCTTTGTGAGAAGTGTAACATAGAGTTTATAGGTCCAAGTTCAGAGATGATTTCTTTACTTGGTGACAAGGATATGGCAAGAAAAACAATGCGTGAAGCAGGTGTGCCTGTAACACCTGGTTGTGATATTGTTGAAAATCTTGAGGTTGCCAGAGCAGAGGCAGAGAAAATTGGTTTTCCTCTGCTTATCAAAGCTCGTTCAGGTGGTGGCGGACGTGGTATTCGTCTTGTAAAATCTATGGACGAGTTTGACAATGCTTATAATTCAGCATCAAGCGAAGCAGAGTCAGCATTTGGTGATGGTGCAGTATATATGGAAAAATTCCTCAAGCCTGTTAAGCACATTGAAATGCAGTTGCTTGCAGATAAATATGGCAATGTAATCTGTCTTGGTGAACGTGAATGTTCAGTTCAAAGAAAAAACCAAAAGCTTATTGAGGAAAGTCCTTCATCTGCAATTACACCAGAAATGCGTAAAGAAATGATGGAAGCTGCCAGAAAAGCGGCTCTTGCTGTTAATTATGTTAACGCAGGTACGGTTGAGTTTTTGCTTGACAAAGACAACAACTTCTATTTTATGGAAATGAATACTCGTCTACAGGTTGAACATCCTGTTACAGAAATGGTAACAGGTATAGATTTGGTACAGTGGCAAATTAGAATTGCTGCAGGTGCAATGCTTACAATTACACAGGATAGAGTGTTTATTCATGGTCATGCTATCGAGTGTCGTATTAACGCAGAAAATCCTGATGAGAATTTTAGACCTTCTTGTGGTAAAATCACAAGAGTACATATTCCTGGTGGACCGTCAGTTCGTTTTGATTCAGCAATTTATCAAGACTATACTATACCACCATATTATGATTCAATGATTGGTAAGCTTATTGTTCAAGCGAGAACAAGGGATTATGCAATTAGAAAAATGAAAATGGCTCTTAGCGAGCTTAATATTCACGGAGTAGACCATAACAGAGATTTACAGATAGATATTTTATCTGACAAAGAATTTGTAGACGGTACATACACAACTGATTTTATGGAAAACCGTGAAAAAAGAAAGAAAAATTTAAAATAAAAAATCTGTATTAACACAGATTTTAATATTTATTTAGTTAGTAATTAGGAGTAAAATGCAGAAAACATAAAAATCTATTGCTTTTAACAAATTAACTAATATTTCTAACTCCTAATTTCTAACTGAATTAAATTCTTAATTTGAATACTACAGTTATAATAACTGCTTATATAAATTTATTAGATTGGATGTTGCTTATGTTTAATGGTGATTTTTTTACATTTTTAAAGCCTAAAAATGAACTGGAAAAAATTCCGTCTGAAAAATCAACAGAAGAAGTTAAGCCGTATGTGCCTGATGCTTTGTGGGTAAAATGTCCTGAATGCAAAAGAATGGTACTTGCAACTGACCTTGATGACAATAGCAGGGTTTGTACACAATGCAATCACCACTTCAGAATTACTGCAAGACAAAGGGTAGAAATGATAGCTGACAAAGATTCCTTTGAGGAAATGGACGGAGATTTAACCTCGAAGAACATAATCGGCTTCCCTGATTATAACCGCAAGCTTGCTGCGGCTAAAAACAGAAGCGGTGAAAACGAGTCTGTAATTACAGGTGTTTGTACAATTAATGGATATAAGATTGTTATGTTTGTAATGGATCCAAGCTTTATGATAGGTTCAATGGGTACAGTTACAGGCGAAAAAATTACAAGAGCTTTTGAGTATGCTACAGAGAATGAATTGCCTGTTGTTGGTTTTACACTTTCGGGTGGTGCAAGAATGCAGGAGGGTATACTTTCTCTTATGCAGATGGCTAAAACAAGCGGTGCTGTAAAAAGACACAGTGACGCAGGTTTGTTGTATATTACTGTACTTACTGACCCTACAACAGGTGGTGTAACTGCAAGCTTTGCTATGGAAGGCGATATTATTTTGTCAGAACCAGGTGCACTGGTTGCGTTTGCAGGACCCAGAGTAATAGAGCAGACTATCCGTCAGAAATTACCAAAGGATTTTCAGACTGCAGAATTTTTGCAGGATAAGGGCTTTGTTGACGCTGTTATTGATAGACGTGAAATGAAAGCTGTACTTTCAAAGTTACTTGCACTGCATAATATAGAAAAAGCAGAAGAAACAAACAAGGAGGTTAAAAGCAAATGAGAGCGTTTGACAGAGTAACTGCGGCAAGGTCTGCAGACAGACTAACAGCCTCCGATTTTATAAAGGCTTTGTTTGGCGACAGCTTTTTTGAACTGCATGGTGATAGACGTTTTGCAGATGATAAGGCAGTAAAGGCAGGTATTGCAATGCTTGGCAATACACCTGTTACCGTTATAGGTCTTGATAAAGGCAAGAATACAAAAGAGAGAGTAGAAAAGAATTTTGGTTCTGCTCATCCTGAAGGTTACCGCAAGGCATTAAGGCTTATGAAACAGGCTGAAAAATTTAGAAGACCTGTACTCTGCTTTGTTGATACAAGCGGTGCGTTCTGTGGCATAGGTGCTGAAGAGAGA
>JAXJYN010000034.1:0-3136 GCA_036306965.1 Acutalibacteraceae bacterium
TATTAAATGAATTACGCAACATAAACTAACTTTATTATTCTGATATAGAACTATACATAATGTTGATACTGTTTGTTAACAAATTGTTCATAAAAATTTAACTCGTTCAAAAACCCTGTCGCTTAAATGCCCGTAAATGGCATATTTCGAGAATTTGAGCTAAAAGATATATTTACACTAATATCACTATTTATCGCCTCAGAAACCGCATAAACTCGATGACTTTAACGCTAACTTTGTCTACATATCTTCTAAATGTTTATATAGCATTTTATCGGCAATATTTATACATTCATCTTAAATAATATTATTGTTATTTTGCCGATGGTGTGGTATACTATGTATGTAAAAACTGTAAGGAGGTCGTTATGAAATACTTATCTGTGGCTGAAATGGCTGATAAATGGAGAATCTCTGAGCGTAGCGTAAGAAATTATTGTGCTCAGGGCAGAATTGCCGATGCTAAGCTTATCGGCAAAATTTGGAGCATACCTGAAAACGCACAAAAGCCTGAACGACTTAACAAAAAGAATTCTGCTCCATCGCTATTAAGCATTCTCCGTGAGCAAAAGCGTGCTAAAACAAGCGGTGGAATATATCATAAAATTCAGATTGAGCTAACCTACAATTCAAACCACATCGAAGGTAGCCGACTGACTCACGACCAGACTCGCTATATTTTCGAAACAAATACAATTGGCTTTGAAAACGAAGCTGTCAATGTTGATGACATCATAGAAACCTCTAACCACTTCCGCTGTATCGATATGGTTATCGAACAAGCTGGTGCTACTCTTAGCGAAAAATTCATCAAACAACTGCACTCTACTCTTAAAACCGGTACAAGCGACAGCCGTAAGGATTGGTTTGCTGTTGGCGAATACAAAAAGATTCCTAACGAGGTTGGCGGATGTGACACTGCTCTCCCCGAAGAAGTAGCTGATAAAATAAGTAAGCTCCTTGCCGATTACAACGCAAAAAGTAATATTACCTTTGACGATATTGTAGAATTTCATGTAGCTTTTGAACGCATACACCCATTCCAAGACGGTAATGGTCGTGTTGGCAGACTTATTCTTCTCAAAGAATGCCTCAAGCACAACATCGTGCCGTTTATAATCGAGGATAACCTAAAGCTTTTCTATTACCGAGGTCTGAAAGAATGGAACAACGAAAAAGCTTATCTGATTGATACTTGCCTGACAGCTCAGGACAGATTCAAAGCCTATCTTGATTATTTCAGGATTGAGTACTAAATTGGAGGGTGTAAAATTATGAGCATTGAAACAGCCGCAAACCGAAAATCCGCTTCAAGAGGATACCAATATTACTGTGATAACAAGGTCAAGCCAGTTACAAAAATTGACGACACTCACTATAGTAGTGAAGTATCAGGAAGTGGAAATACGCCTTACAGTGTAACAATAGACCCGGAACACCCAAAGCGTTCAAAGTGCACCTGCCCATTTGCAAACGGGCACAAGGTGTGTAAACATATGGTTGCTTTATATTTTGAAGTTTTCCCCGAAGAAGCAGATAAATATATAAGGAAAATTGAAGAAGCCGAAAACGAAAGAGAAGAATTTTTCGAGGAACTTCCCGAAAGAATCGAAGAGTATGTGCGTAATTTATCAAAATCTGAGCTTCAGGAATTAGCACTGAGTTTAATATACAACCTGTCGGATTATGAACTTGAAGAGTTTGCATTCGATTATCTTGGCGAAGATTTCGATGATGATTTTGATGAATATGATTACGATGAAGACAATGATTATGACGAAGATTATTAACTAAATCTCTTAAAAACAAGCTATATGTTTTACGTACTTAAAATAGTGGCAAGGAGAATTTCTCATCATTCTCCTTGCCTTTACTATATATCTTGTTCTATTTTCTTTCGTCATTTTTGCGCACGCTTAAAATGCCCATAAACGGCATATTTCAGCAAAACGAGGGTGTGAATGTAATTACCCTAACCACTCAAAATCACGCTCAAAAAACGGCTTAAATACTATGGTTTTAGATAACACTTTTTCTACTATTCTTAATAGACAATGTTTGATAGAAAGACATCAGAAAACATAGTCTTTTTAAAAGCCCTTAATCGCTATAATTCACAAAACTCAGCATAGTAGTATAATTACATTAACTTCTCAATTTCACACTTCAAAACTCGCATAAACACTAATCTTTAAAAACCTAAAAGCGTGACATCTAAAAAATATGTTTATTAAGTTACAAACTTACTTAACATTGAAAAGTTGGTATATTGAAGTATGATTTATATTGAAAAGTCATATTAATAATGCTATAATATACTTGAAAAGTCACAAAAGAGGTGTTGTTATGCTATATCGTAAGATAGAATCTGTTATCGAAAACCATTTAAAGTCTGACTCGAAAAAGATTTTGTTAGTTGATGGAGCTCGTCAGGTAGGTAAAACATATATCATTCGTTATGTGGGCAAAAAGCTCTTTGAAAACTTTATTGAGATAAATATGGTTGAAGATTCGTTAGGTAATCGCCTTTTTGCTGAAACTAAAACTATCGAGGATTTTTATCTTCAGGTCAGTATGCTTGAGGGTAACAAGATGAAAGCAAAAGAAGACACTTTGATTTTTATTGATGAGATTCAAGCGTATCCGCATTTGCTCACCTTACTCAAATTTTTATCACAGGACAATAAGTTTACTTTTATCGCTAGCGGTTCACTTTTAGGTGTTACATTATCACAGACAACATCAATTCCTATTGGCAGTATCCGCAAGGTCAGGATGTTTCCTCTTGACTTTGAAGAATTTCTTTACGCAAACGGAATGAATGAAATTGTTGTTTCATCTATGCAGAAAAAGTTTGAGCGACTTGAAGCACTTGATGAATCAATGCACAAGAAAATGATGGATTTGTTCCGTAAATTTTTGCTTGTAGGCGGACTTCCTGATGCGGTCAACTCTTATCTCGAAGAAAAAAATATACAGTCTGTGCGTGAAATTCAGAGCGAAATTCATGACTATTATGCCGCCGATGCTTCAAAATATGACGAAGAAAAGAAGCTCAAAATCCGCAGAGTTTATGACCTTATCCCGTCAAATATGGAAAACAAAAAGAAGCGTGTAGTCGCACAGAGTATCGAAA
>JAXJYN010000035.1:0-20551 GCA_036306965.1 Acutalibacteraceae bacterium
AGGTCCTGCTAAGGAATTGCTTGAAATTTTTGGACTATGTCAGAGCAACATTGAAAAAGTTGTTGAAGATATAGTAAAGAATGAAAAATAAAATCAGTTAAAAGATTATTTAAACATAAAACTCCCTTATTTTTGTAGTAAGGGAGTTTTATTATGTAATTAATTGTTTAATATTTCTTTCTCTATTTTATAAGCCTTACCATTTTCATCAAAGTAAATATAATAAATCTCTGTACCAATTTCATCCAGAAATCTTACTCCAAAAATTTTACCAGCATCTCCAAGATTATAGCTAAGATGTGTTTCATTTTGACTAAACGGCTCACCGTAATATTAATATCATTACAAAGCCTCTACCAATGCTACTTTTTCTTGCGTGACATCAAAACAATAGCAACTACAGCCGCAACCATAAGTACAGCAAGTATAACAACAACTATTGTTGTGCTGTCACCTGTGCTTACAGAAGTGTTATCAAAAGCAAATGTTGTTACTGTAGAAAAAATTACAAGCATAATTGAAACAAATGATGTAATTAAAACTGATAATTTATTTTTCATATCTTATACCGTCCTTTATAATATTTTCTTCATTATATCAAAATACACAAAAAATGTAAACAGAAAACAGCAAACCTATTGTTATAAAATAGTTTGCTGTTTTTTTGATATATTTTACTTAATTAAAAATCTCAGTTAAAGCTTTAAGTGGTGCAGTATATTTTTTGATTTTTACACAGATATGTGGTTTTCCTCCATCAAGCTTTAAAGTTGCCTGACCTGAGAGTTTATTGAGTAATTCTGCCACTTTAGGTGTACGTACATCTGTAAGAAAAAGCAACATAGATGTATCCAACTGCTTAATTTCATATATTCCATAAGATGATGCAGTATTTCTTACTAAAGCAACTTCGATAAGTCCCATTACAGATGGTGGTACATCTCCAAATCTGTCTATCAGCTCATCTATTACATCATCTGCATCTTCTTTACTTCGTATGTCAGCAATACGGCGATACATTGCAATTCTGAGTTTTAATGCCGGAATATAATCTTCAGGAATATGTGCAGGGATTGGTACATCTATTGAACACTCAATATCTTCGGGCAGTGCCTCTTCCCCACGTTCTTCACGAATTGCCTCATTAAGCAGTTTAAGGTACATATCATAACCAACAATTTCCATATGTCCATGTTGTTGAGCACCAAGTACATTACCGGCACCACGAATTTCAAGGTCACGCATTGCAATTTTAAAGCCACTGCCAAACTCTGTAAACTCCTCTATTGCAGCAAGTCTTTTTGCTGAAACTTCGGTAAGCACCTTCATTGGTCTGAATGTGAAATAAGCATATGCACGTCTTGATGAACGCCCAACTCTTCCTCTTAACTGGTGAAGCTGAGATAATCCCATATGGTCTGCATTATCTATAATAAGTGTGTTAGCATTTGGAATATCTACACCTGTTTCAATAATGGTTGTACAAACAAGCACATTTATTTCCTGCTCAAGCATTTTTCTCCATACTTCAGAAAGCTGTTGCTCGCTCATTTTTCCGTGTCCTACACCAACATTTGCTTCGGGAATTGCCTGTGAAATATTAAAAGCACAGGTATCTATAGTGTCTACACTGTTATGAAGATAAAACACCTGTCCACCACGTCTTAATTCACGTCTTATGGCTTCAAATATTACCTCTTGGTCATATTCCATAACATAGGTTTGCACAGGTTGGCGGTCTTGTGGTGCTTCTTCAAGTACAGACATATCACGAATACCACTCATAGCCATATTGAGAGTTCTGGGAATAGGTGTAGCTGACAGTGTAAGAACATCTATATTGTTACACATTTCTTTAAATTTTTCTTTTTGTGCTACACCAAATCGCTGTTCCTCATCTATAATTACAAGCCCTAAATCTCTGAATTTAATATCCTTTGAAATTAATCTGTGAGTACCGATAACCATATCAACCTCACCACGCTTTAAGGCTTTTATAATTTCGTTTTGTTGAGCAGTCGTTCTGAATCTTGAAAGAAGTTCTATTTTCACAGGAAAGCCTTCAAATCTTCTTAGAGCAGTTTGATAGTGTTGCCATGCAAGAATAGTTGTAGGACAAAGCAAAGCACATTGCTTTGAGTCAGCAATACATTTAAAAGCAGCACGCAAGGCAACCTCTGTTTTACCAAAACCAACATCACCGCACAGCAACCTGTCCATAGGTGCTGTACGTTCCATATCAGCAGTAATTTCATCAATACATCTAAGCTGGTCTCCTGTTTCTTCATACTCAAAATGTGATGCAAAATCATTGTGCCATTCACTATTTGGAGAGAAAGCATAACCTTTTGCTTTCATTCTTTCTGCATACAGTTTTGTAAGTTCGTGTGCTATATCTTTAACTGCACTACGTACTCTTGATTTCGCCTTTGCCCAGTCTGTACCACCGAGTTTACTCAATTTTACTTTACTATCCTCTTTAGGGCCTATATATTTAGACACCATATCAAGCTGAGTAACAGGTACATACAGTTCATCATCTTTTGCATATAAAATTGTAATGTAATCCTTAATAATGCCATCTTTTTCTATTTTGTTTATTCCCCTGTAAACACCTATACCAAATTTAGTATGCACAACATAATCACCTATGCTGAGTTCTTCCAAGGAATAAATCTGTTGGGCATTTTTAGGTCTGTTCAGCTTTTTCTTTACAGGTGTAAAAACTGTACCATGAGACATTAATTTAAACTTTACAGACGGATATTCAAAGCCTGCAGATAAAGTACCTTCCATCACATAAATATGATTGGGTAATGGCTCTGCTATATCTTTTACAAGTTGTGCAGGAAAACCGTCATCCTTCAACTGTTGCTCAAGAGATACTGCACTTTTTGATGTACCTGCCAATATAACCATAGTTGTATTTTTATTGAAGTCCATATTAAGGTCTTCTTTAAGTACATTATAAGAGCCACTCCATAAAGACAGTTGTTTTGCGGTAAAATTAATAAGTTCTTTGAGTTTTAGTTCATATGAACCGTGAGTAAAATTATCAAGAAAAATAGTGGTGTTTTTTTCAAAAAAATTCCACACCTCAAACTTTTCAAGACAGTATGTTTCAAAGCCTTTACAAAGAGTTCCTGTTGCAAAATTATCTTTAATTTCCCCATTATACATTGTATAATAAGAATTCTGTCTGGCTTTTACCTTTGTCTGTTCAGATATAAAAATAATTCTATTTTCTATATAATCAAGCAGAGAGGCTTTTTCATCGTATACTAAACTAATAAATTTATCTGTAGAACCAATAGAAACACCATTTGCAAGTAAATCAGCTTCGTTCTGTAATATTTCTTTTGCTTTAGCAGAGTTTTTTCCTTTAAGCAAAGTAATTTTTTCTTGAATTTTTTGAGAAAGTTCAAATTTATCATTAACCAGAACTTCTACAGATGGTGTAATAGTTATTTTTTCTACATAATCCAATCGTCTTTGTGTTTCGGGGTCAAAGGTATTTATTGTGTCTATTTCATCTCCCCAAAACTCAATACGTACAGGTTTTTCTGTATCGGGCATAAATAAATCCAGTATTCCGCCACGCTGTGCAAATTGACCTTGTCCCTCTACTATATCACATCTTTCATATCCATTTAGTATAAGTGCTTTTGTTGCATCTTCTACAGAAATTTCAGTTCCGCTTTCAAAAGTAATATTGGCTTGCTTCAAAATCTTTGGCGGTATTGTAAACTGAGAAAGTGCATCAATAGTTGTAATAACAACATCAGCTTTATTTTCCATAATTTTACAAAGCACATTTATTCTTTGATGTTCATATTCTCTGGAACGACTATTTATATCCTTATATATAAAATCTCTTATTGGATAGAAGTACGCTTTTCTACCCATTGCTGTAAGGTCGTTTGCAAAAACCTGTGCTTCGTGTTCATCTGATGCAACTACAAAAGCTCCCATTTTTTGTGAAAATGGGAGTGTACTTATTATATGTGCCTTATGCACACCTGTAAGTCCTGTAACCGCTACAGAACAAGGCTTGCTCTGTATTGCTTTTTGTAAGGTTTTGTACTCAGGGATTTTTTCTATTATATTTTCTAAAAATTTCATTATATTACCTCTTATGAGTTGTACTCCGACATTGCTTTGTCAATATTGTCACTCAATATATATTCAACAGCACCGCAAGCATTATCGGTAACTTTATCTAAAGTTGTCAGCTCATCTTTTGTAAAACGTGATAATACCCAGTCGGCAAGTTGCCAGTTAGGATTTGGCTTTTCACCAATTCCTATTTTCACTCTTGGGAATTTATCGCTACCGCTAAGTCCTATAATGCTACGCATACCTCTTTGTCCACCGTCACTGCCCTTTCGTCTTATTCTCATTCTGCCTACATCTAAAGATATATCATCAAATAAAACTATAACTTTTTCAGGTGGTATTTTGTAAAAACTCATTGCCTGTACTACTGATTCACCACTTAAATTCATAAATGTCTGTGGTTTCATAAGTAATACACGCTTACCACAAATTATACAATCACCTATAAGAGCTTTATATTTTAACTTACTAATGTTACAATTATATTTTTCTGCAATTTTATCTATAGCTATAAATCCTGCATTATGACGAGTATGTTCATATTCTTTACCCGGATTGCCCAATCCAACAATAATATATTCAATCGCACCTTTGTTTATACCGTTATTTTTAGAAAACAAATTTAACATTTCTTATTCACCAACAATCTAAAATTTTATAATCCTATGAATTACAATTATTGCATATTTGGAATTAAAAATCAAGCATATTATTTATCCGGTTCTGAAACAGATATCCGTAACAAAAATTACCTTGTAAGTATGAATTAATTGGAATTTACTGATTAAACTAAAATTTATCATCTTATATCAATAGGAGTTGTTATGATTGAATTTATATACATCATATCAAAGTAATTATGACGCATTGAATGAGGCACTAAGAGCAAATAAAAGCTTTGACCTTGTATGCAGAAAAATTGTAATCAAAAACAGAAAATCGTGTATGTTTTTTATAGATGGTCTTGTTAAAGACGAAATAATGGAAAAAATTATGGAATTCTTCTTTTCTATTGATGATGAAAGTTTTATGGAGAATGCCTACACATTTTCAGAAAACTGTGTGCCTTATGTAGAGGTAGATGTAGTTAAAGAAATAGAAAAAATAACAGCAAATGTTCTTTCCGGTATGACAGCACTGATTGTGGACGGATTTGACAGTGCTGTATTAATCGACAGCCGAACATATCCGCAAAGGCAAACTGCTGAACCAGAAAAAGATAAGGTTATGCGTGGTTCTAAAGACGGATTTGTAGAAACACTCATTAGTAATCTGGCACTTATAAGAAGGCGTATAAGAGATGCTAACCTTACTGTAGAGGCTTATCCCGTAGGAAAAACTTCCAAAACAGATGTAGCTGTTGTATATATGGATAATCTGGTAGATAAAAAGCTTTTGCAGAAAATATCAGATGGTATTAAAAATTTAGAAGTAGACTCTCTTACAATGAATCAACAAAGCTTACTTGAAGCACTGTATAAGCATAAATGGTTCAATCCATTGCCAAAAGTAAAATACACAGAACGTCCCGACTCCACTTCTGCCGCACTTCTTGATGGAAATATTGTTATTTTTGTAGACAACTCGCCATCAGCACTTATTTTACCAACTTCGCTTTTCGATATTATAGAAGAAGCAGATGATTACTATTTTCCTCCTGTTACAGGAACATATATACGTTTTACAAGGTATCTTGTAACTATAGCAACACTTTTTATTACCCCTGTATGGTTGCTTGCTTTACAAAATCCTGATTTTGTACCTGATTTTTTTAAGTTCATACTGCTTACTGAACCTGTTAATATTCCGGTATTCTGGCAACTAATTTTGTTGGAATTTTCAATAGATGGTTTGCGTCTGGCTTCAATAAAAACACCTGATTCATTAAGTGCATCATTGAGTATAATAGGTGCTATAGCATTGAGTGAATTTGCTGTTACTGTAGGTTGGTTTTCAAGAGAAACTATGCTGTATATGGCATTTGTTGCTATAGCAAACTATACCCAACCCAGTTATGAATTAGGATATGCTTTAAAGTTTTTCAGAATATTTATTCTTATAGCCACCGCCTTGTTTAATTTTATTGGATTTATAATAAGTGTTGCAATAATTACAATTCTATTAATCACTAATAAAACTGTTTCAGGAAAAAGCTACCTGTATCCATTAATTCCATTTGATGGTAAAAAACTTATAAATAAAATCATAAGAAAGAGAATATAATAAAAACGCACCACAGTAAATTAAATTCCTGTGGTGCGTTTAATTGCATCATTACTTCAATTTATCAATATTAACCTGTTTCTGATACTCCATAATTTCTTTATATATTCTTTCGCAGTTGTTGTGGTCATCATATTTATAGAACTCATCAACTCTTGCAATATATTCAGGCTTCATCTGACAATTGTTTTCCATATACTCGCACAAAGTATCAACAAGCTGTTCACTTTCGGTACAGATTTCACCAAATCCCATAGTATCGTAGAAAAATCCTCCATCTTCATAGTGTGCAGGCAGTTGTGACGGGTGGAAATATACAAGTGGCTTTTTCATATATGCAAAGTCAAACTGTACACCCGAATAGTCTGTAACCATGAGGCTTGATTCAGTAAGAATTTTTTCGTAACTTAAATCACCTACAGAAGATATAACTTCAACATAAGGGTCAGGTACAAAATCATTAACCTGAGCACTTAAAATTGGGTGCAGTAAATATTTAATTTTATACCCTGTTTTCTTTGCTGTATCAATAAGTTTTTGATTATTAATAAGGTCATTATATATTTTATAGTAGGTAGTATGCTTGAACTCAGGATTATAGGTACGCTGTTCGCCCTCGCTGGTAGTTACAGGCATTGCGTTATACATTCTCCATGTTGGTGAAAGCAGAATTTGCTTTTGGTCGTTATTTATAAGTCCATCATATCTGCCTATACCTGTCATTTTAAGGATATTGAAATTACTGTAGTTATAAGCGTGATTGCTAAGATTTTCATATTCGTGCTTTGATGCTAAGAAGTACATTTGTGTGTTATCAACTATTCTCTGTTGAGCCATAGCACATTTCTGTACAGACAAACCGTGTTGCAAGCACATTGACGGGAAGTTACACAAACCTCTTATAAATCTTGACCTGTCCATATTATAGCCGTTAAATGGGAAAACATTTGAGTTTGTTATAAGTGCTATATCTGTATTCAAGAAAATCATCTTATGTTTTAAAGAGTGATTTTTAACAGGCTTTAAACCTGCTGATTTTAGATTTTTATAATCAGAGGTGTTCTTGTCAATTATATAATATCTTGTAATGCCATCTTTTTTATCAGCACAATATCTGTAAAGATATTCAGCACTGTCACCACCCTTATATAATTTGTCATACATAAGCCAGATTTTTTTGTTTTTAAAGAATGGTCTTGTCAGCCAGTATTGTATTCTTGTTATAAACAAACGCTTACTTTCTTTGAATACACCTGGTAAAAATTTAAGTTCGCTTTTTAGTGTACTTAAAGCAGAAGCTTGATTAATCACAATTACTTTAGCATTATCTATATGTGCTATATATTTGTTAAATCTCCAGTAAGAATTTGCAGGTGTTAATGTAAACTTTGACCAATGATGCAAAAATGAAAGCTTCAGCGGAATAACTGTATATCTATATCTCGCAAAAAATTCTACTGTCTGATTGCTCTTTTTAGTGTTAAGAGGCAGTTCTAAATGGAAAGTAAATTTCTTGTATGCACTTATACCAAAATATTTTGTAAGCGAATAGCGGTCAGTATCAGTAAGTTTAAACTTTTTATCATTAAACTTTACATATAGTTCTATATCCTTGAGGTTGAACACACGTCTGAAAGAACCATCTATTACAAGCTTTCCATCACGATAATCAATAACGTGCATACCAACACGCTGGTCTGTAAGCCTTGCAACAAAAACATTGTCACAATTTAAATAAACTTCATTTTTACCCTCAACATTGACCAAAGGCATTTCATCAAAGGTACAGTTATATTTCAGCATATAGAACATCTCTGCTGCTTCTTCGCTATAACCAAGGGATTTTAGTTTATTTTTATTGAGAACATAGTTATTATCCACATATTTAAGTGCATTTCTTGCTGATTCAAAATACTCTGAAAGTTCCTCATTGTTCATATTACGCTTGTTTCGGTTATTCATATTCGACAAAAATCTTGACGAAACAGCAAACATAATATAAAACTGAATAAACTCCGGTATTGCACCTAGTTTTTCTTTACTGTACTTTGCAAGAGGCAATAAAAATACCTCTGTTGACTCAGTATACCAATCTTTATAATTTGCAGGAATAAAATACAAAAAGTCATCCTCAACGGGCATAAAATAATCATACTCTGCTCCTGCAACCTCAACAAATTCAGGATAATCCATTTGTAAGTGCAAAATAAACTCCTGAAAATACTCATATTTAAGATTTACGTTAAATTTATACTTTTTAAAAATATTCATCTTAAAAAGAGTACCACAAACCTCTGTTTTTACAGATGCAGGTGTTTCCAATAGATTTACTGCTTTGTTTGCTTTCAAAGAGCTGTCATTAAGTCTGTTTGCTTTTTTGTTTTCAAAAACAGGATTACAACAAAAACGCTGTACAGAAACAAACGGAACATTTTCATATTCATCAAAAGCCTTTAATGCTTTTTGAAAATACTCACTGCTGAAAGTATCTCCGCAACGGCAAACTGTAATATATTCACCTGTAGCATTTTCAACAGCAAGATTACAAGCATCTGCTTCACTTTTTACCGCTGTAGAACTAATAACCTTACATATAGATAAGTTCCCTATTAAATTTTTACTTTCTGTACTCCCGGTGGCATCAATAATAAGCACCTCTACTTTGGTTGAGTCAAAACCTTTTTGCTTACATATTGACGAGAGCGTATCTATTATCTTGTTATTCTCTTCTAAATAAGGAATTATAACAGAAACAACTGTATTGCTCATATTGCCTCCAAAATTTTAAATTATATTCTATAAAATTATAACACACATAATGTAAAAATCAAATAAAAATTTTTCTAATAATAATCATATTCACATTTTATCCGCATTAGCTAAAGTAAACTGATATAAACATATGATTTTATCGAATTTACCAAATAAAAACTCTGTAAAACTTCATTACAAAGTCTTACAGAGTTTTCTTATAATCTTATAAATTATATTAATTTTCTTTTTTCTTATTCTTTTTATTTGCCATAACTTTTATTAAAACAATATAAAGAATAAATAACACAATAACCACTGCCACAACAACAATAAAGGTTGTTGAAGTTACAATATTTTTTGCAACAGTAAGAAAATATGACCACTCGCTTTTTTCTACGGTTTCAGCTGCAACAAGATTAATTTTTGTAAGTTCTTCACCATTATAAGAAACTGTTGCTGTGCCTAAAACTGTACCCTTTTCTACAGGTGCATCAATTTCTTCCTGACACTTAGCCTTAATCTCTATGTCTTCTTCTTTCACATCGCTAGAGAACATTGTTGAGTAGGCATATTCGGGTACAAGTGCAACTTCTTCTGCATTATCTCCATAATTAACTTTAATACTTGCAACCTTATCATTTTTACCAAGAACTGTACGCATAGTAACATTTTTATATGCCCATTCATAAAGCTTTTTACTTTCTGATATAGCATAATTGGTTTCAAGCTCATTTCCGTCATCATCATAGCAAGGTGCATTATATGCTATACACATATATGATACATCGTCCTTTAATGCTGTAGAAACAAGACAATGACCAGCCTCATCAGTTGTACCTGTTTTTATTCCTTTTGCATACTCATAATAATAATCTTCTTCATCAGGATTAATCATAAGATTTGTATTTGTCAAAGGGTCTTCGTCATCACCATCTATGTAATATTCAACAGTATTAGTTATATCTGTAAAATAAGGAGTTGTCATTGCATAGCGTGCAATTTTCAGCATATCTTCAGCAGTTGTATATTGCTTTTCGTCATGCAAACCGTGAGGATTTACAAAGTTTGTATTTTTACATCCAAGCTCTTTTGCTTTTGCGTTCATAAGCTTAACAAAAGCGTCTACATCACCATCACCTACATAATCAGCCAGAACTAAAGCTGCATCATTGCCTGAGCTTATCATCATACAATGTAGAAGCTGAAAAACTGACAATTCTTCATCTGCATAATCGCTTAAACCAGCCAAAGAACTGTCTGTACCATTAAGCTCATCAAGCAAATCCTGCTCAATTTTAACCTTTGTGCCGTCCAAATCTTCTACTTTTTCTGTAACAATTATGTATGTCATAATTTTTGTTGTAGATGCAGGGTAACACTTTTTATCTGAATTTTTACTGTACACAACGGTATCTGTATCAAGATTAACAAGATAAAGTATATCAGTCTGTGTTTTGAAGTCAATCGTATTCTTTACAGCACCTACCGGAATAATGGACATTATCACAATTATCATAGACATAAGCAATGCTGAAAAAACGGATAATTTTCTTTTCATTTTTATTCATTACACCTCTGTTTTATATTTTTATAGCAAACATTTTACCTTACTAAGCAAATACTTGCCATAACCACACATATTATAATACAACATTATTTAGTAAATTACAAACCATAAATA
Source organism: Acutalibacteraceae bacterium (assembly GCA_036306965.1). Taxonomy (GTDB): domain Bacteria; phylum Bacillota; class Clostridia; order Oscillospirales; family Acutalibacteraceae; genus CAG-964. The sequence continues at coordinate 10,775 of JAXJYN010000035.1, forward strand.
AAATTTTGTTAAAGTTAATTAAATCCGCCTTCTCCAACCTTAGCAAATAGTCGTTTTACCTCACCCTTCAATAGTTTATGCTCAGAAAGTTGTAAATTAGGGTCTTTTTTAATAATCTGTTCTGACGCTTTTTGTGCTTTTTTAAGATAATCCATATTTGCCAAGTCTGCAATTTTCATTTCAGGAAGTCCGTGCTGACGAGAGCCAAAAAAGTCACCCGGACCTCTAAGTTTTAAATCTGTATCAGCAATTTCAAAACCGTTATTTGTTTCGCACATAGTTTTTAATCTACTGAGTGTTTCGTGGTTAATTGCATCTGAAAGCAAAATACAGTACGATTGTTCACTGCCTCTACCTACACGACCTCTTAGCTGATGTAACTGTGAAAGACCAAATCGTTCTGCATTCTCTACAACCATTACGGTTGCATTAGGCACATCTACTCCAACCTCTATAACTGTGGTTGATACCAAAAGCTGAATTTCTCCACACTTAAATCTCTGCATTATATCTTCTTTCAATGCACCCTTCATTTTGCCGTGTAAAACACCTACAGTATAATTTTTGAAATGATTTTTTTGAATATCCTGTGCATATTGTTCGGCAGCGGCAACATTGAACATTTCATTTTCTTCAACAGCAGGACAAACAATATAACACTGTCTGCCTTTATCAAGATTGTCTTTTATAAAATTATACATACCTAATCTTTTTTTACTGTTGACAAGAAATGTTTTTACCGGTTGACGCCCTGGTGGCATTGTATCTATTATAGAAATTTCCAAATCTCCATACATAATGAGTGCCAATGTACGAGGTATTGGTGTTGCAGACATAACAAGAAGATGAGGATTATCACCCTTCTCAACAAGTGTATTCCTCTGTTCTACACCAAATCTATGCTGTTCGTCTGTTATTACCAATCCAAGTTTTCTAAATTCTACAGTATCTGACAATAAAGCGTGAGTGCCTACAATCAAGTCACACGCACCTGTTACAACTGCATCTTTTACCCTTCGCTTTTGTGAGGCTGTGCTTGCACCTACCAAAAGTTCAACATTAACACCTGTTCCTGCAAACATTTTAGCGAATGAATTATAATGTTGTTCTGCAAGTATCTCAGTTGGTGCCATAAAAGCAACCTGATAACCATTTTTAATTACAGTATAACTTACACCAGCAGCAACCGCAGTTTTTCCACAACCTACATCACCCTGCACAAGTCGACTCATAGGGTATTTACAGTCAAGCATATCACTGACACAGTCTTTCATCGCTTTAAGCTGACCTGAAGTTAATTCAAAAGGTAATAATTTTATATACTCATCTGTATAATCTTTCAATATTTCTATGGTTGTTTCTGCTCGTCTGCCGTTTTTCATAGAAAAAAGTCCAAGTGATAAAACAAGAAGTTCCTGAAAAATAAGTCGTTTTCTTGCTTGTAAAAGTGTATCCTTATCTTTTGGAAAATGTACGTTATGAATAGCCTCATTGTAGCTTACAAGGTTATATTCTTCTCTTATTTCATTGGGAATACTTTCTTTAATCTGTTCAGGAAGCATAGCAAGTGCATTAATCAAAGCTGTTTCAATTTGCCGTGTAGTTAATCCCGCAGTACAACTGTATATAGGACGAATTTCCCGTGCTTTATTCGATTGCATAAATTCCGGAGAAATAATTTCAAGTCTGTTCATAGAGGAGCTGACCTTTCCCATAAAAACATATTCGCAGTTATATATAAGCATATTTTTTATATATCTGTTATTGAAAAATGTTGCAGTAACTACACCTGTATCGTCTGCTAAACGTACTTTTGCAATAATTCTGCCACCAGATACTCTGGACTCTGTTGGAGGTGCCGTTACAATGGCTTTTATACAACAAATTTCACCTGCTTTTAAATCAGAAATATTTACAAAATTGCTCCAGTCCTCATATGTTCTGGGATAATAGCAAATAAGCTCACCAATAGAATTAACCCCAAGCTTTCTGAAAAGCTTACCTCTTTTCTCTCCTATTCCTTTTAATGATTCTATAGGAAGTTCAAATAAAGATGCCATTTCAACACCACCTATTTTTATGTTCTCATACTAGGGCTTGTTTGAAATAATACAATGTTTTCTATTTTTCAAACAAGCCTTAGTATTAATTCTTTTGGATTTGAAATCTTACTACTTCTTGACTTTATAATAAATATTAGGAATAAATAAAAATAGAGCAAGAAAAAAGGTATCCACAACAAAACTTGTTATGGATACCTAAATTGGTGCGGGTGAAGGGACTTGAACCCCCACGTCTGCTGACACTAGAACCTAAATCTAGCGCGTCTGCCAATTCCGCCACACCCGCATATCAGTGTGTTTTTATTTTGTTCCCTCAGGAACGATATTTATTATATAACAAGCATACTGATTTGTCAACACATTTTTTCAAAAAATTTCATTTTTTTGAAAAAAATTAAAATTATTGATTTATAGGTCATATATTATCGGTACAAACGGTATATAACACAATTTGTACCGATATATTATTTATATGTATTCAATCAACAAAATATATAATTCATCAACATAAAGGATTTGTTACTCTACATCAGGCAAAAACTTTTCAACTACATCATCATCCTTTTTATATATGCTTCCTTCCGGAACATATCCTCTTACTCTTGAAACAGGATAAACTGTTGTATTCTTGCCAATAATAGTACCGGGATTAAGAACTGAATTACATCCCACTTCTACATAGTCACCTATTATCGCACCAAATTTCTTTAAGCCTGTGTCAATTTTCTGACCATCTATATTTAAAATAACATTAGTTTTATCTGATTTAAGATTAGACGCAATAACACCTGCTCCTGTGTGTGATTTGTAGCCATATATCGAATCACCTACATAATTAAAATGAGGTGCCTGAACATTATCAAAAAGAATTGAGTTTTTTACTTCTGTAGAGTTTCCGACAACTGAACCTTCACCGATAATAGCTTTGCCTCTAATAAATGCACAATGTCTTACCTCTGCCCTTTCACAGATTATCAATGGTCCGTTCAACAAAGCTGAAGGTGCAACATTAGCCGACTTGGCAATCCAAATATTATCACCAATCTGGTCGTATTTATCTTTTGGTAAAGTTGGACCTATATTTAAAATAAATTTCTCAATATGTTCCAGAACTTCCCACGGATACTTTACAGAATCAAAAAGCTCTTTTGCAATGGTATGTGTACAATCCAAAAGTGACTTAGTTTCAATTTTATTACTCATATTATCCTCCAATATTTTTATATATAGTCAAAGAAAAGCCATCTGTTGTCAGAAGATGGCTTTCCGGCAACAAAAAGAATCTCTTTATTTTCATTTATTTTTATTTTATATGCAGAAAAATTCCTCGGTTGTCCAGTTTCGGGGTCGATAACCACTACAGCCTGCCCTAACATTATCCAATTATACTTAAAAACATCAATACCTTTTATACAGAATTTTTCATTTTTACTGTAACCCAAAAAGTTATAATTTTTCATATGAACACTCTACTCTCGTACAAGCTTTTTATTATTTTTATCAAAAAACTTTTTATATATAAATATTGTTAAAATCGCTCCAAATATTCCCCATAGAATCCCTGTAATTACATCTGACGGAAAATGAACAAACAGATATAATCTTGAGAATGCAACAAGTCCTGCTAAAAACAATGCAGGTATACCTATTTTTTTATTGAAATAAAATGCTGTACTCGCTGCTGCAAAAGAAGATGATGAATGTCCTGACGGAAAAGAGTAACTGTTTGGTCGGTTAACAAGCATTTCCACTGACATATCCTGATAGCACGGACGAATTCTGCAAAACAAATTTTTGGCTAACAAATCACCTGTTACATAACAAAATGCCATAGCACACAACATAAGTATACCACAAGTACGTGTTTTTCTAAAAAATATCATAAAAAGTGAAGTCAGCACCCATATTGCACCACCTTCACCGATTGCTGATACAAAAACCATTATACCATTCAGTATAGGAGAAACTATATTATCCTGTATAAAATATAGTATAGGAAAATCAAAAGGCAACCTAAACCCTCCTGCCAAATTTTATTCCCGATAACATACGTCTAACTGTACTTTCTTTATTTATTACAGGAATATTAAATTGAAATCTAAATTCAAAAACAGAAGCTTTTTTGTAGTTAAAAACAGCAACAATATATTTATTAGAAGCTTTTTTATGTTTGATAACAGCCGGAAACATTCCCACAACAGTTTGGCGATATTTCATATTATTTTTATTACACTCATTCATATTCTCATTAAAAAAATCGTGTAAATCAAAATTAACCTTAGACTTTTTCCTCTCAACAAAAACAACAAGAGGTGAATTAAAAAGATAATCCATATTTTTTATATTTTTTAATTCTGAGGAATATATAATTTTTATTTCATCAGAAAATTTATCATCAATTATATATCCACTAGGCAAGCTGTAATTAATACCGTCACAGAAAGCTGTAGTACCCGCACCATATTTAAAGTATTCTTTTGAATTGACAAGCATTTGAGTAAAAGTTTTCTTTAATGGAAGCTTATCCTTAAGAACAACATTACTTATAGCATACATTTTATCTTCAACTGATATTTCGCTGTCTAAAAGAATATCAGAAAGAACATCTAGTTTTTTGGCAGGTTTGTCAGAGCTTTCAACAAGCTTCTTTACACTACCTGTATTATTAGATGTACTTGTTTTATTTGTCGTTTTCAGATTATCATTCTCAGGTTCTATGCTTTCTATATAAATTTCTTTCTTTTTTTCTTTATTACGAATTTCAGAGAAATCCATAACAAAACCACTGTTTTTTACTATAGTCAATAGTTTTATTTTATTTATTATATGTTTTTTACATTTTGCGTCACTGATAATTTTTTTATCAAGAATAATATTAAGTGCAGAAATTTTTTCATCATAGCTATACTCAGCAGATTTGTTTATTTCATTAAAAATTACTGTTTTTTCTTGTGTTGAAAAATCAGTCTGTTTTTTCATTGTGATAATTTTCAACAAAGAAAACCTGTCGCTTATATTCAAATTTTCTTTTTCAGAAAAGGTATATTCCAGAATATTTATATATGAAGTATTTTCAGAATCTTCATTCTCATACTGCTTAACACGTTTCTCAACAGTTTTTACGAGCAAGTATATTTTAGCTTTTGAGATTTCAACTTTAATATCTACAGTTTCAATGTTATCGGTTTCAGAATTATTAACATTACAAGAAACAGCAGTAGTTATTTTCTTTGAAATATTACTTTCAATTTTTTTATAATCAATCGCCAATTCTGATAAATTATTTTTATAAAAACTGCCACTGTATTTTGTATCATATCCACTTGGGTTAGAATTTATTGTGTTATCTTTTGTTAACATACTAATCTTCCACCCCCAAAGTTAAAATCTAAACATAAATTGTTACAGTCATTATTTTACTATAAAACTTAAATTATTACAATGCTTTTAAAATGAAATTTAGTTAATTTGTTTGCAACGAAGTATAAAATATGCTATATTAAACAAAAGCAATCCATAAAAAAGGAAATAAACATAGTATTTTCTACTATATAACAAGGAGTATGCAATGAATAGCGAAATAACCAATTTGTCCAAAAGTAAAATTTTATTTTTAATATTATTTCTCTTTACCTGTATTTTTATTTTATTCTGTACCATTATTTCAGGAGAATATAAAGTAAAAGTTCCTGAAGTAGAACGTATTGAATACAGCGGGCGGTACACTCTTAACCAATCTAATGAATCTTTTATAATTCCGGAAAATAAAAATATACAGCTTCAAAATAAAAAAATAAGTAAAATTACCTTTATTCTTAACTTCAATAACGACATATCAAAAGATGAACAAATCAACCTATATTTAGATAAGGTTAAGTTAAATGTTTATAAAAACGGTGATATTATTCACACATACGGAAATGATAATCAACCTGATATTGTAAAATCAATTGGCACTGAATGGACAAGTTTTATTTCTCCTGGTATAAATGCAGATGATACAATTGCAATAGAGCTTGAAAGCTACTACGGAGAAATAAGCGAAGTATATATAAATAAATTTCTTGTAAATATTTTTAATGGTACAGACTATAATTTATTACGGTATCAGCTTCAACAAAATTCATTACAAATTTTATTTTCTGTTTTGATTTTTATAACAGGTTTTGTTTTATTTGTTGTACTGCTTACCTTTAAAATTATGAAATCACCTATCCATATGGGCGATATATTCTGTGGACTTCTTATGATGAGCGGTGCTTTATTTTTACTTATAAATCACGACTACATAACACTTTTATTTAAAAATGCTTTTATTGTAAATATTTTTGAATTTCTTAATAAGCTATTTATTGTATACTTTTTATTAATGTATTCACGAATATATATATATAATAAAAAAATAAAATCTACAATTAATTTCTTTACTTCTATATGGTCAGTTATTATTTTAACTTTCTTTGTATTTCAAGTTACAGGTGTGGTTGATTTTATTCAATTTTCAGAATATATAATTATCCCTGCCGGATTGTTAATTCTTTTTTCAAGCTTCTTTTTAATTATGGAGTTTAACAAGAATAAAAATGCAAACAAGAAAACTGTTTTAATATCAAGTATCATACTTTCTTTATCTATATTAGCTGAAATTATTATTAAAGCTACAACTGACAAATATTCAAGCGAAATTTTTATGTTTACACTGCTTACTTTTACAATTACACAATTTATTTCAATAATGATTATATCAAAAAGAAACACAATTAAAGCTGCAAAAACAGAAAAAATGGAAAGTGAACTTCTACAAAGTAAAATTTCTGTAATGTTAAGCCAGATTCAGCCTCATTTTTTATACAATACATTAGTTGTTATAAGACAGTTGTGTGACATAGACCCTAAAATGGCAAAAGAAGCTATAACAGAATTTGCAAGCTATTTGCGTGGAAACTTGGATTCTCTTACACTTAACAACACTATATCTTTTGAGAAAGAAATGGAACACGTTGAAAATTATATTTCTCTTGAAAAAAAGCGTTTTGGTGATAAAATCAATATAGATTATGATATTGAAGCAGTAGAATTTGAAGTGCCATCACTTACAATTCAAACCATAGTTGAAAATGCTATACGACACGGAATAACAAAAAGAAAAGAAGGTGGAACTGTAACCATAAGAACCAGAGAAAATCACCACAACTATACAATAGAAGTTCACGATAACGGTGTTGGTGTAGACCTTACAAAACCACCTCAACAGGATAACAACAGAAGTCATATAGGAGTTGAAAACACCAAAAAAAGAATTGAAACAATGTGTGATGGAGAACTTATTTTTGAAAGCACACCGAACATAGGAACTTCTGTATTTATTACTCTACCGAAAAAATCAAATGATGAGGAGATAACATAAATGAATATAATTGCAGTAGATGACGAAATGTTTTCGCTTAACGACCTTATAGAAGTGCTTGGTGAATGTATACCAAATACCGAAATCAAAGGCTTTTTAAAAGCTGAAGAAGCTCTTGAATATGCCAGAAAAGAAAATGTAGATATTGCATTTCTTGATATCGAAATGAATAATATGACAGGACTTCAGTTAGCCGGCCAGCTTATACAAATTCACGAAAAAACAAATATTATATTTGTAACCGGTTATTCTGAATATGCACTGGAAGCATTTTCTGTTTACGCCAGTGGTTATATTTTAAAGCCTGCCGAAAAAAAATCCGTACTAACAGCTTTGGATAACCTTAGATATCCCGTTGTAGAAACAAAACCTTCGGTTGTAGTTAAAACCTTCAGTAACTTTGAAGTTTATGTTAACGGTGTACCTTTACATTTTCCAAGAGCAAAATCAAAGGAGTTATTTGCATATTTGGTACATAAAAACGGTACAGGATGCTCTCTTAAAGAATTAGCATCTGTTCTTTATGAAGATAAAGAATATACATCTTCACTTCAACGACAGTTACAAACTATAATTGCTACAATGATGAAAGCTCTTAATAGTCAGGGTGTGGGATATATAATCAATAAAAGATATAATCATCTGTCTGTAGATACAAGTAAAATTAAATGTGATTACTATGATTTTTTGAACGGTGAACAAGAAGCTATTAATTCTTATGCTGGTGAATATATGATGAACTACAGTTGGGGTGAATTTACAATAGGGTACCTTGACAGTAAAGCTTTTGGAGGATAAAAATAAAGCCAAAGAGAAAAAGTGAAGCACTTAAACCTCTTTAGCTTTATTAATTTTTCATAAGAATACAGGCTGAATCTGTTTATTATTCAATGCCATTTCAATCGTTGCAGAAATCTTTGAAAAATCTGCAACTAATGAATTTGGTTTTTTAATAACATCATCCTGAACCAACGGTACAAGATAAATATTTTTGTAATTTATAATTTTTCCCAGATTTTGTGCAGATATTCCTAGTGCATCATTTGAAGCAAGTGCTATAATGATAGGCTTACCTACTCTCAACAGCGATTTAGCCGCCATTGTTACACTGGTATCTGTAATACCATTGCATAGCTTTGCAAGAGTATTGCCAGTGCAGGGTGCTACAAGCATTGCGTCGCACATATTTTTAGGGCCTAATGGCTCCGCATCTTTTATTGTATTAATCAACTTTTTTTCAGAAATTGTTTCAATCTTTTCTATAAATTCTTTTGCTGTACCAAATCTTGTATCTGTAGTGGACGCGTTTTGTGACATAATCGGTATTATGTCATAGCCTTTTTCCTTTAACTGTTCCATTTGTGGTATTGCTTTTTTAAAGGTACAAAACGAGCCACACATTGCAAAAGCTAATCTTGTGTTGCTCACGCCTTTTCCTCCTCAAGAATATTGAAGATAGTATTTTTTATTATTTCTCCTGAGGTTTTTGGTGCAACCTTACCGGGCAATGAAAGTGCGTGAATTGTGGGTATGCCCATTCTTTTAGCACTTTCAAAATCCACTCCTCCGGGCAATGATGCCAAATCTATAATTAAAGCATTGGTTGCAATTTTTGCTATAATATGTGCGTCCAGAATTTGTGCAGGTACCGTATTAAAAATTATATCAAATTCACCACTGTTTATAAGATTACTATTATCAATAGGTGTATAACCGTTTAGTTTAATCCACGCAAGAGATTCCTTTCGTCTTGCTGAAACATAAACCTCTGCTCCTATTCCTTTCAACATCTGTGCGAGTACCTTACCTATTCTGCCGTATCCTGTAATAAGGCATTTTGAACCATTAATTGTACCAAGGTATTCTCTCATTGCTATTTCAATAGCACCTTCAGCAGTAGGTACAGCATTACAAACCTGCATTTCTTCTCTGTTTAGAAAATCATAAAGTTTTACGTCCTGCCAATGACGACTACTTTCAATAAGCTTTTCTTTCATCGGGCAAAATACTGCCTTGCCTCTAAAAAGCTTTGCAAAATCATCATTGAGAAGTATTCTTTTTTCGGAAAAAGGTGTATTTAAAGTTACACCGTCTTTTGTTACAGGTAATGGCAAAATTATTACATCACTGCCAAGAATACATTCCTCAATATTAAGAGAACCTCCAAAAGTACCTAGTAACTGTTCAAGTTTCTCAAAACAGCTTAAATATACTGTATAACCATCTAAGGCTATCATACGGGCTGTAGCAAGCTGACGTTTGTCACCGCCTATTATTCCGAAAGTATCTATACTAACCATACTGTAC
>JAXJYN010000036.1:0-5047 GCA_036306965.1 Acutalibacteraceae bacterium
ACATACAAAGCAACTGTAGAGGTGCAAAAGAAATATAAGCTTGAGGTTGACGGTGTTGCAGGCAAGAATACGATTACAGCACTGCGTAATGCTATAAACAAAGCTCTAAACAATGCGTCCATCGGCAATAAGATGGTAAAGGGCGACATTAATCTAGGTGTATATTGCTTAAAGCGTAGCTTGCAAACAGCACATACTGCAGGTATCATCAAAAGTAATTGTGACAGTAAAAACGGCTTTGGCACGGGTACAGCAAATTGTGTTAAGGAGATACAAAAAATTGCAGGACTTAAGCAGTCTGGTATTGTTGACAAAGGCGTTATTAATGCGATTAACAATCTAATCGAAAAGAGGTTAACAAAGTGAAAGAAAATGTAGTACAAGGCATTATAACTGTGATTATAACAGGTGTATCTGCGTATTTTGGAGTTATTGCAATACCTTTTATTGTTTTGGCTATAGCGATGGCTATAGATTACATAACTGGATTGATTTGTGCCAAGAAGACAACAGGATTAGATAGCCGTGTTGGCATATTTGGCATAGTTAAAAAGCTTTGTTACATCGCTCTTGTAGGCGTTGGTGCTATAGTAGATTACTTGTTATATGCAGGTATGGCACAAATCGGTGTAGAGAGCAACTGCACAATGGCTTTTGGCTTGCTTGTTACAATATGGCTCATCATAAACGAGCTAATAAGTATACTTGAAAACCTTGGAAAAATCGGCGTACCATTACCCAGCTTTTTAACAAATATGATTAGCCGGCTTAAAACTACTGTTGAAAGCAAAGCAGATGACATTTAGTAAAAAGTAATCTAGCCCCGGACCTGCGATTATAGTAGGTTCGGGGCATTTTGTTATTGAATAATATTCAATTTGTTTTGTCTGTGACGACCATTTTGATTGTTTACAATTAAGCGTTGTACTGCGTTGTATGTATCCACAGTAATTATAGAAGCGTGATTGCCTTTGTAAAGCATACCGTTGTGACGATTATAACCACAATATAGCGGATTTGTAAGTATTGTTAAAACAGATTGAGGTGTGAATTTACAACCTTTTTTACCTTTATAATTTTTTTGATTAAGTTTGTTTGCAACTAAACTCAAACATGGCGATTTTAAATATTCGTAGAATATTTCTCGAACGATATCAGCTTCTTTTTCATTTACAATTAATTCTCGTCTATTACTGTCGTATCCTAATGCACAGCTACAAAGATGAATACCTTGAGAAATTTTTTCAATGTTAGCTATTTTTATATTTTCTGAAATAATTTCCCTTTCCCACTGAGCAATTACACCTAATAGATTTCTTATCATTCGTCCTGACGAAGTGTTTGCATCAAACGCTTCTGAATAACTTATTAAACTGACATTAAATTTTTCAAGTGTTTCGCAAATGAATACTAAATCTTTTAAAGACCTTGTCAGTCTTGTTATTTTCCACACAAGCACACAATCAAATTTGCGTGCTTGTGCATCATTTAGTAGTTGTTTAAAAGCTGTTCTGTGCAAAATATCTTTACCACTAGTTCCTTCATCAGCATAAGCACATACAATACTATGCTTGTTAATTCTACAATATTCGCTTAATATGTTTTTTTTGAGCTTCAAGAGAATAACCTTTTTGAATAGTTTAAATTAATGTGCAATAACAATAAATTCATGCATAAAAATGCAACCGCAGAATTTTTATTGTTCTGCGGTTTTTTTGATTTTATTTGCAAATTTTTTGTGTTTTTTCTGCGATTTAGGAGATAGTGTTCACTTCTAACTTATGTAGCCTAATTCTTCAGTACCGGTTGAGCACCCTCAGTTGGAGATTTTACCATTTGCAAGCTATAAATTCACCTCACACGGCAAGCTTGATAAACGCACAGTCAAGCCTGCAACAGCTTCGGACAAACACAGAAGAAAAAGTTTTGCTGTAGGACTATATCTGATATAAAACCACCCTCAATCAACACCGTGAAAGTTGATTGAGGGTAGTTGTTATTCTATTAAGTTTTATTTTATATGCATATTTACGCTTATGCTACCTAATTATAACATACATAAGCATTAACGCTACAAGGAAAATAATATTGGCAATGGTAAAGTACAGAACATACTTTCCGGTAGATATATTTTTCTTTTGTGCTATGAATTTATATGAAATCAAGCTTGCCATAGAAGCAATTAAAGTACCTAGTCCACCTAAATTAGTGCCGATAATCAACGCTGGTATGTCACTGGTGAAATTCGACAAAAGAAGTGCTGTTGGTACATTGCTTACAAGCTGAGAAGCAAGCACTGAAATAATCACCTCATTGCCTGCAATATATTTTTGCAATAAAGATGAAAACATTGGAATTCTACCCATATTACCAATGAATATAAAGAATCCAACAAATGTGAGTAGCAATGAATAGTCCACTTTTCTCAGTACTTTTCTATCAAAGATTACTATTGCACAAAGGGTAACAGCAAATGCAATACCAACGCTGATAACACGCAATACTGCAAGAATACTAATACAAAACAGTGCAACATACAGTATCAATTTGCCAGTGCTTTTTTCTTTGTTGTTCTGCGTTAGGCTTACAGAAATTTTCTTGTTCTCACTAGATCCTATGATAAAACTACTGACCAGTAGCATTATAAGCGACAAGGATACATAAGGCAGTATCAAGAAAATGAATTTTTCAAAAGCCATTCCTGATTTCCCGTATAGATACAAATTCTGTGGATTTCCAATTGGTGTCAGCATACTGCCCAAGTTAGCTGAAATGGTTTGTAAAACTGTCACAGGAATAAGCCGCTTTTTCTCTTCCTCCTGTCCTAGCATATCAAACAGCACAAAGGTAAACGGAACAAAGGTTATAAGTGCCACATCATTGGTAATTATCATACTAAAAAAGAAGCACAGTAAAGTCAGCGTTACCACAAGCTGGCGAATACTTCGTATCTTATTTAACAGCTTTCGTGAGATTTCTTCAAATACGCCCATATTCTGAAAGCCTGCCATCAGTGCCATCAAAGAGAACAATATTCCCAATGTCCTAAAATCTATGTACTCAAAATATCTTTTGTCTGGCGTGACAAAAAGGGTTGAAATCAACGCAAGCACACAAGCAACAATTAGTACCGTTTCCTGTTTTATAAACTCAAAAATTTTCTTTTTCACATTTTTTACTCCAAATTTTATTTACGAATAATTGATAGATAATCACATCAATTAAGAGTGTAGGTGGATAGCTTCTGCTTCCGTTAATTAGGGACCTGTTGTCAAAAATTGGTGCTGAATATCACCTAGCGTAAATAATGATAGCTTATAAGCTGTTGTATGTCAATGAGTTTGTAGGTGTGTTTTTACATCCATATCAATGAAAAAATCAAAAAACTGTAACTTAGTGTCGTGCCTGTGCAGCAATCAGTGAAACTGGAAGTTAATATTGATAACGATCTTCAGAAAAGTTAAATTAAATACTCTTAATAAAGCTAATAGCATTTTCACCTGTGTTTTTTGTAATTTTCTTTAATTTTATTAGATTACATTGAAATTTTATTCAAAAAATATTGTAATTTTGTTACTATTATGATAAAATTCAAAAAAGCAGTGTGTATTTTACAACAAATTGCATATATAAATTGTTGTAAAGATTCAGTATTAGGAGGATATTATATGGTGGCAAATAATGCAAACATAGGATTTGAAAAACAAATATGGGATGCAGCCTGTGTTTTATGGGGGCATATTCCTGCGGCAGAATACCGTAAAGTAATAATCGGATTGATTTTTCTTAGATATATTTCTGGTGCATTTGAAAAACGGTATCAACAGCTTTTGGATGACGGCGATGGATTTGAGGATGACCCAGATGCATACCTTGAAGAAAATATCTTTTTTGTTCCTGCAGAATCTCGCTGGAAGAAAATTGCTAATGCGGCACATACACCTGAAATTGGTTTAGTAATAGACAATGCGATGAGAGCTATTGAGAGAGATAACAGTAGTCTAAAAAATGTATTACCTAAGAATTATGCAAGCCCGGATTTGGATAAAAGAGTTTTAGGTGATGTTGTTGACTTGTTTACAAACAATATGAATATGGATAATACAGAAGAAAGTAAAGATATTCTAGGTAGAACATACGAATATTGTATAGAGCAGTTTGCTGAGCACGAGGGTAAAAAGGGTGGCGAGTTCTATACACCATCAAGTATTGTTAAAACTATTGTTGCTATCCTGAAACCTTTCTCTAATTGTCGAGTTTATGAAATTAAGACTCGCTATTTAATACAAAGATATGCGGCATAGGCACAAGGGCGTCGGGGTGTCGTTTAGAGTGTCGGTTTTACAGAAAACCGGCTGTTTTTATATTCAGGAGGATTTGCTATGCCTACAATAACGAAAAAGGAACTCGAAGAATACAGGCAAATGTGCTATGATAAAAATAACGGTAGAATACTGACACCAGAAGGTATTCGCTTTATATGTGAGGCACACAATTATGAGCCGGAAGCTATCGGGAAATATTTCTTAGAAATTTTATCCCAGATACAGAATAAATAGTTCGACAGGAGGAATCAGGTATGGATTTTAGTACAAATAAGCTGCCTTCATCGATGCAAGAAATTGATTGGCATTGGCGGCAATATATACAGGAGTACTTCGACCTGTCGCAAATAAACATCAACGGAAGTACAGTCGATTTTAATCTTCCATCTGATTATTTCGAATTAACGGATGATGTGGCAGATAAACTTTCACTCATTGGCAGAAAATACAGTTTCTTTTCTCAGCCGGTTTCCATGACAGATGTTGAGTTGAGTATTTTCGGAAATATAAGTGCCGATACACAAATCGGAGTATTACTGGGAAGCATTAAGCATCTGCGCCCAACTGCAGAAGTGTATGGTATCTTTGCAAAATACAAGTGATGTTGTACAATAAAAATTGACATCCCGTTCTCAAGGATTTTGATATATAATCTATAAGAGAATAGGAGATATTGATATGGCACAAAAAAGAATTACAAAATCATATGATCAAGAGTTTAA
>JAXJYN010000037.1:0-99384 GCA_036306965.1 Acutalibacteraceae bacterium
AATAATTGCCGATATTGTGATTAATGCAATATTGGCAATTATTTATTTTGCAAGAAATTTAATTAATATGTCAGAGATGTAATAATTTGGTGTTAAATATTACTAATTTTTAACTGAATATTTATATTGAGTTTACACTTGATGGCAAATTATACAAATAAAATTACTAAACTTTGAACAAAGTGTGTATTTAAAAATATAAATCACTGTGCTATAATAATGCTTGTAAAGAGGACATACAAAAATGAAGGTTGTGCGGAAAAGGCTTTCAGAAGTATGGTGGATTAGTCCCCTCTACAACGATTATTTTTTATAACAAAGGAGAAATGTTAAAATGGCAATCACAAACACAAAGAACAGTAAAAAAGGTTTCACACTCGTTGAGTTGGTAGTAGTTATAGCTATCCTAGCTATCCTAGCTGCTATTGCTATTCCAGTAGTAAACTCAATCATCAACACATCAGCAAGAAACGGTGCTCTTTCAAACGCTCAGACAATTGAGCTTGCAATCAAAGAGTGTCAGGCTGACATCGCTGCTAAGAACACAGAAGTTTATGACGGCGGTACTGTTCCTGCTACACAGGACCCTTCAGGTGCAAACCTTCCTAATACATTGCCAAATGCTGCTACAGCACACGCTAATATTAGCGTAGCACACGTTGCAGTTGCTAAGAG
Source organism: Acutalibacteraceae bacterium (assembly GCA_036306965.1). GTDB lineage: Bacteria > Bacillota > Clostridia > Oscillospirales > Acutalibacteraceae > CAG-964. The sequence continues at coordinate 676 of JAXJYN010000037.1, forward strand.
TATTCCTGATGCTTTTGCTACAGTTACATACAATGGTGATGATTATGAGCCATACTGGGATACAGATGCTGATAAGTGCGTTTGGATTACAGGTGCTACTGCTGGTGCTACTGGTGCTACTGGTACTGATCTAGAAACAGGTGCTACTTATGTTGGTGGTACACTTGTAGCACTTGCTCCAGGTGGTGCAATCAGCGCAACTGATATGATTGATAATCTATAAGATTTAATTATTTAAAAGCGAGGTTAGTTGTGTGTGAACAAGAAAAGTAAAGGTGGCTTTACGCTTATAGAATTAGTTGTTACTATGGCTGTAATTGCAGTATTGGTTGCCATTGCTATTCCGATAGTTTCACATACAATTGACGGAGCAGTACTGAGTGCAGCAAGTACAGATTCGCAAACGCTTGAATATCATTTAAGATTGGCGAAGGCTGATGTTGACACTAATAACGACGATACCTACGGCAGTGATTTGATTACAAGTGCAACGTTTAGCGTTGGTGATGTAATAAGTTTTCATTCCTTTGAAGATATTTGTAAACCCAGAGTTTACAACGGAAGGGAGTTTGTACCTGTTTGGAACTTTGCCAGCAGAGGTGTGGAGTTAATGTATACTGATGACTCTACAAATGTAGAAACAGGTGTATTGATTACTAATTACATAATTATTTCAGAAAACTGTACAACACTTGTGGTTAATCTGTCTAGATAATGTTAAATATTTTCCGTAATTAAATAAAGTAAGGCTCGCAGTTTGCGAGCCTTACGCATTTTTTAGAAAAAATTTGCAATTTTGTTTGATGTGTGTTATAATTATACGTTAACAAAAATGTTATAAAAAATATCAATTTACACTAATAATCATTGGCAAAAATTCAAAAATATAAAGCCATATGATAGATTATATGTAATGAGGTTGGTTACCGCCTACAGTTAATACGGCGGTCTAAATATTAAACAAAAAAATAACGGGTGGTGTTTATTTTTGAAAACAGTAATTGTTCAGGTTGCAAAGGATTATTTGTGCCTAACCTGCTGTGAGCCTATTCTGCAGGAGAAAGACCAGAAAAAAGAAGCTACAGCAGATTTATCTTACCGTTTTACATCTCCATATGTAAAACCTCTTGACAGAGAATATATGGAGGGTAAAGGCACAGTTTGGGAAACCCCAAAAGCATTTGCTACTATGGTACTTGATGGTCTTAGAGAAATGAAAAGACCAGAGGTAAAAGAGGTTATTCTTCTTGTAGATGAGTTTGACCTTGTATCAGCAGAATTCCAGCATGTAAGATGTAAAAAGAAAATGTTGGATAACATTGCTATTGAGAATTTGAAAGAGGTATTGCAGGACGATGTAAAACAGTTCTCTGTAATTACAACAACTTATGGTACTCCTGCAAAAGAAATTCCGGAGCTTACATCTAAAACTTTTGGTATACCAAGAGAGTTGTCAACAGAGCTTGCAAAGAGATTTACAGAGATGGGATTAACTCTTGTTAAGATTACTCCTTCTGATATTCCTTTATTGAAGGTTGCACGAGAGGTAGTTTACAGCTTTAACAAAACAGTTTGTTATATCTCTATTGACTATACAGCTTTGCGTGTGGTTTTAATTCGTGATACTCTACCTTTGTATTGTCACACATTCCATTCACCAATTACAGAGGCTATTGACATTATAGCTCAGGATAGACAGCTTACAATACCACAGGCTTTGGATTATATAAGACAGAATGGTTTGATGGCAGCTGACTATCAAGCAAATACTCCTGATGCAACCAGAAGACTTAACGCATTGCGTGAAGATATTATGGCAGATATTGTACATAATATTAACCTTGTTGCAATGAGCTTGAACTTAACTATTGACCAGACTGTACTTAGTGATTATGTAGGATTTTTCCCTCGTGTTACAAATACTGTAAAAATGATGGGATTAAGCACAGATGTTGATTTGATTACAGACCAGTTCAATAATAAAATGGCTTTGCCAGAGCTTGATATAGATGCTCGTGACAATGCGTTTAAAACAGGTAGCTTTATTCTTTTCAATAATCTGATGAATAGTGGTGACAAATATAAAAACAACCTTATGGTTGGTTTACAGCCACTAAAAGAAAAATCAATCAATATTGGTAAACAGGCAACATATGCTTTTGCAATAATTGTTGGTGTAGCTATTGTAGCTTCAAGCGGATATTACGCATTTTTGCATATACAGAAGTCTATGGATGAATCTAAACTTCAGGAAGAGCAGTATGTTCGTGCAGCCGACCTTCTAAGTCGTCAGGAAGAAATAAAGCAGAAGCTTAAAGACCAGGTAAATGATGCAAGTAAACTGCCAAATTGTCCACTTTATATGTCTGATTCGTTAGAACAGGCAAAGCTTCAGGTTAATGATAACGTTGTAAGTACAAACGGCTACTCACTTACTTATGATGATGCTGCTACTGATATGCCAAGTATAAAAATACCTATGTCAGGTAATGTTAAAGATTTTAACAGTCTTATTGCACTTATGGATGATGTAGATGAAAATGGATTTTTCAAAGTTTCCAACAGCTTCACAATATCAAAAGAGGAGCAAGAAAAGAATAGTGGATATAACTTTACTATTTCTCTTACCAACAGTGTAGATACTGAAGAGGAAAATCAAAAATATGAAGCTTTGACAAATAGTGGAGTAGTTTCTGTAGAAACTGCTACAGAAGCAGCAGAGTAATTAAGGAGGTATAAAAAATGAATAATTTTGATTTTAAAAAAGTGCCTAAGTTTATATACGTCCTTGTAGTTACTATTCTTGTTGCAATTATTTTCTGGATTATAGTAGGTCAGTCATTAATTAAAAATGCTCCTGATATGATACAAGAACATCAAGACACTATGGCTTTGATTACAAAATACGACAATGCTTTGGCACAGGAAGATGCTATAGAGGCAGAGATAAAAAAGAATAATCAGGAATTTGACAGAAAGCAGAAAGAACTTTTTATCGACCTTGACACATCATCTAAAGAAATAGAGCAGTATTGTAAGGATAAGAATATTTCTTTGAAGAGTTATACTATCTCTGAACCTGTAGCAGATACACTTAACAGAGTTTCTTCAGCAGGTTATCCGGTTTGTACAGTTACTATTAACCTTAGCTATGAGGGTAATTATGACACAACCTTGGAGCTTTTAAAGTATATTGAAAAAACATCAAAGGGTTGTTACTATGTTAAAACTTGTTCTCTTTCAAAGGCTAGTGAAAAAAGCAAGGACTCTTTTGAAACTTCTTTAAGCTTGATGTTATACTATTATGATACAACTCAGACAACTGTTACAACAACAGCAACAGAGGCTGCAACAGAGGCTGCAACAGAGGCTGAATAAATTTTAGGAGAAGCTTATGATTGAACTTACTGTCTTTAATATTATAATGACCCTTGTGTCTGCTGTTGTGGGTGTAGCACTGTTTATATGTGGTGTATTTTTATTAAATAAGGTGCCGGCTGAATGGCTGTGTGATTATGATGAACAACCATCTGAGGAGCTTTTAAGCAATAAAAGATATACAGGAGCTTTTTTATATGGTGTTGGCAGTATATTGTCAGCTATTGCATATGCACTTGTTTACCTTATATTTGGTGCAAGTTGGTATTCTTTGATTATAATGGGACTTACATTTGTACTGACAATGGTTATTTTATCAGACGGTAAATATTTTATTATTCCCGACCAATTTGCAATTTTTGCAGGAATTTTGTCATTGGCATTTGCATACTATGACTTGTTTAATGAGCAATATTTAATTACAAGCTGGTGGTCACCTCTTGTTGGAGGTGCTGGAGTAGGCTTGTTGATTATACTTGTTAATTTAATTACAATGCTTATTGCTAAAAAAGACGGTATGGGCTTTGGTGATGTAAAGCTTTTTGCTGCAGTAGGCTTGGCAACGGGATTTCCTAATGTTTGTACAGCTATGCTAATAGCGGTATTGGTTGCATTTTTAATAATTATAATAACATTAATTGTTAACAAAATAAGAAAAAAGGAAACAGAGAATTATATTCCCTTTGGTCCTTCTATATGTATAGGCGTATTTGCCACAGTAGTTTTACACGGGCCTATAGCTTATCTTATTAATTTATATATTAGTTTATTAATTAAATAGGGAGTAACTCGATATGAAGAATTCTACTTTTAATATTCAAAGTAACCTTTTAGCAAAACAACTTGTATCTGAGGCTGATATAAAAAAGGTACAAAAAAAATATCAGGATGATAAAGATACTACTTTAGAGGAAGCTCTTGTTATAGAAAACATAGTGAGTGAATGGGATGTTTATTCAACACTTGCTGAACGTATGCGACTTGAAATGATTGACCTTTCTGAAGCAGGAATAAAAGAGGAAGTATACAAGGTTATTCCTAAAAATCTGGTTGAAGATTATAATATTGTTCCTATCAGAGAAGAGAATGGCAGATTGCTTGTTGCTACTGCAAATCCTCTTGATTATCGTATGATTTCTGTTGTAAGCAATAATACAAAAAAGCGTGTTAAGATTGTTGTTGCAACTCCAACACAAATTAGAGCACAGCAGAGCATTATGTACAGTTCTGACCAGCAGGCTCAAATGTATGATGAAGCACAAGAATTCATCAAACAGCAAATGGGCTTGGATGAAGATAAAAAACAGGACGATGAAGACGAGAATACAGAAGATCAGCCTATTATCAAGCTTGTTAACAAAATGTTTGAAGACGCTGTTAATATGAAAGTATCTGATATTCATATTGAACCTCAGGAAGAAGATATGAGAATTCGTTTCCGTATTGATGGTAAGCTTAGAGAATACACCAGAGTTACTAAACAGCTTGCCCCATCAATTATAAGCCGTATTAAGTTTATATCGGGAATGAATATAGCAGAAAAAAGAATACCTCAGGACGGTCGTTTGCATTACGATGTAAATAATGCTAAAATCGATATGCGTGTATCTGACTTGCCCGGTGTATTCGGTGAAAAAATAGTTATCAGAATTACCACTGCATTAGGTGTTAAAATGGAAATTGCCGGCATAGGATTTCTTGATGAGAACCGTGAAAAGTTTGAAACACTTTTGCATAGTAACCGTGGTATTATCCTTTTGTCAGGTGCTACAGGTTCTGGTAAATCTACAACATTATATACAGGTCTTTCTCAGCTTAATAATGATGAAACAAATATTATCACAGTTGAAAACCCTGTAGAAATGGTAATTCCTGGTATTACACAGGTTAATATCAATGAAAAAGCAGGCTTGACATTCGCAAGTGTTTTGCGTTCAATTTTGCGACAGGACCCTGATGTTATCATGGTAGGTGAGATTCGTGATAAGGAAACTGCTGAAATAGCGGCATCTGCGGCTATTACAGGTCACTTGGTTTTATCAACAATCCATACCTATAACGCAGCCAGTTCAGTAGTAAGACTTATTGATATGGGTGTTGAAAAGTTTATGGTATCTTCATCACTTTTAGGTGTTATAGCTCAGAAGCTGGTTCGTAAGGTTTGCCCATATTGTCGTGTTCCTCATAAAGCAACAGAATCAGAACTGGGAATGTTGGGTATGCCTCTTGACAGTGATGTTACCATTTACGAGGCTAAAAAAGGTGGTTGTCCTCGTTGTAACGGTGCCGGCAGTAAAGGCCGTACAGCTGTACACGAAATTATGATAGTTACAAATAAAATCAAACACGCTATTCATGAGGAGAAAACCACTGAACAACTTAATCAGATAGCAATTGATGACGGTATGATTTCAATGAAGGAAAACCTCAGAAGACTTCTTATTGATGGTGTAATTACATTTGAAACATACTTTGACACAGTTGCTGAAGTATATAAAGATGAGTAATTTTAAAGAGAGGATGGTGTTACAATTTGGATTTTGAAGAAATGGTCCGTTTTGCTGTAGCAAACAATGCGTCAGATATACATCTGGCAAGCTATAACGTGCCTGCCTACAGAGTACACGGTGTTGTAACATATTTTGAGGGAATGCCACCCCTTGATGATGAAACAGTTATTAGTTACATTGCACAGGCACTTCCGCCGGATGGTTTGTCAGACTTTTTGGCAACCGGTGACTATGACTGTTCATATGCACTTGAAGGCTGTGCCCGTTTCAGAGTTAATGCTTTTCGTCAAAGGCATGGTTCATCATTGGTAATGCGTATTATCAAAGAAAAACCACCAGAGATGTCCAGCCTTAATTTGCCTGAGTCTTTGGGTAAGATTTTGCTATTACAGGAAGGTCTGGTACTTGTTACAGGTCCTACAGGTAGTGGTAAATCAACCACATTGGCTGCAATTATTAATGAAATTAATAAAATGAAAAACTTACACATCATCACACTGGAAGACCCTGTTGAGTATATGCACACACCTAATAAGTGTATTATCAACCAGCGTGAAATGGGTGAGGATAGTGCAAGCTATTCATCAGCTCTGAAATCTGCACTGCGTGAAGACCCTGATGTTATTCTGATGGGTGAGATTCGTGACTTGGAGTCGATGGAAATTGCTTTGCGTGCTGCTGAAACAGGTCACTTGGTATTCTCTACACTACATACAGAGAGTGCTGCAAAGACAATTGACCGTCTTATTGATATGTATCCGGTAGAAAGACAGAAACAGGCATTGAGCCAGTTGTCTACAACATTGAAGGCAGTTGTTTCTCAGAGATTGTTGCCAAGATGTGACGTTAAGGGAAGAATTGGTATGTTTGAGATAATGTTTGTTAACAGTGCGATTGCAAACCTTATCAGAGAAAATAAAATTCCTCAGATTGAACAGACCATAGAACTTAACCAGGGTGCAGGTATGATTACAAGAAAAATGTCAATTGATAATCTGCTTGCTTGTGGTATGATTTCTCCGGAAACAGCATATGAATACAGCTTTGATGTAGGTAAAAATGAAATGTTTGAGGATACAAAGAAACCTCCAATGGGAGGACCATCAGGCCCTGGTGGAATGCCAATAGGCGGAATGCCTTTAGGTAGTCCTAATGTACTTCCTCAAACAAATAAAAGTATAAATAACCAAGCAATGGGTGGCACTGCTGCTTACCTAAAAAACAGGAGGTAACCTATGCCTAAGTATTTATATGTTGCAGTAAATGAAAAAAATAGAAAATATAAAAACGAAATGGTGGCTGAAAGTGCCGAAGAAGTAAGAAAAAATCTTAGAGCGAGAAATCTGAATCCTATCTCTGTTACCGAGGCAAAGAAGGAAGAAGAAAAGTCAATCTGGGAAATGGAAATCGGCGGAAATAAGGACGTTCACGATATCAAAATCAAAAAAAATAAGATGTTGGTATTCTTCCATCAGATGGCACTGATGATGCGTTCCGGTATTTCACTTTCTGTAGCTATGGAGGTTATGCTTGACTCAGAAAAAGATAAAAAGATGCGTTCTATTTTGCGTGATATAAGTATTAACCTGTATAATGGTTTAACCTTATCACACGCAATGCGTGCTTTCAAAACTTTTCCTATTCTGTATATTAATATTATACAGGCGGGTGAGGCAAACGGTAACCTTGATGATGCTTTTGACCAGTGTTCAAGATTGCTGAAAAAGGATATGGCATTGTCCAGTAAAATCCGTAGTGCAATGATGTACCCATGCTTTTTGATTCTACTTACAATAGCACTTATTATTGTAATGAGTGTAGTTGTATTGCCTGCTTTTGAAGGCATATTCACAAGCTTTGGTTCTGAATTGCCTTGGATGACAAAAGTTGTAATGGGTATGTCTGACTTTATTATTAACTGGGGCTGGCTAGTTGCAATTATTGTTGTTGTTGTATGTGTTGTATTCTCCGTATTGAAAAAGAATAACTATACTTTTGCAATGTGGTGTGCAACATTTGCAATAAAAGTGCCGATTATTGGCGAAGTAATACGTCTTACAAACGTAGCAAGATTTGCTAATATGATGGCTACATTGTCAGACAGTGGTGTTAACATTCTTGATTCACTTACTCTTGCAAGAGATGTTATCGGCAATATGTATATGCGAGACTGTTTGACTCAGGTTATTGAAGATGTAAAGATAGGTACACCTATCAATGTATCTATGAACAGATATAAAGACGTTTTCGATAGTCTGTTTACTTCAATGGTACGTGTTGGTGAGGAAAGTGGTCAGTTGGCAGACTCACTTAAAAAAATCGCCGGTATGTATGAAGAAAAGGCAAACGATGCTACACAAACAATGACAGATGCTATGACACCGGCTATGACAATCGTTATTGCTGTAATTGTTGGTTTTGTTGTTATTGCTATCTTCTCAGCAATGTTTGGTATGTATGGCGTTATTTCTGGCTAAAAAAGGTTTATGAGAGTTTTTTAATGGAGTGTGAGAAAATGTTAAAACTGTTAAATTACAAAAGCAAAAAAGGTATTTCGTTAGCCTATGCTTTGGTTGTATGTTTGTTTTTGGTTATGGTAACAGGTGGTATAATGACAGTTACCATTTTACAGAACAATGAAACAGGTTCAGACCTGAATACACGACAAGCATATATTTCGGCTAAAAGTGGTCTTGATACTATGCAAGATGTTATTAGTAATGGTAATATTATTGCATCTACAGATTTTCCTGATGCCTCTACTCCTGAAAAGTATTATGTACTTTATCAGGAAACAGAGAATGGTGACATTAAATATCGTGTCTTTAATACTGAAGCTGATATGAAAAACTTTTTTGAGAATGTTGCTAATCCCAATGGTTATATAATTGTTGGTGGAGAGGGAACTTACTTTAAGATGACATATGATCCTTCTGATGGCAAAATCAATGTTACAGCTCTTAATGTTACAGGTAAGTATAACAACAACCTTAGTATGAACAAGGGCGATTTGTCATTCGATATGGAAAGAGTAAGTTATTACGAGTTCAAATTGAATACAGTAGACCCATCAGACCCATTAACAGACCCTACGGACCCTACAGATACTACAGATACTACAGAAGAACCTACAGACCCTACAGGTACTGTAATAGTAGGTGGCTCAGGTGGTCAATTCCTGTTGGTTGGTCAGCAGTCTGCATTGAATGAATTGTCAGATAACTATTCGGGTTACAGTTCTTCTATGGGTCAGTTGCTTCACAGTTATTCTCCGGGTAACAATCAGGTTTTTTATCAGGCTGCCGTTGAAAACAGCGAGTTAGTTACAAAAACATACTTCCCTGTTGTATATGATAGAATGGTAAAGGTTACATCAGAAAATTCAAGATGTAATGTTTATACTGAAGACCAGGGTGTTTATTATCTGGGTGAGTATAGCGGTACAGAAAACTTAGACCAGTTTGCGTGCAACAGTGGTCAGAGCCTTGGTGAGGCTTGCTATGTTACACAAAACAGTGCTTACCAGCAATCTATTAACTGTGCTTTGTTGGTATTTGAACATAATGTTGTAACAATTGACAGAAGTCCGATTGTTAATTATTATGGAAAATACGGTAAAGGCTATGTTTACATTTACCTGCCTAATACAATTACTTTCTATACTTGCAGCAGTACTACACAGACAATTACAAATTCATTTACAATGCAACCGGGTTATTATGCAATGGCTTCCGGAAGTGAACTTTGTAAGCAGAGTAGCTGGAGAGCAATTTCAGATTTTAGTGGAGCAAGTGTTGCAGAAGCTGCTGAATTAAATCTGTATCAGGAGATTTGCAACTACTATATAGATGACGGAGAAATTCACAGTGGTTGTAATGAAACACAGCTAGGAACAATAGGACAAAGCTGTATTAATATTACAGACAGAAATGGTAAATTTAACTGTAATTGGAATGACCCAGGTACAGGATTTTCAGAAACAGATGGATATGACTATAGCCGTCAGGACAGAAGTAGAATGAATATTTTCCTTGCTCCTAATGTAATTGTTAGTCAGCGTGGTTATTACAACTGGTATGCAGGCAGATCATTTAACTTCCAGTGGTTTAGAAAATTCGATTTATCAGTTGCAAATGATTGTCATATCAGAATGAGTGCTCCAACTGTTGTACTTACAATAGGACCTCAGCATACATTCTATGAAGCAGCTAGAGATGGTAATGGTAATTTGATATACACAAATAACCAATTAACATATACTTCTACTGTTGGTACTGTAAGTAATGTGGTAGTAGGAAATGGTAATGCTACATGGAAGCTGTATGGTAACAATGGAACAGGAAGCTGTACTTTAAGAGTTATGTGTGACTTTGTAGTTAAGTATGATGATACTAAGTCATATACAATTTACAAAGGTGAGTATTCAAGTGTTCCTGAAGGTTTGGATTTGTTCTCTGATGAGGCAAACACATGGTTTACTGAAACATACAACAGCAGTACTGCAAGTGGTAGCGTAAATCTAACAACAGCTGGTGTTTCTGTTGGTAACTCATCTGCTTCTTCAAACAGTGGTTTAATGTCTGCTAGTATCAGTAATTCCAACGCATTTACAGTTAATCCTCTTTCAAGACTCTTCTCAGGCTTGTTCCCTGTATCAAACGATGTAATTTCAAGTGTTCCTGCTAGTGGATACTTTACTCAGTCAGATTTTACAGGTGCTTCGGTACAGGTTGAAAGAAACATAACCAGTCTTGACTTTAAGAGTTATAATTCTACAGACAATGCTAATGAGTTTAAAGTTAATATAGATGGCTTTAAAATTCAAAGACAGCTTTCTGATGGTACTTACTATGATTATATAGTATTTAATAATGCGGGAACTTATAAAATTCCTGCTGCTGTTGCTGACGAAAGTATTGACTTGATGGCAGAAGGACTTTTAAGAGACAGAGCTACTTGGACAGGAAGTAACTATACTTGTGTTGCAGAAAATAGTCAGTTTATAATTTTAAAGGAGTACTATTGATGAAAAACTTTTCTTTTAAAAGTAAGAAAAAAAAAGGTTTCAATAGTAAAAAAGGTTTAACTCTGATTGAGCTAATTGTTGCCATTATGATTTTAATGTTGGTAATAAGTGCGTCAGTAAGTGGCTTGAATTTGAGTTATCGTTCGGTTCTTGTAGGAGCTCAGAAGGATGACTCACAGTCACTTGCTCAGAGAAACTGTGATATACTTATGTCGGTTATATCTTCGTATGCCGAAACAGATGATTTGGATACAATAATTGTTAATACACCGGGTTCGAGTGTTGCAAAATTTGATGATGCACATTTTACTTATATATTAAATGATGTGGATTTGATGAATTGTCTGTCAGGTGCCGGTGGTGCAGGAGTTGGTGGTTATGATACTACACAGTTTGCTGAGTTGAAACAATGCGAAAGTGAAGCTGAGGTAAAAACACAGGCTGCCAATGATTTTTCAACCGGAGATAGTACAAAGAAACAATACTGTGTTCTAAGTGTTAATTCCAGAGATTTAACCGAAACAGACGGTACAACTCAAACTTATGATGTGTACAAAATAAAGGTATATGTTTATTATAATGCTAAAGGTTTTATCACCTGTGAAGGTGAAGTAAATGTTAAGGTAACATAAAAAGGGAGGTAAAGAGATGAAAAGACCATTTAAAACAGACGCCCTCAAGCGTTTGGGTAGAAAGGCAAAGAGTAAGCGTGGTACAACGTTAATTGAAATGGTTGCCACAGTTGCCATTCTGTCTATAGTCGCTTTACTTTCTTTGCAGGCAGTGTTTATAGCTAATGAGGAGTACAGGAGAGTACATAATATTTCTGAAGCTCAACGTTCTATATCGCTAATGCAGGAAAACCTGAATAAATATTTAAAAACCGCTACAGATATAAGACTTATTCCGGATACTTCCGGTGCTTCTACTGTAGAGCAAGCGATAAACGATTATACTTATACAAGAAATACTAATCCAGATACCAGTCAGGCATTGCAAGATGCTGAAAATGACTCTACTGATAATTATAATGATTACATAATGTATCGTTCTGGTACTTTTTCTTATACTTTGTCGAAATATACAGAGTCTGCAACAGGAAATAAATTTGTACCAATATTTACAGTGGAGAATATTAAGCAGGTTAATTTCTCTTTAAGAGGTTTGACAGCTACTAATCATGCAACCGCAAATGGTAGCTATATTCTTGATTATACAATGATTTCACCTACTAATAAAGAAATGATTAACAATGCGGCTGATTCTGCGTCAATTAATGAGGGAGAGTATTCTATTATATCCGGTACGATATTGAATAATATAACGTCTGCTTCCGGTATAACTGCACTTACAATCGACGAAAGTGCAACAAGCAATAAAAACCTTATTTACTTCAGAACTACACAAAAAATAGTTGTTTAAATTTTAGCAAAACGAGTAGCCTTTGGTTGCTCGTTTTGTTTTTTCTTTTGAAAATAAAAAAATTTTACTATAAGTAAGTATAAGGTAAGGGTAATATTGTAGGACTGTAAACTGTTTTATGATGATTTTGAAAATTAACAAAATTAGGCTTACTGTTCTAAATATGTATTTCAAATAAACATTATAACCAAAAACAAGTAAGGGATTTTGTGTATATTTTTTAAGAATAATTTGTTTAAAAATTATTAATTTTATGATAAAATTATAACGGTTATAATTTTAAACAGAATATGTTATAAAGGAGATATTATAATGAAGCTAGGTAAAAAAACTTTATCTGTTGTTTTGTCAATGGCAATGGTTGCTTCCGTTGCGGCATCATCAACAGCTTTTTCTGTTTCTGCTGACAGTACAAGCACTACAACCAAAACAGCGTCAAGCTTTTCTTGGGATAATGCCTCTGTTTACTTTTTGCTGACAGACAGATTTAACAATGGCGATACAAGCAATGACCATTCATATAACCGTGGTCTTAATCAAGATGGTACAGTTGCAACAGATATGGTAACTGATGCAGCTATGTTCCAGGGTGGTGACTTTAAGGGTATCACTCAGAAAATTAATGAAGGTTATTTTGATAATCTTGGTGTTAACGCACTTTGGGTTACAGCTCCTTATGAGCAGGCTCATGGTTATGTTGTAGGCGGTAACAGCAGTACAGGTTATCCACACTATGCTTATCACGGATACTATTTGTTGGATTACACAAATACAGATGCTAACTATGGTACAGTTGAAGAATTTAGAGAGATGGTTGACACTGCCCATGAGCATGGTATTCGTATTGTAATGGATGTTGTTATGAATCATCCGGGCTATGCGACAATGTATGATATGAACGAGTATGGATTTGGTTCATTAAAAAATAACTGGGCAGATGTATATTATAACTGGTCAGGAATCAGCAACTCTGCTTTTGACAGCGTAATCAGCTATAATACAAATGCAGATAAGTGGTCTAAATGGTGGGGTTCTGACTGGATAAGAGCAGGTATTGCAGGCTATACAGCAGGTGATAACAGTGACCTGTTAACAGGTGTAAACTATCTGCCTGACTTCAAGACAGAGTCTACAACAGAAGTTGATATTCCTGAGATTCTAAAGACAAAGTGGACACAAGAAGGTGTTTATGAGCAGAAGGTTGCATATACAAACGCTTGGTTTGAGGCAACAGGTTATCCAAAGACACCAAGATATTATCAAATTTGCTGGTTGTCTGCGTGGGTTAGCGAGTTTGGTATTGATGGCTTCCGTTGTGATACTGCAAAGCACGTTGAAAAAGAGTCATGGGGTGCTTTGAAAACTGAATGTGAAAAGGCATTGAACGAGTGGAAAGCTGAAAATCCTGATAAGGTTCTTGATGACAGCGACTTCTGGATGACAGGTGAAAACTATGGTATGGCTCTTGACCCTTCAAGTGATTACTATACAACCGGCGGTTTTGATTCAATGATTAACTTTGAAAACGGTGGCGGTGTACCAAAGCTTGAGAATATTGCTGAAACATACCAGACATATGCTGATACAATCAACACAAACAGCAACTTCAATGTTATGACATACATATCATCACACGATGATACAATGGCTAACTATGGTTCAAATAAAGATATGTACTATCAGGGTACAGCATTCCAGCTAATGCCTGGTGCTATCCAGATTTACTATGGTGACGAAACAAACAGACAAAAGCTATCTGCGGTAAAGGTTGGTTCTACAAGAATTGGTCTTGAAGACCACGCTTTGAGAAGCTTTATGAACTGGAGTGACACAGATACAGAGTTGCTTGCACACTGGCAGAAGGTTGGTCAGTTCAGAAATAACCACGTTGCAGTTGGTGCAGGTGCAAATGCTACAATTACAAGCAGTGACGAAAACGGCGTTGCATTCACAAGAACATATGATAAAGACGGTGTTCAGGATGCTATTGCAGCTGTAATTGCTTCTACAGCAGATACAGATGTTACAGTTGATGTAAGCTCAATTTTTGAAGACGGTACTAAGGTTGTTAACGCATATGATGGTACAGAGGCTGTTGTAGCAAACGGTTCAGTTACATTTAACAGTGGTGCTCATAAGACAATCCTTGTTGAAAAATATGTAGAAGAACCTGCAACAGAGCCTGCAACAGAATCTACTGAGGCTACAAACCCTACAGATTCTACTTCTTCAACAAATCCTACAGAAGCTTCTTCAGTAGCACCTACACAGGCTACTACAACTACAACTGTTGCTACACTGCCAAAGGCTACACAGGTAGCTACAACAGTGAAGTCTACACAAGCAGCTACAACTGTTACAAAAACAACTACAACAACTACAACTGCTACAGAAACAGCAACCGGTAAGGTAGCTACAGGTGACCCTACAGCTACAACATTGTTGATGATGACATTGCTTGCAGCAGGTGGTGCAGTTGTTATTACAAGAAAAAAGATTGAAGAGTAATTTTGTATAAAAATTACAGTTAATTTAATACTTACAAAAAGGCTACAGGCAATTTATTTTGGTTTTATGTCAATAGTTGCAGTAACCTAAAAATAAGAAAAGCAAAAACAGGCAACGGCAAATAAGCTGTTGCCTGTTTTGATTTAGAGAAAAAAAGGTTATTTAGTGTACAATAAACGACACAGTTGCATATTTTTAGAAACAAATGTTCAAAAACCTGTTGACTTCGGTTCACTTTTCCATTACAATAATATATAAAGAACAAATGTTTAAACAAGTGTTTAGTGTTAGGTGTTTGTTCTTTAAAAAAGATAGTGAAAACCAGGGCTTGTTTGAAAAAAGAAAGAGTGCTGGATTTTTGTTTCAAAGCGAGTGATTTCAAGGCGAAAACCACAGAAATAATGTCGTATTTTGAGGATTTTCAACGCTGAAGGCACTGCTTTCGGGGCAAAATAGACAGTGCTTTTGATTTTTCAAACAGCCCCTAATACAGGAGGAAAAAAATGAACTACACACAATGGGCAGAAGAATATGAACAGCAAGCAAAACATCTTAACGAATACATAAAAGGATTAAGAGAAGAAAAGAAAAACTGTACGGCAATGTATATGGTTGAAGAACTGAATAAAAGAATTAATACGTTATATACAATGTATCTGGAAAGTAAGCATACAGCCAGAATGTTAAGAAATAGAGCAGAGGAGGGTATTCGCCTATGAAAATGTATGCAACTGAAAATTCTAAGCTTGAAAGCTTGTCTGAGGTTATGGTGTACAACCATTATTGTCAGTCAAACAATGACAACAACGACAAAATTCAAAAAATGAAAAAACATTTGTACAAGGCTTTTAAAGTGGAGCTTACCCCAAAGCAAAGCTACTGCATTACTGAATATTATATCAACAACAGAAAAATGGTTGATATAGCAAAGGATATGGGGATTACTCCTTCTGTGGTGAGCAGGCACATTTCAAGAGGGATTAAAAAACTTAAACGTACCTTGCCATATTTTGAATTTTAAAAATTAAAAAGGAAACGGACAGGCAACCTATATTTTTAAATAGTTGCTTGTCCGTTTTTGTTTTGGATAATAAATATTACAATTCAAAATCTTTAGGGTCGTACTGGGGCAGTGTAGGAGCTGTTTTGGGTACACGCATAAGCGGGTTGTATCTGAATTTACTGCAATGACCATTGACTATTTCTTTATTTGCTTTGCATATGATTATTTCGTTGAATTTCTGCCCGTTGTGGCAGTATTCACAGCTAACCTCTATGTTATTTCCAAAAAGACTTGTTCCAAAAAGTTTCATTTCCTTACCTCGGCTTTAATATGTTAAATAAATTTTAATTGTTTTGAAATACAATTGTTATAAATGTAACTAAATGTTCACTTGTATTATAACACCTCAAGTAATATAATGTAAAGTAGAAAGATAAAGAGGGAGGAATGTTATGGAATTACCTGAGTTTAAAAGCGAAAAAATGTTGCTTAATGTCAATAATGATGTGCCATATTTAACTTATAAAACGCTTGAAGAAATTCCGTTTATTCGTCACGCATTTTCTACAAAGTTGGGAGGTACAAGCAAAGGAGAGTTTGACTCTATGAATTTTGCACTTAACCGTGGTGATAACCCTGATGATGTAATTGAAAATTATAAAATTTTCTGTAAAGCAACAGGCTTTGATTTTAATACACTGGTTGCTTCAGCACAAGACCACAACACCTTTGTGCGTAAGGTTACAAGTGAAAATTACGGTGTGGGTATAACAAAGCCCAGAGATATTCAAAGTGTGGACGCTCTTGTTACTAATGAACCAAATGTAACCCTTGTAACTTATTATGCTGACTGCACACCTGTATTCTTTGTTGATAAGGCTAAAAAGGTTATTGCACTTGCTCACGCAGGTTGGCGTGGCACAGTAGGGAAAATATGCCAAAATGTTATAGAGGTTATGGTAAATGATTATGGTTCAAAGCCTGAAGATATTATATGCTGTATAGGGCCTGCAATTTCAAAATGCTGTTACGAGATTGACGAAGGCTGTTATAATCAGTTTGTTATGGCAGGTAGCCTTGATATTGACAAGATAATGACAAACAAGGGCAACGGCAAATATATGGCAGATTTGCTTGAAACAAATAAGCAGATAATTCTTTCTTGCGGTGTTCCAACAGATAATATTACTGTAAGTGATGTATGCACAAAGTGCAACAGTGATTTACTGTGGTCACACAGAGCGACAAATGGTCATCGTGGTACATTGTGTGCATTTATGTGTATTAAAGATGAAAGGATTTAACCTAAAGAGAGGATGAATTAATATGTGTAAAAAGATGATGACAATAATTATTGGTTGTGCAATATTGGCAACGGCTGTTCTGGCAGGTTGTGGTGAAGATGTACCGAATACACAGAATATTGGTATAAATTCAAGTGTAACCGAAAATTCAGGAACAGAGAATGGCAGTGCAGATACAGCTGTTACAACAGCGTCTGAAAATTCTTCTACAGCCGGTGCAGGAGATACTGTGGCTACAGAATCGGACGAGAATGGTGAAATTATAGTAGATGATACAGCACACGATGAATATGAGTTTGTTGACGAAACTGTAACAAATCCTACAGTAGCACCATATGAGGTTAGCACAGAAAGCGAAAACGCCAAAACAGTTAACGATATAACTGTTGACAGCCTTGCAGGTTCGTGGAACCCGTTGGTAGTTACTAATGTTTCAGACGGCAAGGAACTTGGCTTTACAGAGGCTTTTGGTTCAGCTTACTCAAAATATGGCGGTTTTCTTGAAATTGAAGAAGGTGGAAGTTTTACCATAAGTATGGGTGCAGCTATAAAAGGTGGTAGAACAAACGGTACATTCACTCTTAGCCAGTATAATATGCTGGTTACATATGAGGACGGCTCGACAGATACATTTTTGTACATTCCTGATTATCTTATAAAAACTCAGATTGATAGTTATTATGTTTATTTTTATAAAATAAGTTAATTTTATTTAGGTTTTGTTAGGCGTGATGAATGTATGGTGTTGAATTTAAATTAATAGGTTGTAACAAAACAAAAGCCACACCGATAAAATTCGGTGTGGCAAAAATGTTTTTAGTAATAATAATTACTTGTTTTCCTCGATATACTTTACAAGGTCGCCAACTGTCTTTAGGTTTTCAATCTCTGTATCAGGTACTTCAACCTCAAACTCGTCCTCGATTGTCATTAGTAGGTCTACTACGTCAAGAGAATCTGCACCCAAATCGTCCTGAATTGTTGTTTCAGTTGTGATTGAATCCTCCTCAGCATCAAACTGGTCAGCAAGGATAGCCTTTACCTTTTCTAGTACCATAATTAATTCCTCCTGTTATATTTAATGTCTGCATTGTAAGTATGTGGTAGACAAAACCAATATTTTTTGGTACAATGTTACCAATGTGCTTTTACTTGCAACGCAGGTTAATTTAAGTACAGAATTATATTATTGTTAAAAAGCAACTTTGTCAATATGATTTTTAAAATTTTTTAAATATTTTTCCAGATTTGATTATCTTGTACTAAAATAATACGAATTGAGGTTTTTCCTATGTCAAAAAAAGAATATGCAGTTATAGGTCATCCAATAGGTCATACAATGTCACCTTTTATTCACAAAAGACTTTTTGAACTTTCAGGTATTGAGGCAGAATATTCTGTTATAGATGTTGCACCGGAAAAGCTTGCCGAGGAATATACCGAAAAGCTTTCTAAGCTTGACGGCTTTAATATTACAATACCACATAAGTCGGCTATTATTCCAAGCTTGTCAGCACTTGATAAAAAGGCTGAAATGTACGGCAGTGTAAACACTGTAGACGCAAACGGTAAAGGCTACACAACAGACCCTGATGGATTTTTGCAGGCTTTAAAGGCTAACGGAGTGGCTATTGACGGCAGTGTGGTTATAATAGGTACAGGTGGCGTGGCAAGAACAATGGCTTTTGAGGCAGCCAAGGCAGGTGCTGATATTACTATTGCCGTAAGACGTGAGGATATACATATGGTTGCGTCTTTGGTTTGTGAGATTATGGAAAAGACAATTCACCCAAGTATTTCAACCTGTTATATAGACAGACTTGACAAGTACGGCAAAAAAATTGACCTGCTTGTAAATGCTACTCCTGTGGGAATGTATCCAAATATTGATGTTATGCCCGTAGGTGAGAATATTATTGAAAATTGCAATGCTGTATTTGATGCTGTATACAATCCGCTTGAAACAAAGCTGATAAAAACTGCTAAGTCAATGGGCAAAAAGGCAATAGGCGGTATGTCTATGCTTGTATGGCAGGCTGTTGTGGCACATCAGATTTGGGACGGTTCAACATATGATGTTAAGGATATTGAACAGCTTTGTATTGACGCTTCTGAGGAGCTACAAAAAAAGTTTTGATTTTGAATGAAGTATAAATCTTTAAGAGATTTGTATTAAGTAATAATAAAAATACAGATTGGTGATTAATTTGAAAAGAAGTAATATAGTGCTTTGTGGTTTTATGGGTTGTGGAAAAACTACTGTTGGCAAACAGCTTGCAAAGCTTTCCGGTATGGAATATATTGATATTGACCAGTACATAGAGCAACAACAGAATACCACCATAAGCGAGATTTTTGCAAAGTATGGCGAGGATTATTTCAGAGATTTGGAACATAATGCTACTAAGGAGCTTGCCGAAAAACAGAACTGTGTTATTTCAGCAGGTGGTGGTACATTGCTTTTTGAAAGAAATGTTGAGGCTTTGAAAAAGAGTGGTACAGTTGTTCTTTTGAATGTTCCGCTAAATACAATAAAGCAACGTTTGCGTAATGATAAAAAGCGTCCACTTTTGCAAAGACCAGACAAGGATAAGGTTATGGAGGAAATGTATAACCAAAGGTTGCCTCTTTATACTAAGGTTGCAGATTATGTAGTTAATGCAAATAAGTCACCTGCGTTGGCAGCAGAGATTATTAGGGAGCTTGTAATTAAGTAATATAGCTGATAACGTATTGGATTTAAAATTTAAATTCAAATTGATACTTTATTAATTTAAAGCACTGCAAAAATGTGGGCGAAATCTATTGACAAACAGAAGTAACGGATATATAATCAACTTAATAGAATTTATTGGGTTTTGGTGATTATTATGGCACAGCAAAAATCAAAAAATTATACATTTTTTGGTTACTTCGGCAGTTATTCTGTTGAGGTTTATTTTGCTTGCAAAACATAATTAATTGGCGAGTAACCCAGTACACTGAAATTTATTTTTGGTTTGTTTAACGGAGCTTACTCTATAAGCTCCGTTATTTTGTTTTTACAATCGTTTTTTGAGTAAATTAGTTACAGAATTAGGAGGTTTTAATAATGATTATAGTTTTAAAAAAAGGTACAACAAAACAGCAGGCAGATAATTTTGCCAGCCAGCTTTCAAAGAATTATAATGTAAAGGTTAATTTGTGGGAGGGTGTACAAAGCTCTGTACTTGGCTTGATTGGTGATACAACATCTATTGATATTGATACAATCAATGCTCAGGATTTGGTTGCAAATGTACAGCGTGTACAGGAGCCTTATAAAAAGGCTAACCGTAAATTCCATCCGGAAAACAGCGTTATAACTCTTGACAACGGCACAAAAATAGGTGACGGTTCTTTGTCAATTATGGCAGGCCCTTGTTCTATTGAGGGCGAAGAACAAATTTGCAATATTGCACAGAGTGTTAAAAACAGTGGTGCAAATATTTTGCGTGGCGGTGCATTTAAGCCAAGAACTTCTCCATATTCATTCCAAGGCTTAAAGGGTGAAGGACTAAAATATATGGAGGAGGCTAAGGCTAAAATAGGACTTCCAATAGTAACAGAGATTATGGCTGCTGAGCATTTGCCTTTGTTTGAAAATGTTGATATTATTCAGGTTGGTGCAAGAAATATGCAGAACTTTGAGCTTTTGAAGGAGTTGGGTAAGATTGACAAGCCTATTCTTTTAAAGCGTGGTCTTGCCTGCACTATTGAGGAACTGCTGATGAGTGCAGAGTACATTATGGCAGGTGGTAACGAAAGAGTAATGTTCTGTGAGCGTGGTATTCGTACTTATGAAACCTACACAAGAAATACACTTGATATTTCTGCTATTCCTGCACTTAAAAAGCTTTCTCATTTGCCTGTTATTATTGACCCTAGCCACGCAGCAGGAAAGTCGTGGATGGTAGAGTCGCTGTCAATGGCAGCAGTGGCAGCAGGTGCAGACGGACTTATTATTGAGGTGCATAACGACCCTGCCCACGCACTTTCTGACGGTGCTCAGTCACTTACACCACAGCAGTTTGACGGCATTGCCAAAAAGTTATTTGCGTTAAAATCAGCTTTGAATGATATAGAAGGCTAATAATCTCGGGAGTTTAACTATGAACATTGTTATATCGGGTCTTGGTATAATAGGCGGTTCATATGCCAAGGCAATAAAAAAATACACAAGCCACACGGTTATAGGCATTAACCGCAGTGAAAAGCCGTTACAGCTTGCACTGGAGTGCGGTGCTATAGACAGGGTTGGTACAGTTGAGGACTTAAAAACTGCTGATATGCTTATTTTGGGAACATATCCTAAGGCAGCAGTTGAATTTATAAATAAAAACGGAGAGTATATAAATAAGTCTTGTATTGTTACAGATACCTGTGGAATTAAAAACGAAATTTGTCCACAGATGACAGCACTCTCGGAAAAATATGGTTTTACGTTTGTGGGTACACACCCAATGGCAGGCAAGGAGGTTAATGGCTTTTCAGCGTCTGACGCTGATTTGTTTAAAAATGCGTCTTGTATTATAGTGCCTTGCAAAGCACCGCAGACTGCTGTTGACTTTGTAATAGACTTTGCACGTTCTATAGGCTTTGGACAAACTCCCACAGTTACACCGCAGGTTCACGACAGAATGATAGCTTTTACTTCTCAGGTACCTCACGCACTGGCTTGTGCCTATGTGCTTAGTCCGCTGTGTAAAAATCATAAAGGGTTTTCGGCAGGCAGTTACAGAGATGTTTCAAGAGTTGCAAAGATAAATGCTGAACTATGGACAGAATTATTTTTAGAAAATAAAGAACCTCTTACAGCAGAGCTTGATACTCTTATAGATAATCTTTCTAGGTTGAGAAATAGCATTGCAAGCGGTGACAGCAAAAGCCTGTACGAACAGCTACAGGCAGGCAGAAATGTTAAGGAGGAGCTACAGGAATGAAAACAATACACGTTGCTACAGGCAGACCATATGATATTTTAATAGAGCGTGGAATTATTGAAAATTGCGGTGAGCATATCCGCAAGGTTTCAAAGGCTAAAAAAGCTATGATTATATCTGATACCAATGTTTTTCCTATCTATGGAGAAAAGGTAATAAATTCGCTTAAAAATGCAGGCTTTGAAGTTTTTTCATTTGTTTTTCAGGCTGGTGAACAGAGCAAAAAGCTTGAAACTATTTGCAATATATATAATGAATTAGCAAATAATGGCTTAACACGCAGTGATATTATTGTAGCACTGGGTGGTGGAGTTACAGGAGATATGTCAGGCTTTGCGGCAGCTACATACCTGCGTGGTATTGACTTTGTTCAGATTCCCACCTCTTTGCTTTCTCAGGTGGATTCGTCTGTTGGAGGCAAAACAGGTGTGGATATTCCGCAGGGTAAGAATTTGGTAGGTGCTTTTTGGCAACCAAATATTGTTCTAATAGACCCAAATACATTAAGTACACTTACAAAACATTTCTTTGCAGATGGTATGGGAGAGGTTGTAAAGTACGGCTGTATAAAGAGTGCAGAGCTTTTTAAAACTCTTAAGGACAAAAACGCAGAAGATATTATTGAAGATATTATATACGAGTGCGTTAAAATAAAGAGAGATGTTGTTGAAAGAGATGAACGTGACCACGGAGAACGTGCTTTGCTTAATTTTGGTCATACACTTGGTCACGCAATAGAGAAAGAGCATAATTTTGAAGGTATTTCTCACGGTCAGGCTGTAGCTGTTGGTATGGTTATGATTACAAGAGCAAGCGAAAATGCAGGTATTACAGAAAAGGGTACAGCAGATAAAATTTCTGCACTTTGCCAAAAGTACAATTTGCCTGTAAGCGACAGCACGGATATTGAGAGTGTTGTAAAAAGCACATTCTCTGATAAAAAAAGCACAACCACAGCAATTTCTCTTATTGTGCTTGATAAAATAGGAGAAAGTCATATTTATCCTGTAGAGAAAGAAAAAATGCTTGAATTTATTGGGAATGTTTGATTAAAATAAGCTGGTTGTAACAACACAAGCAAAAGGAGGAAAAGTGATGAGCAGTGTAAGAGTAATGCCTGCTGTTTTTAGTGGAGAAGTAACATTGCCACCATCTAAAAGTGATGTTCATCGTGCTATATTATGTGCGTCACTTTCAAAAGGTAAAAGTGTTATTTCGCCTGTGGATTTGTCACAGGATATTTCAGCTACAATAGATTGTGCCAGAGCGTTGGGTGCAGAAATAACCGTTGAGGGTAGCACTGCCTATGTAGACGGCACAAAGCTGTTTGAAAATAAAGAGGCTGTGCTTGATTGCAGAGAGTCGGGTTCTACTTTACGCTTTTTTATACCTGTAGCGGGAGTTGGCGGAGTTAACACAACTTTTATAGGAAAGGGCAGACTGCCGGAAAGACCAATCGGCATTTACCTTGACTGTTTACCAAAAGCAGGTATTAAGTGCGAAACAGAGGGAGGACTTCCACTAAAAATAAGTGGTACTTTACAAGCAGGCGAATTTGTTGTGCCGGGCAATGTAAGTTCACAATTTATAACAGGCTTGTTGCTTGCACTTCCGCTTACGGGTGAAGATTGTAAAATAACCCTTGCATCTCCGTTACAATCGGTTGGCTATATTAATATGACAATTCGCACAATGAAAGAGTTTGGTGTGGCTGTTGAAACTACCGATGACGGTTACTTCATAAAGGGTAATCAGCATTATAAGCCCTGTAATTATACTTGTGAGGGCGATTGGTCACAGGCTGCTTTCTTTATGGCATCAGGTGCTTTGGGCGGTGATGTTACACTAAAAGGCTTGCGTACAGACTCTATACAGGGCGACAGAGAATGTATGGAGATATTCCGTAAATTTGGTGCTGAGATTATTGTAGGCGATAATGAAATTAATGTGCGTTCAAAGGAATTAAAGGGTATTGATATAGATGCCACACAAATTCCTGATTTGGTGCCTATATTAGCTGTTACAGCCTCTTTTGCAGAGGGTACAACCAATATTTACGGTGCAGAAAGATTAAGAATTAAAGAGAGCGACAGGCTCAACGCAATTTGTACCTGTCTTAATAAAATAGGCTGTGATGTAACTGAAAAGCCTGACGGTCTTATTATAAACGGAATTAAACAGGCTACAGGAGGACAGGTTGAGGGTTATAATGACCACAGAATTGTTATGTCTATGTCAATGGCTGTAGAAAAATCGTCATTGCCTATAGAGATAACCGACAAAGAGAGTATAAACAAATCGTACCCTGCTTTTTTTGAGGATTATAAGAAAATTATGGGTAAGGTTGAAGAAATATAAAAGGAGGCACTGCAATGTCATCTTATTGGGGCAGTAAAGTGAAAATTTCTATATTCGGAGAAAGTCACGGAAAGGGTATAGGAGTAGTTGTTGATAATCTGCCTGCCGGAGAAAAAATTGATATTGATGAGTTACTTATGTATATGGGAAGACGTGCTCCCGGTAAAGATAAAACAGCTACACCAAGACTTGAAAAGGACTTTCCGCAGATTATGAGCGGTATGCTCAACGATACCACAACAGGCACACCGTTGTGTGCAGTTATAGAGAATACCAATACACGTTCAGGAGATTATGGCAATTTGCTTACATCACCTCGTCCGGGTCACGGTGATTATACCGGATTTATTCGCTATAATGGTTTTAATGATATTCGTGGTGGCGGTCATTTTTCGGGCAGACTTACTGCACCAATAGTTTTTGCAGGCTCGGTGTGCAGACAAATTCTTGAAAGACGTGGAATTAAAATAGCGTCACATATTTATTCAATAGGCAAGGTTTGCGACACACCATTTAATCCGGTTAAGGTTGAAGATGAGCTTATTTTTAAGCTTAATAAACTGAGCTTCCCTGTAATTAACAGCGAAATTGAAAGCGATATGCGTGACTATGTAGAAAATGCAAGACTACAGCAGGACAGCACAGGTGGTGTTATAGAATGTGTTGCTACAGGTGTGCCTGCCGGTTTGGGAAGTCCTATGTTTGGCGGTGTAGAAAACCTTATTTCGTCAATAGTTTTTGGTGTACCTGCGGTTAAGGGTATTGAGTTTGGTGCCGGCTTTGCCATTACAGAAATGCTTGGAAGTCAGTCTAACGACCAGTATGCCTATGACGAAAACGGCAATGTAATAACACTTACAAATAATAACGGCGGTATTACAGGTGGAATTACAAACGGTATGCCTGTATTGTTCCGCACAGCTATAAAGCCAACACCATCAATTTCTAAGCCACAAAAGACTGTAGATTTGACAACAAAGGAAAACACAGAATTGGTAATAAAAGGCAGACACGACCCTTGCATTGTGCCTCGTGCCACAGTTGTAATAGAGTCTGCGTTGGCTATAGCATTGCTTAACTTGCTGTAAGGAGGACAAAGAAATGGATTTGGGAGAAATAAGAAAAGAGATTGACAGTATAGACGCACAGCTTATAGAGCTTTTTAAAAAGCGTATGCAGTGCAGTATAGCTGTTGCTGAATATAAAAAAGAAACAAATACACCCATAATGAATTTAAAGCGTGAGCAGGAAATTCTGGATAAGGTAGAGAAGCAGGGCGGAGAATTTGGTTATGCCGCACAGCTATTGTTCTCTAATATTTTAGAACTAAGCCGTGGTTTACAGCACGACATAATCGGCTCAGGTAAAGAAATACGTAATCTGATAAATAATGCAAAAAGCTTTATAAATAAGGACAAAACCGTAAAAATTGCATTGCAGGGTATAAAGGGTGCAAATTCTCACGAGGCTACCACAAGACTTTTTCCTGAGTGTGAGCCTGTATTCTACAAAAGCTTTGCACAGGTGTTTGAGGCTGTTAACAATGGTGAGGCTACATATGGTGTGTTGCCTGTAGAAAATTCTTCGGCAGGTTCGGTTGCAGATGTATATGATTTAATTCTTAAATACCGTTTCTACATAGTAAAGGCTTTAGATTTGCCTATAGACCATTGCTTATGTTCTTTAAAGCAAAGTGAGTTAAGCGACATTGAACAGGTGTGGTCGCACCCACAGGCTTTGGCACAGTGTACGGATTTTATTGATAAAAACAATTATACAACTGTTCCATCACCAAATACAGCTATTGCCGCACAGGATATTGCAAAGGAGAAACGCCTTAACTGTGGTGCAATATGCACCAAAAAAGCGTCTGAGGAATATGGACTAAAGGTGCTTGTTGAGAAGTGTCAGAATGAAAAAGACAACAGCACACGCTTTATTGTTATTTCTAAAGAGCTTATAATTCCATCTGACGCTGATAAAATCAGCCTATGTTTTTCACTTCCGCACATTAAAGGCTCGCTTTACAATGTACTTGGACGTTTCAGTTCAAATGGTATGAACCTTACAAAAATTGAGTCACGTCCTATGGACGGTGCTTCATTTGAATATCTGTTTTATTTGGATTTTCAAGGAAGTGTACACAGTGAAAAGGTAATGAATATGCTGTGTGCTTTGTCAGAAGAAATGCCCGAATTTTCGTTCCTTGGCAATTATAAAGAGAGTTAGGAATTATATTAATTTGAGCTTGAAATGACAATAAAATAAATTCCAATTTATTAAATATGTAATTTTATTTTTTATTAAAAGCAAGGTGGGCAATGGTACAAGCTAATGTACCGTTGCCCACCTTTTTGTGGATTTATATTATGACAAAATATTTTCTTAGTGATTAATAGATTTATTATCTTGACTATATTGTACTACAAACAAATATAAAAATCCAGTATATTTGTTATTTTTTTGTCAATTCGTTAAAGCTATACAAATACAAAATAATAAACAGGGCAGAATGTAAAATCTACCCTGTATAGTATACAATTATTGTGGTGTTACATTAGTAAAATTGCTACACCGTCTTTTTGCAGTACATTGTTTTTAAATTTGCGTGAGAAAATTACACTGTTATATTCGCTTTCTATTGGAATATCTTTGTCGGAGCAGTTGAGTATAACTCTTATTGTTCTGCCTTCACTGTATTTTTCGTATGTAATTATACGGTTGTTATTACTATGTAAAAATCTTATTTCTCCGTTTCTGAGTTCTGCATATTGTTTGCGAAAAGAAATAATTTCTTTTATAGTTGCAATATATTCGTTATATTTACCGCTTTCAATTTCATTCCAAGGCATACAACGTCTGCAATCAGGGTCAAAGCCACCTTCAAGTATTATTTCTGTACCATAATAAATGCAGGTTGTGCCGTTCATAGTAAACAGTGTGCATAGCTTCTGGTAGAATACATCTTTGTTACCGTTACTGCGTGTTATAAGCCTCATTGTATCGTGAGAGTCAAGCAGATTGAACAAAACATTATTTGTTTGCTTTGGGTAAAGGTTATAGCACCAATTTACTTCGTGTTCAAAATCAAGTGCAGTTGTTTTTGGGTTTGCCCAAAAGCTGTCTATACTTTCTTGTAATGAATAATTCATTACAGCGTCATATTCATCACCACGAAGCCAAGGTATTGAACTGTGCCATATTTCTCCGCAGATGTAAAAATCCGGTTTTAAGTTAAACATAGCCTTTCGTAGTTGCTTGTTGAAATTATGCGAAACTTCGCTGGCTACATCAAGACGTATTGCGTCAATGTCAAAGTTTTTTACCCAGTGTGTGCAAACATCAATAAAATAGTCTATAACCTCCTGATTATTGGTATTTAGCTTGGGCATACCGTCAAAAAATCCGAAGGTATAGTAGTTTCCTTTTCTGGCATTTGATGTAAAATGACTTACTTTTTTCGGCATTTTATTAATCATAAACCAGTTGAAATATGGTGAGCTTTCTCCGTTTTTAAGAACGTCCTGCCACTGCATAAAATCGTCACCACTGTGGTTAAATACACCGTCAAGCATAACCCTCATACCACGCTTGTGAGCCTCTTTAACCATTTGCTTTACATCTTCGTCTGTGCCAAAGTTTGGGTCAATTTTTTTATAATCTCTTGTGTTGTATTTATGGTTTGAGTTACTGTCATTAAGTGGTGTAAAATACAAGCCTGTTATGCCTAAATCCTCAAGATAATCCAGCTTGCTTGTTATACCCTTTATATCACCGCCATAACAGTCAAGAAAACCCATTTTTTTATCGGGCGATGCCCATTTGTCATAATTGCGGTGTCTTGGTGTGCCACTGTTGCAAAATCTGTCCGGAAAAATCTGATACCATACTGTATTGTTAACCCATTTTGCAGGCTTTATTATATCAGAGCTGTTCATCCACGGGAAGAAGAAGTCCTGTCGTCTGCCTTTATATGCTTTAAATTCTTCGGGACTTTTAAATGAGTCCTCAAGCATATAGAAGGTTTCGTTTTTGCTGTGAAGTATAAAATAATAACGGCAACGCTTGAATGGTGGTTTTACAACAGCCTGCCAGATTTTATGATTCTGAAGATATTTTATGTCTGTCATTTCCAGTAACGAACCACTCCATATATCATTACCACCAAAAATACCGCTTGAAAAAGGGTCGCCGTACATAAGTTCAACTTTGTCAATATCGTACCCTGTCTGAATTTTTATGACAAGCTCATCTTCGTTTAGAGGATAACAGAAGTTGTCGGTAGAAGTATGATAAATAGCTGAAAAATTCATAAAATGCCTCCGTAATAAACAGATGTATAAAAGTTTATACTGAATTTTGTGAAAATAAACAATATTTATAAAAATTCATATTCAGTTAACTAATTATTATTTAAAAGTAATATACTAATATCTATAGTATTTATTTTGAAATGTGTTTTTTAATTGCCTCAAAGGTTTCGGCACTTATTGCGTGTTCAATTCTGCAAGCATCTTTTTTGGCTGTTTTTTCGCTTACGCCCAGTGCTGTAAGCCATTTTGAAAACAGCTTGTGACGCTCATACATAGTGTCTGCAATTTCAAAACCTTTTTCGGTAAGTTCTATAAAGCCTTTTGCGTCCATTGTAATATAACCGTTTTCACGCAGATTTTTCATTGCAACGCTTACGCTTGGCTTAGAAAAACCCATTTCGTTTACTATATCAACAGAACGAACTTCACTGTTGCGTTCTTTCAGCATTAATATTGTTTCTAAGTAATTTTCGGCTGATTCCTGTATTTTCATACAAACTCTCCACTTTTTAAAAATTTATTATGCTTATTTTATCACATTGATATGCTTATATCAATTAATAATTTTTAAAATTTGTGGCATAGTTATCATAGGGGATAAGCTGTTGAAAATATTAAAAAAATTAAACTGAGGTGATTTTATGAATTATTCAATTCTGAGAAATTTATCATATGGTATGTATGCAATAGGTGTTAACGGAGAAACCAAAAAATCTGCGTGTATTGTCAACACTGTTTTTCAGATAAGTTCAAAACCTGCTGTAATAGCAGTAAGCCTTAACAGCAGTTGTTATACAGCAGAGCAGGTTGAAAAAACAGGCAGATTTTCTGTAACTGTACTGAATACCTCTGCACCACGAGAAGTATTTACAGCACTTGGTTTTGCGAGTGGTTATGACAAGGATAAGCTTGCAGAGGTTGAATATACAGTGGCAGATGATTTGCCGGTAATTACACAGGGTATGTGCTGTTATCTTATTTGTAAAGTAACAGAAAAAATTCAAGTGGGTGACCATACAGTTTATTTTGCTGAGGTTACAGACACAAGCGAAAATTACGAGGGTGAGCCTATGACATATGATTACTACCATAAAGTAATAAAAGGCTCTGCACCTGCAAAAGCACCTACTTTTGGCACATTTACACCAGAGAGCAACAGCGACAAACCACAGTATGTATGCGATATTTGCGGTCATATATATGATGGTGAAATTCCGTTTGAGGAGCTTAGTGACGATTGGGTTTGTCCAATATGTAAAATGCCGAAAAGTCATTTTAAGAAAAGATAGGCTTTAATTTTAGTGAACACCATACTTTTGGTTTTTCTTGAAGTATGGTGTTTTTTAGTTAAGAGTTGAAAGGCTTTATAATTACATTGTAGTCTTAAAAATATTAATAATTTATAAACTCAATGTTAACATTTCGTTACAAAAAGTGTTGCAGAATAGTGAATTTTAGCTTCAGTATAGTTTTTCTTAGAAAAACCGTAGTTAATTTCTGAAAAACTACACAAAGTAAATAAAAGTAAATAAAAGTAAATAAAAGTAAATTAAAGTAGTTGTTGAGCAACTATCAAAAGCTTTTATATTTTATTATAAACAACAACTACACAAACAACAACCACAACAGTAGAAAAAATATTTTTAATTATACAACAGAACCACCCATATACTCTCAATTACTTGTAATCGGGAAATATATGGGTGGTTTATTATCAGGTTAAGGAATCAGCTTGAATTTACTTTTCGTTAATCATATTCAGAAAATATTTATGCACCGATAAATCTTCTGTAAGTTCAGGGTGAAAAGCAGTAGCCAGAAATCTGCCTTGCCTTACAGCAATAATTCTGTCGTTTACTGTTGCAAGCACTTGTACATTTTCTGAAACACTTGTAATATATGGGGCACGAATGAACACCATAGGTATTTTGCCTATTCCGTCAAAATTTGCAGTAGTGCTGAAGCTTCCAAGCTGTCTGCCATATGCGTTACGCTTTGCACTGCACTCCATTAAGCCCAGTGGTACAGCCTTGGGGTCACCTGTTTCTGACGACATCATAATCATACCTGCACAAGTGCCAAACACAGCTACTCCGCTGTTTATAACTTCCAGCAGTTTGTCACGCATATTAAGCTCATTCAACAATTTGCAGATAACTGTACTTTCTCCGCCCGGTATAACAATTCCGTCAAAATTATTGTCCAAATCTTTTAGCTGGCGTATTTCAACACACTGTATATCAAGTTGGCTGAACATTTTTATATGTTCTTCAAAAGCACCTTGTAATGCAAGAACTCCAATTTTCATTTTATTTCCTCGGCAGAAAAATTACTGTCCACGCTCTTCCATAATTATTTTTATTTCGTTTTCATTAATGCCTACCATAGCTTCGCCTAAATCTTCTGATAGCTCTGCAAGAACTTTAGGGTCGTTATAGTTTGTAACAGCCTTTACAATAGCGGCTGCTCTCTTTTTAGGGTCACCTGACTTGAAAATACCTGAGCCTACAAATACACCCTCAGCACCCAACTGCATCATAAGTGCTGCGTCAGCAGGTGTTGCTACACCGCCTGCGGCAAAGTTTACAACAGGAAGTTTGCCGTTTTCGTGAACATACTTAATTAATTCAACAGGTACTCTGTATTCTTTTGCTGCCTCGTAAAGCTCATCTTCACGCAAGGATTGAACTCTACGCATTTCAGCATTAATTTTTCTCATATGTCTTACAGCCTGTACAACATCACCTGTACCGGGTTCACCTTTGGTTCTAATCATAGAAGCACCTTCGGCAATTCTTCTTAAAGCCTCGCCCAAATCTCTTGCACCGCAAACAAAAGGAACATCGAACTTTGTTTTATCAACGTGATAAAGGTCATCGGCAGGAGAAAGAACCTCGCTTTCGTCAATATAGTCAATCTCTATAGCCTGCAAAATCTGAGCCTCTGCAATATGGCCTATTCTGCACTTTGCCATTACAGGGATTGAAACAGCCTCTTGAATACCCTTAATCATTTTTGGGTCGCTCATTCTTGAAACTCCGCCTGCTGCACGAATATCGGCAGGGATTCTCTCAAGTGCCATAACTGCACAAGCACCTGCTTCTTCTGCTATTTTTGCCTGCTCTGGAGTTGTAACGTCCATAATAACTCCGCCTTTAAGCATTTGTGCAAGATTTTTATTTAAACTGTATCTGTCACTCATTTTATTTACCTCTTTATCGTGAAAAAAATATTTGTCCGAACAATAAGGAAATAATACCATAAATTGACCACTATAAAATATACAGTTTTCAAAAAAACGAAAAGGACAGTTTTGATAACTATAAGCTGGAAGGGAGAAGTTGGGAGTTGACTATAAGGCATATTGTTTGAAAAAACGAACAATAACTGATTTAACATTTTGTAAATTGTCGAAAATATTAAAAATACACATAGACAAAAAACTACAAAGAGTGTATAATAACTAAGGTTAAATATCAGAAAGGATTGATATACTAATGAAAATATTAAAAAAATCAGTAGCTGTTGCTTTGGGAGCTTTGATGATTGGCTCTGCAATGAGTGGTTGTACTCAGGCTACAGTATTCGGAAATTACCCACAGGATTTATCCTGGTCATATAAGGACGACACCTCAACAATGACTATAGGCGAGTATATTTTCTACAACTACAGTGCCTTTTATACCGCTTCCGGTATGGTTGAGGACGGTACAGGTGATTTTCTTGACCAGACATTAAAAGATGATGATGGCAATGAAATGACAGCAAGAGAATATATTGAGAAAATGTCAGAAATTTCTTGCAAAAGTTATTTGTATGTCAACAATGAATTTAAAAACAGAGGTTTAAAGCTGACTGCCGATGAAATTAAAAGCTACAAGGCTAGTGCAGATTCTCAGTGGGCATATGCAAAAGAGTCTTTTGAGTCATATGGCATAAGCAAAGAGTCATATGTTGAGGCAGGCTATAGTTACTCTGCAAAGCTTGAGGCTTTGTTTAAGAGCATTTATCAGGAGGGCGGAGAAAAGGCTGTTTCTACTGATGAACTCAAAAAATATTATGAGGAAAACTATACAAACTACAGCTATATTACTGTACCTTTCTATGAAACTACAACAGATGATGAGGGCAATACTTCAAATACAGCAAAAAGCGATGATGATATATCAGCTATAAAGAAAAATCTTGAGAAGTATGTAACAGCTATAAACGAAGGTACATCATACGAAGATGAAATAAAGGTGTATATGGAGGATTATTCAGTAGAATCTGACCCTACCATTACAGCTACAAACATTCTTGATGAGGCAGGCTTGGGCGAAGAAATTCAAACAGCACTTGAAGGAATGAAAGAAGGCGAGGCAAAGTATATTGTTGTTGGTGAGGACGGTGACACCGCAACAGCTTACCTGCTTTATAAGGGTAAAATTAAGGAGCAGAGTACAAACCTTGATACAGATGAAGACCTGAAGTATACTACTCTTATCAAAATGAAGAGTGAAGAATTTCAAAATGATATTGACAAGGCTGCAGAAAGCTATGCGTGTGAGGTTAACAATATAGCACTTGAGAAATATCCTTGTGATATGTTTATAACTGAGCCTGCTACAGAGGCATCTACAGAGGCATCTACAGAGGGCGTAGTTACAGCTGAATAATTTTTAGAGTTTAAATTTAATCCCCGATTGTCACAACAGCAACAAAGCTGTGTGGCAGTTGGGGATTTTTTTTGCAAAATATAATAAAAATAAAAAAATTTTTATGGGAAGGTGTACAACATTGTATATGTGAGTACATTTTCCCTTTGTTTTTCGCTATTTATTGCAGGGACTGATTAACAATAACCGGTTACAGGTAACTGCAATATAAAAAATGGAGGTTTTTTATGACAAAAAAAGAGGACAGGTTTTGTTGCTACTATTCTTCAAACGGTAATGTGCGTTTGTCGGCTGTTATGGCAGGTTATGTTAATAATCCGGAGCAGATAGGACAGCAGTTGCTTATGAGAAGTGATATTTCTGCTAAGGTTACAGAGTACAGAAATACACGTCTTAATGATTTGCGTTTTATGGCACTGCTTGGGTATGAACGACTTGCCTTTGGCAGTATTGCCGACTGTATTCAGCTTTTATATATGGAAAATCCTGATATGCAAGCTCTTGAGGGTATGGACTTGTATATGATTTCTGAAATAAAAAAGCCAAAGGACGGTGCAATGGAGATTAAATTTTTTGACAGGATAAAAGCACTTGAAAAGCTCAGTGAGGCACAGCAAAATTCTGCCGACAACAGCTTGCCATTTTACAAGGCATTGGAAAACAGTGCAAATATTTTTAATGGTGATGGGGTGGAAAATTATGACACCGACTAGCTTTTCGCCAAAGCAAATGCAACTTTTGACGTGGTGGTGCAAGGGCAGTAAAAACAGTGATTATGACGCAATAATTTGTGATGGTGCGGTGCGAAGCGGAAAAACGCTGTGTATGAGTATTTCTTTTATTTCGTGGGCATTTTACAGATTTAATGGTGGCAGTTTTGCTTTATGTGGTAAGACAATACGTTCACTTAAACGCAATGTTGTTACACCTGTTTTGGGAACTCTTAAAAATATGGGTTTTGTGTGCAATGAAAAGCTGTCGCAGAATTTACTTGAAATTACACTTAACGGAAAGACAAATCGCTTCTATCTTTTTGGTGGTAAAGATGAGTCGTCAGCATCGCTGATTCAGGGTATGACATTGTGCGGTGTATTCTTTGACGAAGTTGCTTTAATGCCAAAGTCCTTTGTTGAACAGGCTATTGCAAGATGCTCTGTTAACGGAAGTAAGTTTTGGTTTAACTGTAATCCTGAGTACCCACAGCATTGGTTCAGGGTTGAATGGATTTTAGGCAGAAAGCGAAAAAATGCTTTGTATCTTCATTTTACTATGGACGATAATCCTTCATTGTCAGCTAAGATGAAGGAACGCTATAAATCACTTTATACAGGTGCTTTTTATGAAAGATTTATTCTTGGCAGGTGGGTAAGTGCAGAAGGATGTGTTTACCCGTTTATGAAAGACAATATGTTTGTCGATGTGCCAAATGGAGGATTTGAAAAATATGTTGTAAGCTGTGACTACGGTACTGTAAACCCTGCCTCTTTTGGGTTATGGGGTTTATTGCAGGGTGTGTGGTATAGAATTGATGAATGTTATTACGACTCTAAAAAATATGGTGTTCAGCGAACAGATGAGGAGCATTACAAGGCACTTGAAAAGCTTACAGAGGGTAAGAGGATTGATACTGTTGTGGTTGACCCGTCTGCCTCAAGCTTTATTCAGACTATACGCAGGCACGGTAAGTATATGGTTACTCCGGCAAAAAACAATGTTATAGATGGAATAAGAAAAGTATCTACTGTGTTAAAAAACGGCAGTGTAAAAATATGTAACTGCTGTAGCGACAGTATGAGAGAGTTTGGCTTGTATAGGTGGAATTCCGGTGGTGCTGACGCACCTGTAAAGGAGAACGACCACGCAATGGACGATATTCGTTATTTTGTTACCACTGTTGCGGTAAAGCCACAGCAAGACTTTGTTGCTTTTGCAACACGAAGAATTTAAGGAGGTGTATTGTGGGATTTTTTAAAAAGGGCAGAAAGGAAGAAAAACAGCCACCCTTAAAGGTGGCACAAACTGTAACGGGATATAGCTTTAATAATCCATTTAACGCATTTAACAGCTATATACCGCTTAATAATTCACAGCATTTGTTATATGCGTCTTTGCGTGAGGCTATACCGATTATTGACTCTGCCATTAACAAATTGGTTCGTTTGCTAGGTACATTTGAGGTTAATTGTGAGAGCAGAAGGGTTGAAGGAGAGTTAAAGGATTTTCTTGATAATGTAAAAACAGGAGGCAACAACCAAGGCTTTAAGTGCTTTATAAGCACATATTTTGACAGACTTCTTACATACGGTACAGCTGTTGCAGAGATTATACCATATAAAGATTTCAGCGGAATTTACGGAATATATAATGCGGATAATGAGGATATTCTTCTAAGTAGCAAAAATAATAATCCGCTTGAGCTTGAGGTATGTGTAAGAGAAAACAATGGCGATATAATGCCTGTAAAAAATCAGAATTTAATTATGCTTACAGCTTTAAATCCTCAGCCGAATAGGGTAGGTGGTACATCAATTTTGCAGGGCTTGCCGTTTGTGAGTGATATTCTTTTAAAAATTTTTACGGCAATAGGGCAGAATTGGGACAGAGCAGGAAATGTACGTTTTGCTGTAACCTATAAACCGCCCAATGACGGTACAGACGGAGTATTTACACAACAGAGAGCCGAAATGATTGCCAAAGAATGGAGTAAAGCAATGCAGGACAAGGGTGTGTCTGACTTTGTGGCTGTGGGTGATGTTGATATTAAGGTTATAGGTGCTGATAATCAGATTTTAGACTGTCAGACACCGGGCAGACTTTTACTTGAACAGATAGTTTCTAAACTGAGTATACCGCCGTTTTTGCTGGGGTTGTCGTGGAGCAGTACAGAACGAATGTCATCACAGCAGGCAGATATTCTTACAAGTGAGCTTGAGCATTACAGATACTTATTAAATCCTGTAATCAGCAAGGTGTGCAAAACGTGGCTTGCTATGAACGGTTACAGTACAAAACACGAAATTGTGTGGAGTAACATAAACTTGCAGGACGAGGTTGAGCTTGCAAATGCAAGGCTTATAAACACACAGGCAGATAAATTGGAAAATAGCAAGGAGTGATGATTTGAAGGATATTACATATAACAAAGCAGTTATGAAAAGCTGTAACGAAATAAGTAATGAAGAATTAATGCTTATAAATTCTTATACAAGGCGAGATTATACAAGAGATGAGCTTTATGTGTTTAGAGTGGTTCTTTGTGATAATGAAGTAGACAGGGATAATGAGGCTTTTTCGGTTGAAGCCTTACAGAGTATGAGCAGGCTGTTTATAGGAAAAACAGGCATAGCTGACCACAACCCGTCTGCACAAAACCAGACAGCAAGAATTTTTGTTTGTGAAGTGGAAAATGTGCCTGAGGTTAAAACACAGTATGGTGCTGACTATTGCAGATTGGTTGCAAAGGCTTATATTCCAAGAAGCAATGCTACAGAAGAAATTATAGAGCAAATTGAAAGCGGTATAAGAAAAGAAGTAAGTGTAGGTTGCAGAGCAGAAAAGATAGTGTGTAGTGTTTGTGGTGCAGATGTGAGAACATCACCTTGTGAGCATTACAAGGGTAACGAGTATAACGGCAAGCTTTGCTACCATATTCTTGGCAATATTACAGACGCTTACGAATGGTCTTTTGTAGCTGTGCCAAGTCAGCGTAAGGCAGGTGTTATAAAGAGCTTTGCTTTAGCTGACAATCATCTTACAAGGGAGGAAAATATGGAAAGCATTGTTAATGAGATTAAAAAGGGAAATTACAAGGCTTTGAACAGTCAAAATGTTGAATGGCTTGCAAAGTATGTGAGTAATCTTGAGAAGTATGCAGAATGTGGCAAGGTATACCGAAATCAACTTGAAAAGGATTATGTAAAGTATAGTCAGCTTTGCTTTGATGACTGCGACAATGAGGTGCTTAATACTGTTGCAAAAAAGCTTTCGATTGATGAGCTTAAAGGCTTTGTTGAAATGTATAAAAAGCGTACAGAAAAAGAAAATTTCTGTAAACCACAGCTATATGTACAAACAAGTAAAATACAAAATTATGACAATAACCAGTACAATATATAAATTTTAGGAGGAGATTTTATGAATATTGATTTTAACGGATATAACGAAAAGGTTCTTACCTTTGAGGCAGACAGCACAGTAACATCAGAAAACCAGTGGGTACAGTTGAGTGGTAACGGAGTGGTTAAGAGTGCAGAGGATAATTCGGCACTTGTGGGTGTTACTGTTAATGTAAGAGGTGGTTACTGCGGTGTTATGCTGAGTGGTGTTGTAACAGCCAAAAAGTCCGGTGACATTACAACAGGCTACAACAAGCTTGCATATACAGCAGACGGTATTACAGTAAGCACAAACGGCAGAGAACATCTTGTTCTTGCTGTTGATGATGAAAATATTACATTTATTCTTTAATGATTATGGAGGTTGAAATTATGGAATTATACAAAACAATCAATATAGACAAAAGTATGTACAACAGAAAGGGCAAAACCTTTAGTCAGGTGCTTGAGGAGTTTGACCCAAGCGAAAATTACAAAAACACAGCTTTGGGTAAGCTGGACGCCTTTGGCAGACAGCTTAAAAGATTTGATATTAAGGTAAGTGGTGCAGACTCTGATATGGTAGAAAAGTTTTTTCAGACATCTTCTTCATCTGCATTATTTCCGGAATATGTAAGCCGAGCAATCCGAATTGGTATGGAGTATGCTGACGCATTACCGGATATTACAGCTACAGTTACAAAAATTGAAGGTATGGACTATAGAAGTATTGTATCTGACCCTGATTCTGATATGAAGGAACTTAAAGTAGTAAACGAGGGTGCATTACTGCCCAAAACAGTTATCAAAACTCAGGAAAATCTTGTTCAGCTTATTAAAAGAGGCAGAATGTTGGTATCTACATATGAGGCACTGCGTTTTCAGCGACTTGACCTGTTTACAGTAACCTTAAAGCAGATTGGTGCTTATATTGCACGTACACAGCTTGCTGACGCTGTAGAGGTTTTGCTTAACGGTGACGGAAACAACAACGGTGCAGAGGTTATTGATGTACAAACAAGTGGTACACTTACATACAGCGACCTTATCAAGCTGTGGACAAGTCTTTCACCTTACGAGCTTAACACATTGCTTGTACCTACTGTACTTATGGAGAAAATTTTGGCTATGCCTGAAATGCAGGATTCACAAGCTACACTTGATTTTCACGGTACGGGCAGAATGATTACACCAATGGGTGCAAAGCTTATACACGTTCCTACACTGGACAGTGACAAAATTATTGGTCTTGATAAAACCTGTGCGTTGGAGATGGTACAGGCAGGAGATGTGTTGGTTGACTATGACAAGCTTATTGACAGACAGCTTGAACGTGCTACGGTAAGTGTTATAAGTGGTTTTGCAAAGCTGTTTGCAGACGCAACTGTTGTGCTGAAGGTGTGATGATATGAATTATCAGCAAGTATTTCAAAGATTTATAGAACTTACACATTTAAGTCAAAACGAAGCAGAGCAGTACCAATGGTTATGTAACAATGCTGTTGAAGAACTTAATGAAATGCTTGTAGATAATGTTGATTTGTCAGTGTGCAGTGGCAGGCTTTCTGCCACTGCCTCGGCTATGGCTTTCTATAAGTATACTATGATTGCTGAGGGTAGCAATGTAAACAGCTTCAAGGCAGGTGATATAACAATAAACTGCTCGTCAGACAAGGAATTTGCCAAAGAATATCTGCAACAATGCTTAAAGAGTATTGCAATGTATATAAAAGATGAAAATTTTGTTTTCAGAGGTGTAAAAGCTTATGATATACCAAACAATTTGTAAAAACATTGAAAAATTCGGCACAGACAGCATTGTTACTGAATTTAAAAGTGAAAAAAAGCACGTTGTAAGAGGCATTTTACAGCCTGTAAACAATAAAGGCAAAGATTATGAACAGCTTGAGCATACAACAGGCGGTAAGGTGGATAATTCTGATTATTACTTTATTTTCAATATTCCAAATAAAGAAATTGATTTTGAAAATGCTGTTGTATGGATTTATGGCAGATATTACTGGCTAAAAGCATACAAAATATTTTATTTTAGCGAAAAGCCGTTATATATGAGTGCGTTGCTTTCGCCGTACCAAAAGGAGGAATTGCTTGAGTAATTCAGAAGTGATTTTAAATGTAATTTTAAATAAGCTAAAAGAACAGGTGGAAAATGTTGATTTTTCTTTTGCCTATCCTGATAAAAATCTTACCTGCCCTCTTAAAGATAAATTTGTTGGTTCTGTTTATGTAAAGCTTGATAATTCGGTAAAGGATACCGAAAGCAGTAGCAGAACAGTTTACAGCATTGAGCTTTTATCGCCTGTTACTGTAACAAGCGAAAATATTTTTACAAAGGCAAAGGAAATTGCAGATGTGCTTTTAAATATAGAAACAGCACAGCAGAAAAGCAGTTGTAATATAGGTAATATTGAGTATGTTATATCTCAGCGTTGTTACCGTACATATATAGATTATGAGATAGTGTGTGAAAGTGGAAGTACCTCAGCAACATTGCTGTTTGGTGATGATAGTGTAAATGTAATATTACTGAGTGAAAAGGTAATTAATACAAGCTGTGACATTAAAGTGTACGGAAGCTCAAAGCCTTTTGACACAATACTGGAAAGCAATATTTATAGGCTGAAAACGAGGGTTAAAAATGGGGAGGATTTACTTGGTAAAAAGAATTTTACTTTAAGCTATACATCAGATGATTACACTGTTAAATATTCAGACTGTAATATAAATAAGTGTACTTCTTCAATAGAAGGCAGTGAGATTATTAGGGAATATGAAATAACAGCATATGAAAGGGTGGTTGTAAGAAATGAATGACAACAGCAAAAATCAGTATGAAAAGAGCTTGTACACAGCACAGGAGTATGCCGAAAGAATAACAGAGGTTTATGAGGTTGATAAAAGGCGTTATATAAACCCGTTGAATGAAGCGGAAAGGTTAAAGCGATGAACCACGGCACAATGAGATTTATGGGTTTTACACTTCATCACAATCCAGAAACCATAGAGATTACAGACACAGCAAATATTTCGCAGGAGGCTGTACCCTTTGCCAATCCAATTATTTTTAATATTGGTACAAAAGCAACCGTTGTAAAGGGTGAAGGTGTTTTTTACGGTGCAAATGCCTTTGAGCAATATCTACAGCTTAAACAATTATACGAAAGCTGTAAAAGCGGTGTGCTGTCACTAAGCGGTGTTAATCCCTTTAATGCGTATCTTAATGAATTGAAATTAAAATGTACTCCCATAGATAATTATGTTGAGTATGTTTTTACTTTTATAGAAGTAACCGAGCCTGTAATAACAGAAAACAGCACTGCTCCTATGTATTATATTGCACAGGAGAATGAGGACCTATGGGATATTTCAATAAATCTTAGTATTTGTATAGATAAGCTGGTGGAGCTTAATCCACAATTTTCAAGTCCTCTTAATGTAAATAAAGGAGATAAGGTGAGAATTATTGATTTTTAAATTTACTAAAACTGATGGTTCTGAAGAAATAAAAACAAGTCCTACATATGTTTCAATAAACTGTCTGCTGTCGGCACCTGCCGACAGTATGACAGCAGTTTTTAAATACAGTGGTAAATATACTGATTATAAGCTTGTAAAAGTTATTTTTGACGAAAGAGTTATTTTTACAGGTGTGGTAGACAGCCAGAAGATTACCGTAAACAGCAAGGGTGAATATCTTACGGTTTCGTGCAGAAGTATGGCGGGCTGTTTGCTGGATAATCAGCTACAACCGCAGAATATACAAAATATTACAGACAGCGTTATATACGAGCGTTATTTAAAGCCATACGGAATAGGAATAAATACTGTTACAAACAAGCCTTGTATAAGTGTTATAAATATTGGCAAGGGTGTAAGTGTATATGAGCTTTTAAGCGAATATTCATACAGAGTGTTTGCGTGTGAACCACGAATTGATATATTCGGCAAAGCTATTCTTAATGGTGATATTAATTCTGTTAATTATCATTTTACAAACGGTGCAAATGCTATGGATAAAAACAGTTTTTACTGTACAAGTATAGAGGTTGAAAACAGCAGATATGGTGTTATTTCAGCAGTGTATGTCCGCAACAGCCTTAATGAAACCGGCTACAGCTTAAAAATTGAGAATGAAAATGCAATAAACAGAGGGATTGAGGCTGTAAGATATTTGGACGCAACGCCTACAAGCGGATACTGTACATATGATGCTACAAGAATGATAAAAAATTCAAATAAGCAGTCAAAAACTATAAAGGTGGTTTGTCCCTGCTTTGTTTATAATGCTTTGGGAGGAAACGCAAGCGTTGACATAGAAGGGCTTTTGTGCAAGAACCTAAAAATCAACTCTGTAAGCTATGTGTTTGACAAAAGCGGAGTTGTTACAACTATAAATATGAACGAAAAGGGTGAATAAATATGTTGGGAAATCAGAATAACGGTAACAGCATTCAATCGGCAGAGTTTGCCGAGATTGCCGACAGTAAAAACGGAAGAATAAATACCAAGGGTGGTGTTCCGTTTGTAAATGTATCCTCTGTTGTACCTTATGGTGTGGCTTTTGCTGTACCTAAAGGAGAAAATACAGTTGTATTACCGGTGGGAAATACCGCAGTGTATCTGGGTGTTCTGCAAAAGGAGAATGATTTGGAAGCAGGTGAAATTATGCTTTACTCATCGGGTGGTGCTACAGTGGTTTTGAAAAATGACGGCAGGGTTCTTATAAACGGGAGAGAGGTTTAATATGGATACAGCACTAAAAAACGGTGACTTTGCAAAAAATGAGTCTGGTAAAATCTATTCGATAAGCGGTATGGAGGAAACTTTACAGCGTTGCAGAATTTTGCTTACAGTAAAACAAGGCAGTTTTTGTTATAACAGAGCATTCGGCAATAATCTTCATACACTCAGTGCTGATGATAAAAATTTACAGGGTAATGCACTTTTGCTTGTAAGAGAAGCTCTGATTTCAATACCGCAGGTACAGGTGAATCAGGTTGTTCCTGTTGTTAATGACAGCGAAATAACTCTTAAAATAACTATAGGTGCATATAATCAGACAGCCGAACTGGAGGTGAATATATAGTGGAAACATATGAAGAAATTGTTCAAAATATGATGAATAATTTTAAATCAAGAGCAGGCTACAGTGCAGACGAAGCATCTGATGTAGGCATAAGAATAAGGGTGTTTGCAGGTGAGATATATAACATTAAGGTTTATATGGAA
Organism: Acutalibacteraceae bacterium; assembly: GCA_036306965.1. GTDB lineage: Bacteria > Bacillota > Clostridia > Oscillospirales > Acutalibacteraceae > CAG-964. The sequence continues at coordinate 43,461 of JAXJYN010000037.1, forward strand.
TGGATTAAAAGACAGGCTTTTCCGCAGACTGCACAGGGTGAATATCTTGACTACCACGCACAGATGAGAGGTCTTGAAAGAAAAACAGCCGAAAAAGCTGTGGGCAGTTTACTCTTTGCCTTGCCTGAAGTATCAACTGTAAAGGTAGAAATTCCGGCAGGTACTATAGTATCTACAAATGGAGAAGAAGCCATAAGCTTTCAGACTACAGAATATGCGTATATTGATATAGGTCAAAAAACGGTAACAGTCAGTGCCGAAGCTGTAGAAGGTGGTGTAAAGGGCAATGTAATGCCAAATCTGATTTCGGTAATTGTTACAATGACAGCCGATAATCTGTCTGTTACCAATCTTACAGCATTTACACAGGGAACAGACGCAGAAGATGACGAAACACTTAGAAACAGAATTATCAACAGCCTTAAATTCATTACAAATGGTACAAATATTGCATATTATTCGGCACTTGCAAAAACTATAAACGGTGTTGAGTGTGTTAATGTTGTACCTCGTAAGGCGGGTAAAGGAACTGTTTATGTTTATATTTCGGGTAAAAGTACAACTCTTGATAGCAAAACAGTAGCCAAGGTTCAAAGCTTGCTGTCAGAACAGCGAGAGGTAAATGTATATGTAACCGTAAAGCCTGCAACCTTGCTGAAGTGTACAATAGATGTGAAGGTAACGCTTGAAGATGGATATGACATAGAAAATGTTCAGAGTGAAGTACAGGCAAAAATTGAAGAAATACTTGCAGGCTATAATGTAGGACAATCGTTGGAAGAAAAAGTGATAAATGATGTTCTTTTTCATACAGAGGGTATAAAAGACTTTGAAATATCAACCTCAGGCACTACAGGACTTACTCCTACCACAAGTCAGAAAATAGTGCTGGAGGAATTGTATCTTAGGGAGGCATAACTTTTGGCTACAACCAATGAGAATATGAAAAGAAGAATTGAACCGCTGGGTTTGTATAACATTTCTGTTACTACCGAGCTTCATAAGGAGCTTGCAACCTATGGATATTTTATGGATAAAGAAAAAAAGCAGGCAGATAATCTTCTTAAAGAAGTGATTATAACAACAGCTGAAGATTACGGATTGGAAATGATGGAAAAAATATGGGGTATCCCACGAACAGAGCTTACAACCGAAGAAAGAAGGCTTGCTATAGAAAAAAGATTTGCAATAAATTACTCTGATTGTACACTCAAAGGTATGCTGAATTTTCTCAGTTCTTTGGGACTTAGTGCAGAAATCACCGAGGCTTATGAAAAAGAGAGAGTATATATCCATATTACAAACGGAAGTGGTTTTACATATCCTGTAAAAAAATATATGAGTAAGCAGATTGAGGAATTTTTTCCTGCACATCTGGAAATTTATATTGATTATAGAACAATAGATTGGGACGGCTTAGACCAGAAGCTTACAATGTTTAATACATATGACAGCTTTAATCTTACATGGGATAGATTGGAGCATTTTGAATAATTTTATAAAGGAGGATTATTATGAGTTCAAGTGAAAAAACAGACTATTTACAGCTTAATGCGTGGCTTGGTACAGACAGACCACAGCGAATTGACTTTGTTGACGATAATCAAAGAATAGACGAGGCAATCAGAACTCACGTTCTGGATTCAGCAAAACACTGTACAACCGAGGAAAAAAACAAACTGGAAAATCCGTATGTAATGCAGTCCTACGGTGGTACAGGCACAGCAACCAAAACAATTACCTTAACTATAGAACCAAGATTTATTATTGTTTTTATGAAGGATTCAGCACCTATGGAAACAGATTCATCAGGCAATATTCTTGTAAATCAATGTTTTACGGCAAAATCAAACGGTGGTATGGGCGGTGCTGTTATAAGTGGCAGTGAAATTACTGTTAATCAGTCCCAAACAGCTACAAACGGTTTAATGTACAATCTTAACAAGCTGAATGGTCAGTATTGTATTGTGGCATTCAGATAGTATAAATATTTATTAAAAAAGCTCACAGCTGTTTGGAAAAGTAATCGGCTGTGAGCGTTTTTGATGTTGTATTTAATTTTGTAATTAAGTATTTAAATAATGCAAATTTCTTAGGGTTAACCTTACATTATTTTATTCGCAAATAACTCCTTCTGTTTTGTTCTGGTACTCTGTAAGTTTTTTATTCATTCTATCTGTAGCTCTCTTTGTAGAAAAATAAACTATTACCCAAATAATCGTAAAGCCCAAAATAAAACAAACAGTGAAGATGATAAGTGGCACAAGCTCTGATTTTAACCAATCATTTGCAAGATAAATCACAATATAGTCAAGATACAGAATTACTGCGTGAATAAAAATTGCTAACATTAAAGGGAGTTGTTCAATTCCATAAATTGCATTGATACCACCTGCTATAAATGCTAACAATGCTGATGTTAAAATACCCAAAATTACTTCGTTTACTGTTAAAGTTTGCACTACACCACATTGTTGTAAAATAACATAAACAAATGCTAACGCAACCGGACCTCCACCACAAGCAATAAGCCCACGATGGATAAAATCAAAAATAAATTTCTTCATTATATACCTAACCTCCGTTTGATTTCAGAAAAACATCGTCTTGATACATACTCTTTATAACCGCATTTGAAAATTGCATCTACCGCACCACTAAAAACTGTGTCAAAACGTATAATACAGTTTTTGTTTGCAAGTGTAGATTTATTGATGCGTATAAAATATGACGGGAGAAATTGCTCAAGTTCACATAATCTTTGATTAATTCTATATTTTTCTCCTTGTACATCAATCGCAATAATTCTGCGGTCAATAACTGTAATACACTCAATATCAGTGAAGCAAAGCTGTGTAATACCATCATCTCTAAATCCCGTAATCTTGTCTTTTCCTGTGTAAGACAAAACGAGATTTTCTATTTGTTCAGTAACCTGGTTTGGTGTATGAACTATTGCTATAATTTCTTCTTCGCTTTTTGGGTCAATAATTAATTTATATTTCATCTCCATCAACCTTTATTGTTTTTTCATCTGTCGTAAGAAAAGTAAAACAGCACTAATTGTTATAATAATTGCATATCCAACAACAGGGTAAATATGTGGTACTATTTCTGCAAAGTTCCCGTTTATCATAGCTTTTTCTAGTTCTACTGCGTGAACATATGGTAATAAGTTTGCTATTTTTCTGAATGCACCTCCTACAAGGTCAAGGTCAAACCAAACTCCCGAAAGCCAAGCAGACAAGTTGGTGAGCAAAGCACCACAAATACCACCAACTTGCTTCACGTTTAAAACGCTTCCACATAAAAGACCAAGTGCAATTTGAAAAATCGCAATGGGAATAATCATAAAAACAGCATATAAAATATTTATCGTAATAGGCAAACCAAGAATAATCGCCACAATATAACAAATTGCACATTGTGCTATAGCTATTGGTATAATAGGCAACATATATCCAATGATAAAATCATAGGATTTTAATGGGGAGGTATATAACCTCTGTAACAAGGCACTTTCTCTATCTTTTGCAACCAATGTGGCAGAAAAAAGTGTCATAAACGAAAGTCCAAATACCGTTATACCGGGTGTTAAGCTTTCAATTTCAAACAGACTTACAGGAATGTTAGCTTGTATTGCACTCAATAATAGCAACAAAACAAGCGGAAAACCTAGTCCAAACATTAAATTAAGTGGGTCACGCAAAATCTCTTTTGCACATCTTTTAGCAAATGTAAGCATTCTCATTTTGTTTTCTCCTTTACTATTGAAATAAAGGCGTTTTCAAATTTATCAGTAGAAGTCTTATCCATAAGCTCGCAGGCTGTTCCGATAGCCAGTAATTTTCCGTTTTTCATTATACCAATGCGGTCAGAAAGTGCCTCAGCTTCTTCCATATAGTGTGTTGTGAGTATGATTGTTACTTTACCTTTTAAGGAACGAACAATCTCCCAAAGCTCACTTCGGACAATCACATCAAGCCCCAATGTAGGTTCATCAAGAAACAAAATTTTAGGTTCGCTTATAAGAGCCATAGCAATACTGACTCTGCGTTGCCAACCTCCCGAAAGCTTGCAAGCTTTTTTAGTAAGTACACTTTGCAAATCAAATTGTTCTGAAAGCTCCCTGATTTTCACTTGACTTTTTTCCTTTGAAAAGTTATGAATACCGCACATAAGCTCCAAATTTTCTTTTACCGATAAATTTGGTGCAACTGCTGTTTCTTGTGGTGAAACACCAATAATATTTTTTACACTTGCTTCTTTGCTTACAATACTGTTGCCATTAACAAACGCATCTCCGCTTGTTGGCTTTGTAAGACAAGAAAGCATTTTTATAGTTGTTGTTTTTCCTGCACCATTAACACCAAGTAAAGAAAACAATTCACCTTGCTTAATTTGCAAATTCAATTTATCAACTGCCGTTGTATTTTTATATTTTTTTGTTAGATTAACCGTTTTAATGGCTTCCATATTACATTTCCTCCGTGCTTCAATTTGTGATTATAATTATATCATTTCAATTTACGAAAATGTTATATTTTGTCTTATCGGTAGTTTTTTATGTCTGAACGGTAATTATCACCTCTATATTTATTGGTTACATTGGTGCTTAAAAAATGTGCGTATATATTGTACGATGTATAAATAAGCAATATCAAGTGTACAAGTATGAACTTTAACCTTAATTTTAACTTTGATTTTGTGCTAATTGGACAGACTTTTTTAGAAAGAATTTGTAAAAAAGTTCAGAAAAAGAAAAACTACAATCAAGCCAAAAAGAAAATATTGTAGTCTTTTTGTTAAAATTACATTTTCGGTATTACTTAACTCTTTTATAATGCTTGTTAAAACTTTTTCTATATGTTATAATAATTGCTTAGAACCAGAATAAATCAAAAAAATCATAATAGACTTTTTGTTATCTGTAAATGGAGGGAAAAATGGTTGTATTGGGTATTGACCCTGGATATGCAATAGTAGGTTGGGGTGTGGTACATTTTGGAAGAAACATATATAAACCATTGGGATTTGGTGCAATTACTACAGATGCCGATATGTCGTTTAATAAACGACTTGAATATATTTATTCCAATACAAGTCGGCTTATAGAAAAGTGTAAGCCTGATGCAATGGCTATTGAAAAACTGTACTTTCAGAATAACCAAAAAACTGCAATTAATGTAGCACAGGCAAGAGGTGTTATCTTGCTTGCGGCAGAGCAACAAAATGTACCAATATTTGAATATACTCCTTTGCAGGTAAAAACAGTTGTAACAGGCTATGGTAAAGCAAAAAAGCCACAGGTTATGGAGATGACACGCAGATTGTTGCATTTGGAAAAAGTGCCTAAGCCTGACGATACCGCAGATGCTCTTGCGATTGCTTTATGCCATATACAGGCAAAAGGTTCGGGATTGAGAAGCATTATTACACAAGGGAGAAATTAAAAGATGTTTTATAGTTTAAAAGGTAAATTGATATATTCAAATCAAAGCTTTGTTGTAATAGAGTGTGGTGGAGTAGGCTACAGATGCTATACTTCACAGACTACTCAAAGCCAGCTACCGTCTTTAAACAGCGAAACTATGCTTTATACATATCTTTTGGTGCGTGAAGATGCAATGGAAATTTATGGCTTTTTTACAGAAAAAGAGCTTGAGTGCTTTAAGCTTTTGATTTCTGTAAGTGGTGTTGGTGCAAAAATGGCAATAGCTATATTGTCGGTTCTCAATGTTGAACGTTTTGTACTGGCTATAGCATCATCAGATATAGCATCAATTTCTCAGGCACAGGGTGTAGGAAAGAAAAAGGCTGAAAGAATAATCCTTGACTTAAAGGATAAAATCAAAGTATTTGATGAGGTGCTTCCATCGGGAGGCTTGTCCGGCAACACGTCAGTTGCAGTAAGTGCAGGGAATATCCCAAAGGCAGTTGAGGCACTCTCGGTACTTGGATATACTTCGTCAGAGGTATCTCCTATACTTTCACAAATGGATGGTTCATTGCCTGTAGAAAAACTGATAAGCGGTGTGCTTAAAGAGATGGGAAAACGCTAAGGAGGGTAAACAATGGATTTTGATAATATAGATTTTGAAAACAGAATTGTAGACCCTGAGGAACTGCCTGATGAGTTTGGTGAAACAGATAACCCACTTCGTCCGAAAAATTTAGATGAGTATATCGGACAGGAAAAGGTTAAAGAAAATCTTGCAATTTATATACAAGCGGCAGTACAAAGACACGAAACACTCGACCATGTTTTGCTTTATGGCCCACCCGGACTTGGTAAAACAACATTGGCAGGAATTATAGCCAATGAAATGGGTGTAAGCTTGCGTATTACCTCAGGCCCAGCAATAGAAAAGCCCGGCGATTTAGCAGCTTTGCTTACAAATCTTAATGATGGTGATGTATTGTTTATAGATGAAATTCATCGCTTAAACAGACAGGTTGAGGAAATTCTCTATTCTGCAATGGAAGATTTCACTATAGATATTATAACAGGTAAAGGTCAAATGGCAGCATCATACCATTTGCCATTGCCTAAATTTACTCTTGTTGGTGCAACAACAAGAGCAGGGCAAATTTCTGCACCGTTGCGTGACAGATTCGGTGTTGTTCTCAGATTAGAGTTATACACACCCGAAGAGCTTGGAAAAATTGTAACCAGAAGTGCAAATATTCTGGATATGCCTATAGATTATGACGGTGCTTTGGAGATAGCCTCACGTTCAAGAGGTACACCTCGTATAGCAAACAGACTTCTAAAGCGTGTGCGTGACTTTGCACAGGTTATGAGTGACGGTGTAATCACCTGTGACACTGCACAGGTTGCACTTGAAAAAATGGAAATAGATGAACTTGGTCTTGATTCTAATGACAGAAGAATGATAGAGGCTATGATAAAATTCTACAGAGGTGGCCCTGTGGGTGTTGAAACCTTGGCAGCCACTATAGGGGAAGAAGCTGTTACAATAGAGGATGTTTATGAACCATATTTAATGCAGATTGGATTTATAAACCGTACTCCTCGTGGCAGATGTGTAACCGAGTCAGCTTGTAGACATTTAGGTTTAAGTATGCCAAATACAGTAAATTCAGACAGTAATATGCAAACATTATTTTAAACTATAAATTAAAAAGGGTTTTTGGAGGTTAATACAATGGGTAGATTATTTGGAACAGATGGTGCAAGAGGAGTAGCAAACACAGAGCTTACTTGCGAGCTTGCAATGAATATTGGCCGTGCTGCGGCTATGGTGCTTACAGAACAAAGTGATAAAAAACCTGTAGTTATTATAGGTAAGGATACACGATTAAGCTCAGATATGCTTGAGGGTGCAATAGTAGCAGGCTTATGCTCAGTTGGTGCAGATGTTATTACATTGGGTGTAGTTCCTACACCTGCTGTTGCATTGCTTGTAAGAAAATATAAGGCTGACGCAGGTATTATGATTTCTGCATCTCATAATCCATATGAATTTAACGGAATTAAAATTTTCAGCGGAACAGGCTTTAAACTTCCTGATACATTAGAAGAAGAAATAGAGGCAATAGTTCTTGATAATATAAAGCCTTACGATATAGTTTCTATGGATAAGCTTGGTAAGGTAACGGTTGCAGATACAGCCATTGATGAATACATAAACCATGTTATTTCAACAGTTCCTGAAAAGCCTGAAGGCTTGAAGGTTGCGTTTGACTGTTCAAACGGTTCATCATCACGTACAGCACAAAGAATTTTTGAAGGTCTTGGTGTAGAATGTCATATGACACATTTTGAACCTAATGGTGTAAATATTAATAAAGACTGTGGTTCTACTCATATTGATGCTCTTGCAGAATATGTAAAAAATAACAAGCTCGATTGTGGCATTGCCTTTGACGGTGACGCTGACAGATGTTTAGCTGTAGACGAAAACGGTGAGCTTATAGATGGTGATTTTATCATCGCTATGTGTGCTTTAGACCTTAAAGAAAGAGGCTTGCTAAAAAACAATACAGCAGTAGGAACCGTTCTTACAAATATGGGATTTAATAAATTCTGTGAAGAAAATAATATCAACTTTAACGCTACAAAAGTTGGTGACAGATATGTTCTTGAATCAATGGTAGAAAACGGATATGTAATTGGCGGTGAGCAAAGCGGTCATGTTATATTTCTTGATTACTGTACAACAGGTGACGGTCAAACAACAGCTTCACAGCTTTTAAGCCTTATGAAAAGAAAAAATCAGAAGCTGTCTGAGATTGCAAAGGTTATGACAAGATACCCACAGGTTATGATAAATGTGAAAATTTCACCGCAAGGTAAGGGCAAGGTTAACAGTGACGAAGATGTACAGGCAAAGGTTGCACAGGTTAGTGCAAAGCTTGAAGGTCACGGAAGAATTATTGTAAGAGAGTCAGGTACAGAACCACTTGTAAGAGTAATGCTTGAGGGTGACAATTACAATGAAATTGAAAAGCTTGCTAATGAAACAGCAGAAGTTGTTAAAAGCAAGCTTGGTTAATTAATTTATTAACGGAGGATTATAACATTGCGAGTAGCTAATTGGGAAGATTACGAGCTTATAGATGCATCTAATGGTGAAAGACTTGAGCGTTGGGGAAATGTAATATTAATTCGTCCCGACCCGCAAATTATCTGGAAAACACCTAAAGACCATTATTTATGGAAACAGGCAAATGCACGTTATCACCGTTCATCATCAGGTGGTGGTAAATGGGAGGTTTACAAAAAAATCCCTGATGTGTGGAAGATAAAATATAAAGACATTTCTTTTCAGATTAAGCCAATGGGCTTTAAGCACACAGGTGTTTTTCCTGAGCAGGCTACAAACTGGGATTATGTCGATAATATAATAAGAAGCTCAGATAAAGAGCTTAATGTTCTTAATTTGTTTGCATATACAGGTGGTGCAACTCTTGCTTGCTTAAATGCAGGTGCAAGGGTTTGCCATGTAGATGCGTCTAAGGGTATGGTACAGTGGGCAAAGGAAAATGCATCTGTATCCAACCTTTCCGGCAAGCCTGTACGTTGGCTTGTTGACGACTGCATAAAGTTTGTTCAGCGAGAGCAACGCAGAGGCAATAAATATGACGGAATTATAATGGACCCACCTTCTTACGGCAGAGGTCCTAACGGAGAAGTATGGCGACTTGAAGAACAGCTTTATTCACTGGTGGAGTTGTGTTCAACTGTGCTGTCAAAAAAGCCTGAATTTTTTGTGCTTAATTCATATACTACAGGCTTATCACCGGCTGTTATGAAATATCTGCTTGGCACAGTGCTTGTACCAAAATTTGGCGGAAGTGTAAGTGCAGATGAAATTGGTCTTAATGTAACAAATTCAGGTTTGGTTCTGCCTTGTGGTTCAACAGCAATCTGGAGAAGAAATAAATAAGGCTGTCAGTGAGGGAAATATGTGTTTGATTTGTGACAGAATAAAGCTTATAAAAGAAAATAAAAATCCTTATTTTGTAAAAGAGCTTGAAACAGGTTATGTAGTAATTGGAGATCACCAGTATTTTGAGGGTTATACATTGTTTCTTTGCAAAATACACAAAACAGAACTTTTTAATCTTGAAGAAGATTTCAGAACTAAATTTTTACAAGAAATGTCCTTTGTTGCAAAAGCGACATCAAAAGCTTTTAATGCTGAAAAGATGAACTATGAACTGTTGGGAAACGGAGATTCACATCTGCACTGGCATTTGTTTCCAAGAAGAACGGGCGATTTAGGGGAATATGGGGCAAATGGTAAAGGCCCTGTATGGTGGTTACCCAGAGAGATAATGTATAACGACAATAACAAGCCGAGCATAGCAAATATTAATATTATGAAAAAGCGTTTGTTGAACGAATTATAATCACATCTGAATTTTATTTATTAAGTATTTTTCACAGGAGGAGATATAATGAGTGATTTCATAAAAGTAGATAATGTCAGCTTTTCTTATGACGGCAATAGGGTTCTTGATAATATATCTCTTTCTGTAAAAGAAGGAGAGTTTGTGGCACTTCTTGGTCGTAATGGCTGTGGAAAGTCAACTATGGCAAAGCTTTTTAATGTTTTACTTACTCCTGACGAAGGAACAATTACAATAGACGGAATAACACCTAAAACAGAAGACGATGTTTATGAGGTGCGAAGTCGTGTTGGGCTTGTACTGCAAAATCCGGATAATCAGCTTGTTACAACCATAGTTGAAGAAGATGTTGCGTTTGGCCCTGAAAATTTAGGTATTCCAACAGAGGAAATACGAAAGCGTGTTGACAGTGCATTAAAGGCAGTTGATATGTATGAGTACCGTACCCACGCTTCTCATAAGCTTTCGGGTGGTCAGAAGCAACGAATTGCCATAGCAGGAATTATTGCAATGCAACCCAAATGTATCGTTTTGGACGAGCCAACTGCAATGCTTGACCCAAAAGGCAGGCAAGAGGTAATGGATACCATTAAATTTTTAAATAAAGAACACAATATAACTATAGTGCTTATTACACATTATATGGACGAGGCTGTGCAGGCTGACAGGGTTATTGTTATGGATAACGGAAACGTGCTTACACAAGGCACACCACAGCAGGTTTTCAGTGAGGTGGAGCTTTTAAAGAAGCATTCTTTAGATGTACCACAATCAATAGAACTTATGTATCTTCTTAAAAAGCGTGGAATAGATGTAGAAAGCCTGCCACTTACGCCTGATATATGTGTTGAAATGTTGAAAAGTAAGTTATAAGAGGGCTTGATTTATATGGGAGTTATTGAAGTTAAAAATTTGTCATATAAATATGGTATTGGCACTCCTTTTGAAAAAACAGCGGTAAATGATGTTTCTTTTTCAATAAATAAGGGAGAGGTTGTTGGAGTTATAGGGCATACAGGTTCAGGTAAGTCAACTTTGGTACAAATGCTTAACGGTCTTATAAAACCTACAAGTGGCAATGTTATTTTAGAAAATAAGGATATCTGGGAAAAACCAAAAGAAATAAGAAATGTAAGATTTAAGGTTGGTATGGTGTTTCAATATCCTGAATATCAGCTTTTTGAAGATACCGTAGCCAAGGATATTGCTTATGGCCCTACAAATATGGGATTATCAGAAATCGAAATTAAAGAAAGAGTAAGAACATCTGCCGATTTTGTTGGGTTGGATAATGAGTTGCTTGAGAAGTCACCGTTTGATTTATCCGGTGGTGAAAAACGTCGTGTAGCTATTGCAGGTGTTGTGGCAATGGACCCCGAAGTGCTTATTCTTGATGAACCTACAGCGGGTCTTGACCCAAAAGGCAGAGAATTATTGCTTGCACAGATTCAAAGTTATCATCGTAAACGTGAAAATACAATATTGTTTGTTTCTCACAGTATGGAGGATATAGCAAGACTTTCTGATAAAGTATTGGTTATGAATAGTGGAAAGCTTGAATTTTTTGATACTCCGCATAAGGTTTTTGCAAAGGGTAATGAGCTGAAAAAAATGGGATTGAAAATACCGCAGATTACTCAGATTATGAATACTCTTTACGAAAGCGGATATAACGTAAAAAGCGGTGTGTTAACTGTAGAAGAAGCTGTAAGCCAGCTTTTGCCACTGCTTAATAAGGAGGAACGCTCTTGATTAAGGATATTACTTTAGGACAGTTTTTTCCGGGTGATTCTATTATCCACAGGCTTGACCCAAGGTTTAAAATACTTCTTATAATAGCATATATTGTATTTTTATTTGTAACATTTAATTTTTATTCTTTAATATTTATGACAGCGGTTGTTTTGGGCGTTATATTGCTTACTAAAATTCCGCTAAAAATGTATTTTAAAGGCTTGAAGTCAATTATTTTTATTCTTATTTTTACATCGGTGCTAAATATATTTTATGGTACAGGTGAACCAATATGGCAGTGGGGATTTTTAAAAATAACTTGGTCTGGAATAAATAATGCAATATTTGTTTCTATAAGAATTATTGCACTTATTTTAATAAGCTGTGTTCTTACCTATACAACTTCACCTACAGATTTAACAGACGCACTTGAAAGGCTTATGAAGCCTTTAGGTATCTTTCATATAAAAGTACACGAAATAGCAATGATGATGAGTATTGCACTGCGATTTGTTCCTACACTTTTAGAAGAAACAGATAAGATTATGAGTGCCCAAAAAGCAAGAGGAGCAAATATGGACAGCGGTAATATAATACAAAAGCTCAGAGCAATGGTTGCCGTTTTAGTGCCACTGTTTGTTTCAGCGTTTAATCGTGCCTATGAGCTTGCTGTAGCTATGGAATGTCGTTGCTATAGAGGTGGTAAAGGAAGAACAAGACTAAAGGTTTTACACGCAACAGGTAAAGATATAATAGCAGTAGCCGTTTCGGTTGCTGTTTTGGCAGGAGTGATATTATGCAACGTGATGTTCGGAACAATACAGAGATAAGAAATTTTCTTGTAACAATTTCATATAACGGAAGTAAATACCACGGCTGGCAAATTCAGAATAACGCTGTTACAGTGCAGGAGGTTTTTCAACAATCACTAGAGCAGGTTATTCAAAGTACACCATACGAGCTTAAAGGTTGTTCTCGTACAGATAGTGGTGTACACGCAAATATGTACTGTATAAGTCTTAAAATGTGTCACAACATTCCTTGTCACCGTTTGCTTACAGCACTTAACAGATTTTTACCGTCAGATATTGCTGTAATGAATGTGGAAGAAAAACCACTTGATTTTCACGCACGTTACAGCTGTAAAAGTAAAGAATATGTGTATAAAATATGGAACAGTCAGGTAAGAAATCCGTTTCTTAATGACTTAGCTTATCACTATAAATATCCTATTGATGTTGAATTGTTGGATAAAGCCTGCAAGGCATACATAGGCAAGCACGATTATACATCGTTTTGCACATTGGATAACCGTAAAATGGAGGATATGGAGCGTACTGTAATGAACTTTACTGTAAGGCGTGAGGGTGATATGGTGTTGCTTACAGTTGAGGCAGATGGCTTTTTGTATAATATGGTAAGGATAATGGTTGGTACACTTATAAGTATAGCACAGGGCAAATTAAGCCCCGATTGTATAAGTGATATTATAAATGCAAAGGACAGAACACAAGCAGGCCCTACAGCACCGGCTTGTGGTTTGTATCTGAATAGGGTAAAGTATTGATTATATTGTTAGTATAACAAGGAGTTATTTATGAAGGGCAGAAAGAAAAAGGAAAGAGAAATGCTCAGTTATGAGGATAAACCCATAGAAGAATATGAGCGTGATGAAAAGACTAAGAGTGAAAAAAATATTTTGCCTAAAGGAAAGGTAAAAATAATTATAATAATAGCTGTTGTATTGGTTGTTGCTGTTGGAGGCTTTTCAGTGTGGAAATATATTTCACCCGATGCTTTGCAAGGCAGTTTGGCGTCAGGCAAAGTAACAGGAAATGATTTTCCTGTTGAAATTGCAGGTAAAACCGTAAAAGAGAGTGACGCATTTGTATTAAATAATAATCTGGCATATATAAGCGAAACACAGTTTCAGGTTATTAATTCAAGCGGAGGTTTGGTGGTAGATAAGCGTATAAAATATGCTTCACCTGCGGTAATGTCATCAGGCAACTATGCGATTATATATGACAGAGAAGGAACAGGCTACGAGATAGAAACAGCTTCGGGTACTGTTTATGAGGGTGATGCTGATGATGATATTTTCTCAGCAACTATTCTTAAAAACGGTTCATATGCTATTCTTTCAAAAAAATCCGGTTACACTGCAAAGCTTACTGTTTTCAATAAGGACAATACTCAAAAATATGCTTATTATTTTTCTGAGTGCTGTACAACAGCTGTTTCGCTGAACAGCGATGCAACCAAAGCTGTTGTTTGTGGTTTGGACGCAGAAAGCGGAAGTATTATTTCAAGAATTTATGTTCTTGATTTTACAAAAGAAGAGCCTGTAGCAAAGGTTTACTTCAAAAACTCAACTATATATGATGTTTCGTTTTTGCCTAATGGCAATATAGCTGCGGTTGGCGATACTTCATCAATAATTATCACATCAGATTATCAAAATAAGTATGAATTTACATATAATGGTTATAATCTTACAAGTAAGGTTATAACTGATGATGGAATTTTTCTTTCACTTTCACCTTTTACTGACGGTAAAAGCTGTGAACTATGGCGTATATCTCAAAATGGTATAACCACCACAACAAAAACAGGCTTAACAACAAATTCTATGGCTGTTAATGAAAATATTGTTGCGGTTCTCAGTAACAATAAAATAACTACATTTAATACCGAAGCAGAAGAAACACTGAAAGAATATGACGCCGGTATAGATGCAAAGAGTATATTATTTCTTGACTCAAAAACAATATATGTTGTAGGAACAAGTGAAATAAGAAAAGTAGAAATAAACTGATTTTTTTAAGTTGAATTAAGTAATTTGTATTATTTTATACAAGTTTGCTTTGTTCATAATTTGATAATTGTATTTCTTGGTTTGATATGGTATATTATTTCAAAATGTATATAGTATGAGGTTATTATGTTCAATGGTTTTGATATAGCAGTATTGGTTGTAATAATTGTATTTATTGTTATAGGTTATGTTCGTGGTGCTATAGGTACATTATTTTCGTTTTTAGGCAGTATATTGTCTGTTATTATTGCAAACATAGTAGGACGTAATGTGTCACCGTGGATTTATGACAATTTTTGCAAAGAATCTATAAATGATAATGTTACAGAAGCTGTTAATAATGTTATTCAAAGCGGTAATGAAAATATAGGTGATGAAATTATTAGTTATCTGCCGGAGTTTATGAAGAATTTTGTCAGTAATAATGAGGTGGTAAATTCTCTTAATAGCCTAACGGGCAATACAGCAGAAGAATTGTCGGTTTCGGCAGCTGATATTATTCAGCAAATTGTTTCACCTGTTTGTATTCAAGTTATTAGTGTTTGTGTTACTGTTGTTTTGTTTGTTTTACTTTCGGTAGCAGTTAATATTATCTGCCATTTTGCAGATTCAATAAATAAAATTCCAATAGTAGGAAAAGCAAACAGAATTGTAGGAGGTATAATTGGTTTACTGTATGGGGTTATTGTTTCAGGAATTATTGTTTTTGCTATTTCAATCGTAGTGCCGTTCTTTGATGAAGATAACAGTTTTAAAGAAAATATACAGGATACTTCTTTAGCATTCAGTATTTTCGGCAGTGATAACAGTTTGGAGAATACTGAACTGTATAACACATTAGCAGAGTTTGCATCAGAGGGAGAGTAGAATTAATGTCTGGTATTGATGATGGAAATGGAGTAACAGAAAAAATTAACACTGAAGCCAAAGATTCAGAAATGATTTTTACAGTTCCAAATATCATATCTTTTGCAAGAATATTGATGATAATACCTTTTGTGGTATTCTTTCTCAAGGGAGAATATGTATATGCTTTCAGCTTTATTATAATGTCTGGAATAAGTGATTGTCTGGATGGATTTTTAGCAAGAAAGCTTAATCAAATTTCCGAATTAGGCAAACTGTTAGACCCTATTGCAGATAAACTTACATTGGTTGCTGTTATACTTTGCTTGGGTACACTTGTACCGCCAATTTTACCGTTAGTAATTGCATTGGTTTTGAAGGACTTGCTTATGCTTTTGGGTGGATATTATCTACTTCGTAAAGGTATTACTCCACCTCCGGCAAAATGGTATGGCAAAGTTGCAACTGTTATATTTTATATATCAGTAGTTACCATAGTGTTCTGTAAAGGTATTCTGGAATATGATATTCCGTGGTTAACAGGCATTATGATGGGAATTACTTTTATTGCTATGATGTTCTCTCTGGCAAAATATGCAATGATTTTTCTACAACTGCTAAAAGAACAGAAAAATAAACCTGAAGAAAATAAGTAAAATTATTTATTATATAAAAGATTGATTAGAATGAGGAGTTAAGTATATGCTTTGTAGTAAGTGTAACAAAAGACCTGCTGTTGTATTTGTTTCCGATACAACAGGCAGTAATCAGCCAAAAGGCTATTGCCTTAGCTGTGCAAATGAACTTGGAATCAAACCTGTTAAAGATTTAATTCAAAGTATGGGAATATCCGATGACCAGCTTGAAAGTATGCAGGAGTCTATGGATAGCATTATGGAAATGGGCAACAATGGCGAAATTCCAAATTTTCAGGAGTTACTTGGTAATGCTGATTTAAGTAATTTTATAAATTCAGCAGATGATTTAAACAGTGCTGATGAAAATGATGATGACCCGGACAAGTTTTCTCAGGGTGGAGCACCAACTTTCCCATTTAATATATTTGGTGGTGCTTCAAAACAGAATGATAAAGAAAAAAATAAGTCAAAAAGAAAAGACAAGAAGGATAAAGAGTCCAAGCATAAGCATATTGATGCTTACTGTACAAATCTTACAGAGAGAGCAAGAGAAGGCAAGCTTGACAGAGTAATAGGCAGAGATAAAGAAATTGCCAGAGTTATTCAAATTTTGTCACGCAGAAGCAAAAATAATCCTTGTTTAATTGGTGAACCCGGTGTAGGTAAAACCGCTATTGCAGAAGGTCTTGCACTTCGTATAGCACAGGGTGATGTTCCACAAAGGCTTAAAGACAAGGAAATTCAACTTTTAGACCTTACCGCACTTATTGCAGGTACTCAGTTTAGAGGTCAGTTTGAAAGCCGTATAAAAGGTCTTACAGCAGAGGTTAAGGCAGCAGGAAATATTATCCTGTTTATTGACGAAGTACATAACCTTGTTGGCACAGGAGATTCTGAAGGTACTATGAATGCTGCAAACATTCTTAAACCTGCACTTTCTCGTGGTGAAATACAGGTTATTGGTGCTACTACATTTAATGAATACAGAAAATATATTGAAAAAGACGCAGCTTTAGAAAGACGTTTTCAGCCTGTTACAGTCAATGAACCTTCAATCAAAGATACTATTGAAGTATTGACAGGTGTTAAAGACTATTATGAAAAACATCACCGTGTTGCAGTACCGGAACAGATTGTACGCAGAGCAGTGGTTCTTTCTGAAAGATATATAACAGACAGATTTTTACCTGATAAGGCTATTGATTTGCTTGATGAAGCCTGTGCTTGTGCAGCTTTGAACTGTAAGGCTATGGAGGAATATGATAAGCTTAATGATAATATAAGATATCTTAAATTAAGAGAAGAAGAGCTTGTAGATAATCAGGAAGCTATTGATTATGAGGCTGTAGCAAAAATAAAAGTAGAAATTGCAAGGGCTCAGGAAAAAATAAAGTTAATTGAGCCTGAGGCATTAGGTGCAACAGTAACAGACAGTGACCTTGCCAAAGTAATAGAACTGTGGACAGGTATTCCTGCACAGCGTGTGGAAGAAAACGAACTTAATAAACTTGCTGACCTTGAAGGTGCAATGAAAAAGCACATTATAGGACAAGATGAAGCTGTATCTGCTATAGCAAGAGCAGTACGTCGAAGCAGAGTTCAGATAAGTCCACGTCGTCGTCCTGCATCATTTATTTTTGTAGGCCCTACAGGTGTAGGTAAAACAGAACTTGTAAAAGTTTTGGCAGAGGAGCTTTTTGATACTCCGGAAACATTAATCAGACTTGATATGTCAGAATATATGGAGAAACACGCCGTTTCTAAAATTATTGGTTCACCTCCGGGATATGTTGGCTATGACGAAGCAGGACAAGTAACAGAAAAGGTAAGAAGAAAACCTTACTCAGTATTACTATTTGATGAAATAGAAAAAGCTCACCCTGATGTACTCAATATTCTTCTTCAAATTCTTGATGAAGGAAAAGTAACAGACGCACATGGCAGAGTTGTTAATTTTGAGAATACAGTTATAGTTATGACCTCAAATGCAGGAAGTGCAAAATCCGAATCAGCACTTGGTTTTGGAAAAACTCAAGATGAAGAAAACAAAGACCGTGTAATGAAAGCGTTGCGTGAGTTTTTAAGACCTGAATTTCTTGCAAGAGTTGATGATATTATTGTATTCAAGAGCCTTGATGTTGAAGCCTTCAAGGGTATAGCTGCATTGGTTCTTAATGAGTATGTTGAATCACTGGGTGAAAAGGGCATTAAATTCACCTTTGATGATGTGTCTACTGAGTATATTGCACAGAAATCAGCAGGTGGCAAGAGTGGTGCAAGAGATATACGCAATTATATTCGTCATAATGTTGAAGATAAAATAGCTTCTGAGATAATAAGCAATGGTGAAGGCGTTTTGTCAGCCATTGCACTAACAGTAAAAGACGATGAACTTACTTTGGTAACACAGTAATTTTTCTGAATAGAATATATGTAGTTTAATTTAACTCCCGTAAGAATTTTTCTTTCGGGAGTTTTTACACAGTTTGTTATATTTAAGTGGCTGTATTTTGGCTGAAATAATATATTGTATCATTTATTGTAATCTGTTATAATACTAATAGTTGGTAAATTTATTATAAGGAGAGGTATAAAATGACCAATTTTAAAATTAGCTTGAAAAAGCTACCTTGTATTGTGTTGGCACTTCTTATGTTGTCAACTGCGTTGGTATTTTCAGGCTGTGGAGAAACAAAAATTGATGTTAAGGGTGCTTATCTGCTTGATGTAACTCTTAGTGGCTGTAACGGACACGGAAAGGCTGAACTGGATTTACATACAACTAATGTAAGTGCAGAGTTGAGTAAGTATGAGAATGATGAAAACTATTTGAAGATTAGTACTTTGCTTTACGATATGACATTTGAGTTTGTTGACAAAGAGCAAAACGGCAATCTTACAAATGACGAAACTTTTGATGTTAAAGCTGTTTATGATGAAGAGCTTGCAGAAGAGATAGGTGTTGTACTGGAAAATACTACTATCACCTGTACAGCTAAAAATCTTCCTGAGGGTGTTGAGCTTGACGCATTTAAGGATCTAAAGGTTACTTTCTCGGGTGAAGATGGTGACGGTTATGTTTCTATCGACAACGGTAACTGTGCAAAAACTGTAAGAGATTATATTTATTTTAATGTTGACGGAAACAGCTACGATTTGAAAAATGGTGACAAGGTTAAAATTGTAGCTGAAACTTACACTGATCTCGAGGAAAAGGGTTACTTCCTAAAGGAAGAGTCAAAAACATATACAGTAGAAGGTTTGTCAGGTCCAAGAGCATCACTTGAGGGTGTAGATATGGGTACTGTTCTAACTGATATGAAAAGTGAAATAAATGATAAAATTAAGAATGACTACAATGTTTGTTATTATGATTACACATTCAGTAGTGGTAAAAAGAGAGATATAAGCTCTTATGATTTTACATACACAACACAGCTTGACCTTGTAAACTATCAGTATGTTTATGACCCTGAAGATTTGGATACTAACGGATTGATTGCATACTACAAGCTTACAACAACATTTAAGTGTAAAAGTGACCAGTCATATGTTGCCGATGGTGCAACTGCAATGAAAAAAGGTGATAAGGATACAGGAACTACATATTTAGCTGTTGTATCAAATTCACTTTCAGTTGATGCAGATGATAAGCTTATTGATGATTATATCTACTTTACAGTAACAAATGGTATAAGCATACAGGATATTAAGGAAGACATTAACATTGGTATGTATTCTTCAGAATACTATGACAAGGATTTTAAAGTAACAACTTCAGGTGAAGGCTCTACAGAGAAGTCAACTGAAAAGGCTACAGAAAAATCAACTGATAAAAAATCTGAAGCAACAGAAGCTACAGAAAAAGCTACTACAAAGCAGGCATAATAACATATTTTTTACAGTCAACTGTCATTTGATGGTTGACTGTTTTTTATTGATAATAAAAATTTTAATAATTTGAAATTATTGAATAATTTGTAAAAAACAGAGCGTAACACACGACTTTTGTACTATATATGTTTGACATTTACGGTGTTTTGTTATATATTATAGGGTAGATAAATTTGTGAGAGAGGTAATCTATATGAATTATAATAGTACTACAGACAAAAACATAGTTGTTTCTGCGGCTCAGGCTATTTCTCAGGGTATTTCAAGCGATGGTGGCTTGTTTGTTCCTGTTGAAATTCCAAAGTATAGTAATGAGGATTTTCAGGCTATGCTGAAAATGGACTACAAGGGCAGAGCCAAAAAGGTTATAGGTGATTATCTTACTGATTTTACAGCAGAAGAAGTTGCTGACTGTGTTGACAATGCTTATACTGTTGAAAAGTTCGGTGCTGAAAACCCTGCACCTATCGTTTCTGCAAAACTTAACGGCAACACAATGAATATTCTTGAGCTTTGGCATGGTCCTACATCTGCTTTTAAGGATATGGCTTTGCAGATTTTACCATACTTCCTGACAAAATCTCTTGCAAAGAAATACAAGGGTAAAGAGGCAGTTATTCTTGTTGCTACATCAGGAGATACAGGTAAGGCAGCTCTTGAAGGTTTTAAGGATGTAGCTGGTACAAGAATTATTGTATTCTATCCTCAGAATGGTGTAAGCCCTATGCAGAAATGCCAGATGACTACACAAGAGGGTAATAATGTTGATGTTTGTGCTATTGAAGGTAACTTTGATGATGCACAGACAGGTGTTAAGAAGATTTTCACAACAACAGAAATTATTGAAAAGCTACAGGCTAACGATAAACTGTTCTCAAGTGCAAACTCAATTAACTGGGGCAGACTTTTACCTCAGATTGTTTACTATATCTCAGCTTATTGTGACCTTGTTAATAATGGTACAATCAAGTTTGGTGACGAAGTTAATGTAGTTGTACCTACAGGTAACTTTGGTAATATTCTTGCTTCTTACTATGCAATGCTTATGGGATTGCCTGTAAAGAAGTTTATCTGTGCATCAAATTCAAATAATGTATTGACAGACTTTATCAATACAGGCGTTTATGATAAGGGCAGACAGTTCTATACAACAATTTCTCCATCAATGGATATTCTTGTTTCAAGCAACCTTGAAAGATTGCTTTATATCCTTTCAGATGGTGATGATAAAAAGGTTAAAGCTTATATGACAGCTCTTAAAACAGAGGGTAAATATACAGTTGACAGCGATATTATGGATAAGCTTTCAGCAAGATTCTTTGGTGGTTTCTGTAATGAGGAATCTACTCAAAAGACAATCAAAGAACTTTACGAGCAGTCAAATTATCTTGCAGATACTCATACAGCAGTTGCTGTTGATGTATATGCTCAGTATGTAGAAAAAACAGGCGATAAGGAAACTCCTGTTATCCTTGCTTCTACTGCAAGTCCTTACAAATTCTCTAAGAGCGTTCTAGGCTCAATTATTCCTGAGAACGAAATCTGTGAGAGCGAGTTTGATATGGTAGACCAGATGAATAAGGTTACAGGTGTTGAAGTACCTAAGCCGTTGGCACAGCTGAAGAATAAGGAAGTACGTTTTAACAACGTAACAGCTGTTGATGATATGCCTGCATATGTATTGAAAACATTGGGTATTGATTAATGTCACTTTTTGTAATTGCCGATTTACATCTTTCGTTAGGCACAGACAAGCCTATGGATATTTTCAGTGGTTGGAATGATTACGAAAAAAGACTTGAAAAGAATTGGCGAGCATTAGTTACTGATAATGATACTGTTGTTATACCGGGAGATATATCATGGGCTATGAAATTGAATGAAACCTATGAGGATTTTAAGTTTATCCACAATCTCCCCGGTAGAAAGCTGTTTTTAAAGGGTAATCACGATTATTGGTGGGATACTAGACGTAAAATCGAAAAATATCTTGCTGAAAATGGATTTGATACAATAGAAATTGTGTATAATTCTGCTGTAGCTGTTGAAAATTTTGCAGTATGCGGTACAAGAGGTTGGTTTTACGATGCCGAAAAGGACAGCGATAAAAAAATATTGAACCGTGAGGTTGGCAGGCTCAGAACATCTATAGAAGAAGCACTGAAAACAGGGCTTGAACCTGTTGTGTTTCTGCATTATCCGCCTGTGTATGGCGAGCAAAGATGCAATGATATACTGAACGTGCTTAAAGAGTATAATATTAAAAAATGTTATTATGGACATCTGCACGGTTCAAACGTAACCCGCAAAGCTGTTATGGGTGAATTTAAAGGTATAAATTTCAAGCTTATTTCAAGCGATTATATTAAGTTTATGCCTGTTTTGGTCAGGTAATATACTATTACAAATTTTTGTATTAAAGTATAGAAAAATTATAGTTGTTATGTTATAATGAAACTTACTCAGCATAACAATCAGGAGGAAAATAAATATGAGTCTAAAATCTACAAATAACGTAGAAACAAACAAACACGAATTAGTTGTTGAGGTTGACAGCAACACATTCAATGCAGCAGTAAACAATGTTTACCGCAAAGAAGTTAAGAAGATTAATATCCCTGGTTTCCGTAAGGGTAAAGCTCCAAGAGCTATTATCGAAAAGATGTATGGCGAAGGTGTATTCTATGATGATGCTATTCAGGCTGTATACCCTGAGGCTCTTGCAGATGCAGCTATGGAGGCAAAGCTTGACGTAGTTGCTCTTGAGGATATTTCTGTAGAAGAAGTTGGCAAAGATGGTCTTACATTCAAGGCTGTTGTAATTGTAAAGCCTGAGGTTGATATTAACGACTATGCAGGTATTAAAGTTACACCTAAGTCAACAGAGGTTACAGAGGAGCTTATCAACGAGGAAATCGAAAAGGTAAGAGATAGAAACAGCAGACTTGTTACAGTTGAAGACAGACCTGCTCAGGACGGTGACATTACAGTTATCGACTTTGAAGGCTTTGTAGATGGCGAAGCTTTTGAGGGTGGTAAGGCTGAAAACTTTAACCTTACACTTGGCAGTGGTCAATTTATCCCAGGCTTTGAAGAGCAAATTGTTGGTAAGAACACAGGCGATGAGTTTACTATTGATGTAACATTCCCTGAGGAATATCAGGCTGAAGAACTTGCAGGTAAGCAGAGCCAGTTTAAGATTAAGCTACACGAGATTAAGGCTAAGGAGCTACCTGAGCTTGATGACGAGTTTGTTAAGGATGTAAGCGAAAAAGAAACTGTTGACGAGTATAAGGAAGAAATTAAATCTGAACTTGCTGAGAGATTGCAGAACGAGTCTGATGCTGATGTTGAAAATCAGTTGATTGAAAAGCTTTGCGAGTTACTACAGGCTGAAGTTCCTGAGGCTATGTATGACAACAAGGTTAACGATATGCTTCGTGAGTTCGATATGCGTTTGCGTTCACAGGGTATGGATATGAATACATACCTACAGTATATGGGTATGAGCGTTGATGCTGTTAAGGAGTCTTATAAGCCACAGGCTGAAACAAGAGTTAAGCTAAGACTTGCACTTGAAAAGATTGCTGAGAAGGAAGGCTTTGTTGAAGTTGCTGATGAGGACTTAGAGGCAGAGTACAGCAAGCTTGCAGAAATGTACAATATGGAAGTAGAAAGAGTTAAGGCTGCTATCGCTACTGACGACCTTAAGAAGGATATAGCTGTAGAAAAGGCTATGGATTTTGTAAAAGAAAGTGCTATTAAAGAGTAATTAATCTTTCATGAATAATTACATTATATTTTGCCTATTATTATAAGGATGATATTGGCATTTAGTTTTGGGGACTTACTTAATATAATGTATTTTGAAAGGAATGTTTACAATGGAAATTATGAACAGTAATTTGGTACCTTATGTAGTGGAACAAACAAGCCGTGGAGAACGTTCTTACGATATTTTCTCACGTTTGTTAAGTGAACGTATTGTTATTCTTACAGGTGAAGTTAACGATGCTTCTGCAAGCTTGGTTGTAGCACAGCTTTTGTATCTTGAAAGTCAAGACCCTACAAAGGATATTTCACTTTACATCAACAGTCCGGGTGGTTCTGTTACAGCAGGTATGTCAATTTACGATACAATGCAGTATATCAAGTGTGATGTATCTACAATTTGTATGGGTATGGCTGCAAGTATGGGTGCTTTTCTGTTGTCATCAGGCACAAAGGGCAAACGCTATGCTTTACCAAACTCTGATATTATGATTCACCAGCCTTTGGGCGGTTTCCAAGGTCAGGCATCAGATATTATGATTCATGCAAATTATATTGACCGTATCAAAGGCAGATTAAATAAGATTTTGTCTGATAATACAGGTCAGCCTTTGGACGTTATCGAGAAAGATACTGACCGTGACAACTTTATGTCAGCACAAGAGGCTTGTGACTATGGTCTTATCGATAAGGTAATGCAGAGATAATAATTTTTTCAGAGAGGAGTTGTAGTATGGCAAGCAAAGATGATAAAAGGAAGCTATGCTGTTCGTTTTGCGGACGCCCGCAGAATGAATCCGGAAGGCTTATAGAGGGTGACGGTGTTTATATTTGTGAAGAGTGTGTAAGCCTTTGTCAAAGCATTCTTGATGAGAGTGAACCGGTACCCGATATTCACAGAAAGTCTTCAAAGGGTAGCTATAAAACCCTGCTGAAGCCCGAGCAAATTAAAGAAAAGCTCGATGAATATGTTGTCGGTCAGGAAGATGCCAAAAAGACACTTTGTGTAGCCGTATACAACCATTACAAAAGAATATATAATAAAGATACCGATGTAGACTTTGTTAAAAGCAATGTTCTTATGGTAGGGCCTACAGGTACAGGTAAAACCTTTCTTGCACAAACACTGGCAAAGATACTTGATGTACCTTTTGCTATTGCGGACGCAACTACTCTTACACAGGCAGGTTATGTTGGTGAAGATGTAGAAAACATTTTACTTCGTCTTATTCAGGCGGCAGATTTTGATGTTGCACGTGCAGAGCAAGGTATTATCTATATTGATGAAATTGATAAGATTTCAAGAAAGTCTGAAAATCCATCAATAACAAGAGATGTAAGCGGTGAGGGTGTTCAGCAGGCATTGTTGAAAATTCTTGAAGGTACAGTTGCCAATGTTCCTCCACAGGGAGGACGTAAGCATCCTCAGCAGGAATGTATCCAAATTAACACCAAAGATATTCTATTTATCTGTGGCGGTGCTTTTGATGGTTTGGAGAAAACTATGGAGCATAGAGTTTCTGCAACATCAATAGGATTTGGTGCTGAAGTGAAATCTAAAAATCAGATTTCTCAGGAAACTGATTGGATGAAGAATGTAGTACCGCACGACCTGGTGAAATATGGTCTTATTCCGGAGCTTATAGGCAGACTTCCGGTTATAACACATTTGAATGCTATTGACAAAGAAGGCTTCGTCAAAATTCTTACTGAGCCTAAAAATTCGCTTGTTAAGCAGTATAAGAAGATTTTTGAACTTGATAATGTTGAACTTGAGTTTGAAGATAGTGCTTTGATTGCTATAGCTGAAAAAGCTCAGGAAGAAAACACAGGAGCAAGAGGTTTGCGTTCTATTATGGAAAACCTTCTTTTAGACCTTATGTTTAAGGTACCGTCTGATGTTACCATAGAAAAGGTAATTATTTCGGCAGAAACAGTTAAAGACCCATCTGTTGTTACTATTATTCATAATCAAGAAAGAAAAGCTCTTGATTATGGTGAAGACGAAAAGAAGGAAATTAAAAAAAGAGGCAAACGTAACGACGCTTGTTAAATTGACTTAATTTTTAATTAGGCTGTAACTAATTCGGTTACAGCCTAAGCTTGTTTATATAATTTTGTTTAAAAATTAATATTGATAATTGATTAAATGGAAGATAAACTATAATTTACTTATCAACCATTTAATCAGTTATCAGTACAATATATTGTAATTGCACTGAATACTGAATTTAATAGGAATTATATCATAATAACCTTAGGAGGCGTATTATGGAAGAAATTAAAGATGATATTAAAGAATTAGAGAAATTGGATAAAAATTTGATAGAAATGCCCGTACTCGCATTGCGTGGTATAGTTGTATTTCCTGAAATGCTTTTACATTTTGATGTTGGCAGAAAAATGTCTGCACTTGCAATAGAAAAAGCAATGAAAACAAATCAGCTTATTTTTGTTGCAACACAACTCAAAATTGACACCGATAAACCTACTATTGAAGATTTATATACAGTGGGTGTGGTTGCAGAGGTTAAGCAAATTTTAAGACAGCCCGAAAATATTATAAGAGTAGTAGTAGAGGGTAAGTACAGAGCAAAGCTGATAAGTGCAGGCAGAAAAAAGCAACATCTTACAGGTGTAATTGAACCTATTGATGATATACACGATGATGAAATTACTGAGCTTGCTCTTACAAGGTCTTTGAAAGATATTTTTGAAAAGTATTTGTCATTAGTACCAAAATTCCCATCTGATATTGTATACAAAGTAACTGCAACAAAGGACGCAGGCAAAATTTGCGATTATATTGCAGCCAACACCCGAATGGAATATGAGATGAAGCAAGAGGTGTTGGAGGCTATTGATGTGCAAGAGCGTTTGGAAACATTAATTGCCAATCTTACAGATGAAATTTTTATCCTTGAAATTGAAGATTCTGTGCATAAAATGACAAGAGAGAGAATTGACGAAAATCAGCGTGAATATTATTTGCGTGAACAGCTAAAGGTTATTGAAAGCGAACTGAATATAGATGACGAGTCTGTAACAGAGATTAAAGAATATCTTGAGAAAATTCAGAGTCTTCATTTGTCGGAAAATGTAGAAAAAGTGCTTGTAAAAGAGTGCGATAAATTGTCAGCATTGCCATACAGTTCACAAGAGGCAAATGTTATCCGCAATTATTTAGATACCTGCCTAGAGTTGCCTTGGAATACTTTTGATGAAGAAATAATTGATATATCATTAGCAAGAAATGTGCTTGACAAAAATCATTATGGACTTACAAAGGTAAAGGACAGAATTTTGGAAACTTTGGCTGTGCGTAAGCTTTCACCAGATGTAAAGGGACAAATTCTCTGTTTTGTAGGTCCTCCCGGTGTTGGTAAAACATCTATTGCACAGTCTATTGCAACTGCAATAAAAAGGAAATGTCAGCGTATTGCTTTGGGTGGTGTACACGACGAATCCGAAATAAGAGGACACAGACGTACATATGTTGGAGCAATGCCCGGCAGAATAATGAATGCTGTTAAGCTTGCTGAAACCTCTAATCCTGTTATTATTCTTGATGAGGTTGATAAGCTTGCAAGTGATTATAAGGGTGACCCTACCTCTGCACTTCTTGAGGTATTGGACGGAGAACAAAATCACTCATTTGTTGACCACTATATTGACCTACCGTATGATTTAAGCCGTGTGTTCTTTATTGCAACAGCTAACGATTATTCTTCAATTCCTGAACCACTGATTGACAGAATGGATATTATTAATGTTGACAGCTATACACGTCAGGAAAAGTATAATATAGCTACAAAGCACCTTTTGCCAAAGGCTTTAAAAAACAGTGGAATAAAAGCCTCACAATTTAAAATAACAAAAACCGCTATGTATGACCTGATTGACAGCTATACACGAGAAGCAGGTGTGCGAAATCTTGAGAGAAAGATTAATGACCTGCTCAGAAAAACAGCCGTTAATATAGTGGAGGACGAAAATTATAAGGTTTCAATTACACTAAAAAACATTGAGGACTTCTTAGGTCCAAGAAAATACAAGCCCGAAACTGTAGAAAAAAATGATATGGTTGGCGTTGTTAATGGTTTGGCTTGGACTGCTGTTGGTGGTACTACATTGCCTATTGAAGTTGCGTTATTGCAAGGAACAGGTAAAATAGAGCTTACAGGCTCGTTGGGTGATGTAATGAAGGAATCAGCTAAAATTGCAATCAGCTGTGCCAGAACAATGGCTGATAAGCTTAAAATAGACCCAGAATTTTATAAGAAATACGATATACATATTCACGCACCGGAGGGTGCAGTACCAAAGGATGGTCCGTCAGCAGGTATTACAATGACAACTGCCATCGTATCAGCTTTAACAGGTAAGCCTGTAAGAAATGATGTTGCTATGACAGGTGAAATAACCTTGCGTGGCAGAGTTTTGCCGATAGGCGGTCTAAAAGAAAAAAGTATGGCAGCTTATAGGGTAGGCGTTAAAACTGTTATAATACCTGAGGATAATGTATCTGATTTATATGAGGTTGACCCTGTTGTAAAAGAAGCTGTTGAGTTTAAGCCTGTTTCAAGTATAGAGCAGGTTCTTGAAATTGCTTTGGTGCAGGACAAGTCTGTTAAGGATTTTTCAAAAGGAAAAGCTTCCAAAAAGCAAACAGATAAACTGACAGATTATGTAGAACAGGCTGTACAATAAAGGAGAAGTTTATGAATTTTATTAATGCTGATTTTATATATGCAGCAGGTAAAGCAAATCAACTAAAAGAAAGTGACCTGCCCGAAATTGTTTTTTCGGGTAGGTCTAATGTAGGCAAATCGTCGCTTATAAATAAGCTTGTTAATAGAAAAGCCTTGGCAAGAGTAAGCGGACAGCCCGGCAAAACGGCTACTATCAATTTTTTTAAAGTAGGTAACAACTTCAATCTTGTTGATTTGCCGGGATACGGCTATGCAAAGGTTTCACACGCAGAAAAGGTGAGATGGGCAGAACTTGTTGAAGGCTACTTTGCACAAAATAGAAAATTTGCTTTGATTGTTCAAATTTTTGATATGCGACACAAGCCAACCCAAGACGATATGGGTATGATTGATTTTTTGGTGAACTCCAATCTACCATTTATTGTGGTTCTTACCAAAAAAGACAAGCTTAATAAAACTCAGCAAACTAAACAGCTTGAGTTGATTAGTTCTATGCTGAGTGAGTATGGTGATATAAAATTATTCCCATTTTCTGCACTTAAAGGTGATGGAACAGAAGAAATAAGGGAATATATTGAGAATTGTGTTGAAAAATACAATACAGATGATGTATAATACTTGTATTCGGTACTTTGTTTAAGGAAAGGAATGTGAGCAATGTTTGTTAATGATTGTTTAAATGTTAATGAAAAAGGACATCTTACTATTGGTGGATGTGATACTTTAGAGCTTGCAAAGGAATTTGGTACACCGTTATATGTTATGGACGAAAGTACCATAAGAAATACCTGTAAGTCATATGTTGATTCTATAAAAAATTATTATAATGGCAATGGTCTACCATTATATGCAAGTAAAGCTTTAAGCTGTAAGGCTCTTGTTCAGCTTGCAAACAGTGAGAATATGGGTCTTGATGTTGTTTCGGGTGGAGAAATCTATACTGCTATGCAGGCTAAATTTCCACCTGAGAAAATTCAGTTCCACGGTAATAACAAAACTGAAGCAGAGCTTAATATGGCACTTGATTACAACATTGGCAAGATTGTTGTGGACAACCTGTATGAACTTGAACTTCTAAACAAGCTTGCAGCGGCAAAAAATAAGGTTGTTAAAATTTCAATGAGAATAAAGCCTGGTATTGATGCACATACACATAACTTCATTATGACAGGTCAAATTGACTCTAAGTTTGGTTTTGCACTTGAAACTGGCGAGGCTATGGCGGCTGTAAAGAAAACTTTTGAATTTGAAAATGTTGAACTTACAGAACTACACTGCCATATTGGTTCTCAAATTTTTGATATTGACCCATTTGTTTCTGCTGCTGAAGTTATGATGGACTTTATTGGTGATATCAAAAAAGAAACAGGTCATACCGTAACAGAGCTTAATCTTGGTGGTGGCTTTGGTATTATGTATACCAGTGATGATAATCCTACAGCATACGATAACTATATGAACGCTGTGTCTAAGGCTGTTATCGCAAAGGCTAAAGAATATGATATTCCTGTACCATACATCTATATTGAGCCAGGTCGTTCTGTTGTTGGTGAGGCAGGTATTACATTGTATACAGTAGGCGGAAGAAAAGAAATTCCTGATGTTCGTACATATGTATCAATAGACGGAGGTATGACAGATAATATCCGTTACGCTTTGTATGAGTCTGCTTACACAGTAGTTAATGCAAGTAAGGCAAACCAGACACCTAACGAAAAGGTAACAGTTGCAGGTAAGTGCTGTGAGAGTGGTGACCTTATTCAAAAGGATGCAGAGGTTGCAGATGTGCAGGTAGGTGACACATTGGCTGTTCTTTCTACAGGTGCTTATAACTATTCTATGGCATCAAACTACAACCGTAACCCACGTCCTGCTATTGTAATGGTTAAAGACGGCAAAGCAAGATTAATCGTAAAAAGAGAAACATATGAAAATATTGTAGTTAATGACCTTGACTTATAAAATTTAATTTTTCTATAAAGAACCCCGAAAGTTTTCAGCAGTGCTGTTGCTTTCGGGGTTATGTTTTTTATCTGAATTTTGTCAGGTTTTAAAAGTGGTATTAATTTTCGGTTTCAGATTTCATTCTTTTATTTTGCTCGGAATAAATAGATTCCATTTTTAAACTTAGTATATTAAGTTCTTCGGAATACTTCTGGAATTTTTTGCTTATTTCTCCATAAAATTCATCTTTAAATGTTTTGTAATGCAACTGATGTTCTATATTTGCCCAACAGTCCATCATTAATGTTCTTATTTGTACCTCAACAGGATAATATTCAATGCCTTTAAGATAGTGAATAGGCACAACTACAATCATATGATAACTTCTGTAGCCTGACGGTTTTGGCTCTTTTATGTAGTCACGTTCTTTTACAACATCAAGACAGGATTTTAAAGCTCGTACAACTTCATAAACATCTTGTTGATAATATGTAATTACTCTTATTCCTGCAATATCAGTTAAATATTCTCTTGCGTTTTCAAGATTTGTTTCATATCCACGTATTGCAAGTTTTTTTACAATACTGTCAAGTGATTTTACCCTGTTAATTATCTGATGTATAGGGTTATGCTTGTGTAAATGACCATAATCAGCGTCAAGTGCTTCAAGTCTGATTTTTACAAGATTTATTGCGTCGTTATATGGGCGTATAAACTCTGTGTATTCCTTCAAGGTTTCAATCATTTCTTTTGTATTATTTTTTTCCATTTCTAACCTTTCTTTAAAATATAAATTATGCACAAAAATGTTTTTGAACACTTGTGTATGTTTTACGATAAAAATTCTTGTTGTTCACAAATTATTCATAGTTATGTATTATATTATAGATAACATAAATCGACAGATTATTGCAAATACAATTAATTAGTTTTCTCATTTTTTCTTCTTATATATTCTCAGAGCAGAGGAGTTGCACTTTTGGGCAACTCCTCTGTCATTTTATGTAATCCAAAATTAACAGTATAGTTGAAATTATTTCTTTTTTCTCAAATCTTTAACATCAACCTTTGAGCCGTCAGGTCTTTCTATAACCATATTGTCAAGCTGACCTCTCAAGCTGGAGCGAAATTCTCCTATATATTCCTTGTAAAGCTCCTTTTGCTCGGCTTGTTCAGCCTCGCTTAGTCCTACTGTTTTTTTCTTTTTTGCAAGCTCATTTATTCTGTCAAGCTTTTGCTTTTCCATTGTAATTTTCCTTTCTTTGTTTTCTTGGTTGATTATACCACATCAATGTAATAATCGGATTAATAATTTGTTAAGCATTTAAAAATATAAAACAACAACCTGAATATTATAAAGAATAACTGATAAATTTTTTGTCAAAGTAACAACATTTCCATACAAACTTTTTATAATTATCAATCAAGTGGATATATTTGTTCATATTCTCCTGCACCTGCTATAATATATTCTTTATAGTGAACATATGGTACACCATTATCAGTTAGATATACAATAGCCTGTTCAATGTTCTCATCACTTAAAGATTTATTGTATTCGCTGTAATAAAAGTCTGCCATACTGCTTTGAAATTGGGAAGTATCTTGCTTTACATAATTATTATCAATAGTTGTTTTTATTCTGCTGTTAAGTTCTTCTTCTGTACAGGATAGGTATTGTGCAATGTCACTGTTATTCAAAAGCTTACCTGTGTTGACATCGAAATTATATGTAAGATAATAACTGCAACTGTTTAAATCAAGGTCAACAATAAATACAACTGAAAGAATACTATCATTAAGCCAAGCCTCGTATGAAATATTACGACATATCATACTTGTTTTACTTGACTGACACTCCAGTGCCCCATCAATAAAATTATTACCTTGTTCCTGTATTTCTGAGTTTGCTGTTTGTGCATCAACACTTTCAAGGTTAATTTGTGGAATGGCAAAATTATAAGAAATATGATTGCCTAAATCGTCAGTATAGTTTATAGATTCACTGCGATAGGTTGTAACATAATCATCAATAGTTTTAGGAGCTTCCGTGGGTGGTTCTGTGGCGGGATTTGTTGGAGTTTCTGTTTGTTTTTCTGTCTGTGGTTCTGTAATTTCAGTTGTTTCTTCAGTAGATAACTGACTTTCTTTTAACTGAGAAGATGAAACAGAAGAATTTGTGCTGTTACTAAAATTTGTTTTTGAACCTTTATGTGATGTACAGCCAACAACTGATGTTGAAATTATAATTGCTGATATAATGCAAATAAATTTTCTCATAAATAATCACCTCATTGTTTTAATAATTATTAAATTACCAATATATTTTATATTGGTACTATTAAATAAAATAATACATTATAACTAAGAGAAATTCAAGCTATTTTGCTTATTTTAACAGCAAATAGGATTTTTTAATGAAATAAGTTCTTTTATTGAATTTTTAATTTAAAATTATAAATGTAAATAATTTATTAAACAATAAAATTTATACTTGATTTTTACCATTAAAAGGTATATTATTATTTTAGCACTCAGGGATAAGGAGTGCTAAAAAGAGATTAACCTTTAGGAGGAAAATATTATGACTATTAAACCATTATTAGACAGAGTAGTTCTTAAAGCTCAGGAGGCAGAGGAAACAACAAAGAGTGGTATTGTTCTTGCAACAGCTGCACAGGAAAAACCTCAGTTTGCTAATGTAGTAGCAGTTGGCCCAGGTGGAGTTGTAGACGGCAAAGAAATTACTATGTATGTTAATGTTGGTGATAAGGTTATAACAAATCAGTATTCAGGTAC
The DNA here is from genome assembly GCA_036306965.1 of Acutalibacteraceae bacterium. Classification (GTDB taxonomy): domain Bacteria; phylum Bacillota; class Clostridia; order Oscillospirales; family Acutalibacteraceae; genus CAG-964. Next base: position 76,496 of record JAXJYN010000037.1, read on the forward strand.
AAATGTAAAGCTTGACGGTGAAGAATATACAATCGTTCGTCAGTCAGACATACTTGCAGTAGTAGAGTAATAGATTATACAATATATTTTCAGGAGGATTATAAATTATGGCAAAACAAATTGTTTATGGAGAAGATGCCAGAAAGGCACTAATGAATGGTATTAACCAGCTTGCAGATACAGTAAAAATTACACTTGGCCCTAAAGGCAGAAATGTTGTACTTGATAAGAAATTCGGTGCACCATTGATTACTAACGACGGTGTTACAATCGCTAAGGAAATTGAACTTGAAGACCCATTTGAAAATATGGGTGCTCAGCTTGTAAAAGAGGTTTCTGTTAAGACAAACGATGCCGCAGGTGATGGTACAACAACAGCAACACTTCTTACTCAGGCTTTGATTCGTGAGGGTATGAAAAATGTTACTTCTGGTGCTAACCCTATGATTCTTAAAAAGGGTATTCAGAAGGCAACAGCAGTTGCAGTTGACGCAATCGTTAAAAATTCAAAGCAAATCAGCGGTTCAGAGGACATTGCAAGCATTGGTAGTATTTCAGCTGCTGACCCTAAGATTGGTAAGCTGATTGCAGAGGCAATGGAAAAGGTTACAACAGATGGTGTTATTACTGTTGAGGAGTCAAAAACAGCCGAAACATACTCAGAAGTAGTAGAGGGTATGATGTTTGACCGTGGCTACATTGCACCATATATGGCTACAGATTCAGAGAAAATGATTGCAGAGCTTGATGATGCTTTCATTCTTATTACAGATAAAAAGATTTCTAATATTCAGGAAATCCTGCCATTACTTGAAGAAATTGTTAAAACAGGCAGTAAGCTTTTGATTATTGCTGAGGATATTGAGGGTGAGGCTCTTACAACTCTTGTTCTTAACAAGCTTCGTGGCACATTTACTTGTGTTGGTGTTAAAGCACCTGGCTTTGGTGACAGAAGAAAAGAAATGCTACAGGATATAGCAATTCTTACAGGTGGTCAGGTAATTTCATCTGACCTTGGTTTAGAACTAAAGGATACAACAATGGCTCAGCTTGGTCGTGCAAGACAGGTTAAGGTTGATAAGGAGAACACAATCATCGTTGACGGTGCAGGTGATTCAGACGCTATTAAGAGCAGAATTAGCCTTATCAAGGCTCAAATTGAGCAGACAACATCTGACTTCGACCGTGAAAAGCTTATGGAGCGTCTTGCTAAACTTTCAGGTGGTGTTGCTGTTATCAAGGTTGGTGCAGCTACAGAAGTTGAAATGAAAGAGAAGAAGTTGAGAATTGAAGATGCTCTTGCAGCTACTAAGTCAGCTGTAGAAGAAGGTATTGTAGCAGGTGGTGGTACAGCACTAATGAACGCTATTCCTGCTGTAGAGAGTGCTATTGCTGACGCTGAGGGTGACGAAAAGACAGGTATGACCATCGTTTTGAAGGCACTTGAAGAGCCAATTCGTCAGATTGCTGCTAATGCCGGTTTAGAGGGTTCTGTAATTGTTGAGAAAATTAAGGCTGCCAACAAGGTAGGCTACGGCTTCAACGCTCTTGAAGAAGAATATGTTGATATGCTTTCAGCAGGCATTATTGACCCTACAAAGGTAACACGTTCTGCACTTGAGAACGCTGCTTCTGTAGCTTCAATGGTTCTTACAACAGAGTCATTGGTAACAGATATCAAAGAGCCTGCAACTGCTGCAGCTCCTGCTCCTGATATGGGCGGTATGTACTAATATAAAGTAAATACAGTATTAAGATACTTAAAGGGCAATAGCAAAAGCCAACGCCACATAAGGAAGTAATTTTAAAACACGTTAGAATACCAAACAAAAGAGGACTGCTGTCGATTGATAGCAGTTTTTCTTTTTCGGTAAGTATTTAAGAAGTAATTAAGTTGCGAGTATAGTCGAAACGGCTCGGATTTATTGATAAAACACCTAATTTGTGCTAAAATAATGAAAAAATGTGAGGTGTTTAATGATATGAACTTAGGAGAAATAATTAGAATTACAAGGCGAAAAGTATTTTGTACACAGGAAGATTTTTCAAAACGGCTCAATGTAGCATTATTAACAGTCAATCGTTGAGAACTTAATAAATAAAAGCCAAATGTTAAAGCAATGAAAGAAATTAGGGCTTTTGCGAAGAAAACAATTTGAATTATGAAGTGATAGAGGAAGCGTGGCATTCTTATTCGAGGGAGGTTAAATAAAAATGGCAATTCATAATAAGTCCCATAGCAATCACGCACTTATGGCACTTAACAAATCAAGAAAAGATAAAACCTTAAAACATAAAACTGCGAAAGATTTCGATACACCGGACAAAGTAAAAATATCCATAAACATAATGGATTGTACTGAATATTTGAAGTCATTACCTGATGAGTCAGTTCAACTGATTTGTATTGACCCACCTTACAACTTAGAACTCGCTGGTTGGGATATTTACGAAAATTATATTGAATGGGCAGCGTTGTGGTTAGATGAAGCGTATAGGGTATTATCTCCAAACGGAAATATGGTTATTTTTGGGGGCATTCAATTTAGAGATGTCAAGTCGGGTGATTTGATTGATATTATCCAATATGTAAGGCACAAAACAAAATTCAAACTTATAAATACAATTATTTGGTATTATAAAAATGGTATGTCTGCCCATAGATATTTTGCAAACAGACACGAAGAAGTTATTTGGCTCGCTAAATCTAATAATTACTATTTTGATTTAGACGCTGTTAGAGTACCATATTCTGAAGAAGATTTGAAGAATGCACTTAAAGATAAGAGATTAAATCCCGAAAATACAATGAAAGGGAAAAATCCAACAAATGTGTGGCAAATAGGAAGATTGAATGGGAACAGTAAAGAACGAGTAGGACACCCGACACAAAAACCCGTAGAAATAATAGACCGTTTTGTAAAAGCACTTTCTTATCCTGGTTCTACTGTGCTTGATTTTTTTGCAGGCAGTGGTACAACGGGAAGAGTTTGCATAACTGAGGGTAGACATTGTTTGATGTGCGATAGCAATGATGATTTGAAATCGTATTTTAATAAACATCTTGGCTTGATGGAAAACCTCGGACAAAAAGCAGACTATATTTCTGTTGATAACATAGATGATTTTTTTGCAGAAGATTAACAGTTTAATGATTAGGAGTTGAATATGATATGAAAAAAGGACAGTCAAATAGATTAACAGTACAACAGAAAGAAGGACAAGGACCTCTGACAATTTTTCACGAAGATGCGAAAATACACGACAAGGAAGTATACAATACTTCTATTGCAGTTATGTCAAAACTGAAAGAAGAATTTCCAAAATTGACTTTTCGATATAGAAAAGACCTTGCTAAAAAAGAAATTAATGATGCTTTGCAGAAAGTAGACAAGTATTTGGGACAAACACTTTTTGTTGAGAATGCTCGTATAATTCCCGATGGTGGATTGATTGAAGTTAAAGATGATAACGGAAATTGGCGAGTAATAATGGTGTCAGAAGCGAAACATCAAGGCAAAGACATTGAAAACATATGCAATGGAACTCTTGTTGGAAAGAATAAAGACCAAGACCTTATGGTTGCTGGAAACGCAATAGAGAGAGCTCATAAAAACATAAGTGAAATAGCCAATTATATGTTGGCTGAAAGTTATTTTCCCTATGTGTTATTTTTAGAGGGTTCTAACTTTCTTACGCAAGATGTAACAATAAAAAGACCTGATGGTAGAAAAGTTACTCTAACATATAATAATGGAGCACTTAATCGTTTAGATAGGCTTACTGCCGCAAATTACGGAATGCCAATAAATACAAATTTATGTGCAAATAGATTTGTACAATGTAATGGTTCGACTATAATGTTACAAGCGGCTTCTATTTATACAAAGGGAGAAGGTGGACATTGGAACGATGATGATATGATTGAGGTTATGCTTGAAATCTCCCGAACAGCATTAAAAATGCTTGGGGGTGATTTATTTAACCAACTCACTATTTCAGAATAAGAGTTTATACATATCTTTGAACAGGAAGCACCGTAGAAATACAATATTTTTGTTACCAAAAACTTACAATTTCTTACATAGTTGCATACCATCACGAGCAGGGAAACAGTATTGACAGTTTCCGTTTGCAACAAAAGAATACAAAATATGGTGCAACTCATTTTACTGAGTTACACCACACTTTACCTACCTAAAAACTTCCTTAGTGGGTGTTGGCAAAAGCTGTTGTCCTTTTTACTTTGTTATAGATATTAGGGAAAAAGAAAAATCACTGTAAAGTTTGGTGTGCAAACATTTACAGTGATTTTTACTTTTGTTAATTAAGCTAAAATATATCCTTAATATCTTAACCAATGCTCAAAATGTTTTATTTTCCTGTTGAACCAAAGCCACCACTGTTGCGTTCGGTAATATCCAGACTATCGGTTACTGTAACAGTGGGTATACACACAGGCATTACAACCATTTGTGCTATTCGGTCATTTGGGTTAACGGTATAACTTTTATTGCTTGAATTTTGCAAGCCTACACATATTTCACCACGGTAATCGCTGTCTATAACTCCAACGCCATTTGAAAGTGAAATACCATATTTAATTCCTAACCCACTTCGTGCAAATACAAAAACACCATAATCACTGCTGGGCAGTGCAACAGCAATGCCTGTTGGAATTGTAACACGTTCGCCTGATTTTATTGTAACAGACTCGGTAATACAGGCATAAAGGTCCATACCTGCCGAGCCTTCGGTGGCTCTTGTTGGTATAATAGCATTTTCTCTTATTTTCTTTATTTTAAGTTCCAATATAATGTCCTCCAATATTAAATAACACCCTTGTAATAAAGACCTCTTGTATGACCGCCATCAATTTTGATATGGGATTTTATTGCATTTAAAACTGAAAGCTTTTCTTCCGAATTTTCTGTGGTAAAAAGTATAGTGTTAAAATCAGCTGATTTTATTTCGTTCAGTCTGTCACCCATATATAATGGTACGCTGTTAAAAACCTGTGTGCAACCACCACTGCATTTATATGGAAAGCTTATATCTTTTCTGTCAGTGATATACCCCAATCCACCACATTCTTTACAGGTTTTTGTCTTTGAATTTACACCGGGACAATTTCTTGTAAGCATAAGAGGAAGCTTACCGTGTACTATAATTCCTATTGGTAGATTGCCTCCAAGTGAATTGATTTGTTGAAGTGTAAGCTCAAAAGATGTTGTAAGGTCAGTAAGACCAAGTCTTTCAAAAAAGTTGATACTTTCGGTATTCATCACATTAAGTCTAAAATTACCGTGAACCTTAAAGCCAAATTCTTTACATATAGAAATAGCACCAAGATTATTTACAAGTGCGTGAGTAATATTGCTTTCTTTTGCTTTTTGCAGATTTTTACGCACCTGTTCTTCTCTACCAAACATTCCTGCAAAAATTTCTATACCTAAATTAAAACCTTTTCGGGAAAGTGAACGAATAACTTCAACAGGTGTGCTTTCGGGTATAAATACTATTTCACATTCTGAAAATTCATCGGGAATATCCCAGTCAGAAAATACTGCACGTAATGGTACGTTTTGCTTTACAATGCGTGTGTTGCTTTTTGAAATGACAGTTTCTATAATTTTGCCAACTCTATAGCTGTTCAGCATATTTTCTGTCAATCGGTCAAGTGCCTCTCTGCGTAAGCTGTTAAGTGAGGACATAGGAATGGTAGTGTTTTCCTCAATATTACATTTAATTGAGGATATTTTGTAAGGTGTACCACCTGTTTTACTGAGTTGAGCGGTTGCTTTTTCTATTGTAAGTGGTTTGTTTACAGCCTGTTCACCGCAATCTCCTTGTATCTGTATAGTGGTAAAAGCGTTATGGTCAACAGCTTTAAAAACTGCTGTTATACCGTTATTTTCAGAGTGTATTTCAACAGGATTGTCATTTAAAGCAGATACTTTTAATACAGAGTGTTTACCCTGTTTAAGAGTGAAATCCATACTGATAGGAATACGCTGATATTCATTTTTATAAATTGCGTGAATCTGATTAAATACCTTTGTAGTGGCAGAAATAACATCGTCCTTCTGACGTGTACCGAACATATCAGCACCACGATTTCCTGTATAGTATCCGTTTGTAAAGCCTGAGCGTGAAAAAACACTTTTAAGTAAATTACAGCTTTCTTCATTTGCACAGCCGTTGTCGCAAAATTGCCTTGCAACATTGACAGCAGAGGCAACATATTCAGGTCGTTTGAGTCTGCCTTCAATTTTTGCTGATGTAACACCTATGCGTTCAAGCTCCTGCAAATGCTCAAGAACAGACATATCCTTTAAACTAAGGTCATTTCCGGTACCGTTTTCAACCATAAAAGGTAAACGGCAGGTTTGGGCACATTGCCCTCTGTTTCCGCTACGTCTGCCCAAAAGTGAACTGAAATAGCATTGTCCTGATACACTCATACATAATGCACCGTGTACAAATACCTCCAACTCTATAGGACAGCTTTTTGCAACTTCTGCAATTTCATCAAATGACATTTCTCTTGATAATACAACTCTTGTAAATCCTAAGCTATATAACAGTTTTGCACCTTCAGGTGTATGAATACTCATCTGTGTTGAACCATGAAGGTGAAGCTCCGGCATAGCTTTATGCAGTAAAGAGGCAAAGCCTACGTCCTGCACAATTATTGCGTCAATCGGCAGTTGGTAGGCTTGTTGTGCTATGCTTAGTGCTGTGGGTAGTTCACTGTCAGTAATAAGTGTGTTCATTGTGAGATACACTTTAACACCACGCTTGTGGCAAAATTCCACAGCCTCTTTGAGTTGATTATAATCGAAATTTTTTGCAGATGCTCTTGCACCGAATTGTGTAGTAGCTAAATATACTGCGTCAGCACCCGACCTTACAGCAGCATTTAAAGCTTCCATAGAACCGGCAGGTGCTAAAATTTCAATATTTTTCATAATCAATTTTAACCTTTTTTATTTTTTAAATTAAATATTTCCTCATCTGTAACAGTGTTGGCATATTTTTCACTTTCGTAAATATGGTCAGTCATCGGTACAGAGGTTTTTGGAAAACTATTTTTGTTTTCTGTAACACCTTTAATACTGTTGAGTTTTGCAGGTGTTGTTTTTATACTGTTTATTATTGCTTCAGAAGAAACCTTCTGTGAATGTGTATCAGATGCTTCACTTTTATTTTGTTTTTCGTTTATAGTTTCTTCTTCAATATAAGTACCTGTTTTTAATTCAGAAATAACCTTGTGTAAGCCTGCTTTTTCTTCTTTAAGTTCTGCATTTTCTTTAAGAAGCTTATTAAGCTGTAAAGAGGCATCTCTGGCTATAGCTTCACATTCTTCTGTCTTTTTTATCAGCTCACGGGTTATAATGCGTTCTTTTTCAAGCTGGTCGCAATAGTTTAGTGCAGCAACTATTGTTGCCATATGCAAAGACATTTTAGTGTCACTGTCATCCAGATATCTTATACGGTCATCAACCATTTTTGCTATTTTTTGAATATACTGTTCACTCTCATCAGCCGAAATAACAAACTGACTTCCTGCAATTTTTAATCTCAATTTATTTTTCTTTTTTTCTTCACTCATTATTTTCCCTCCTTTACGACAGAGAAACTTCAATTTACATTACATTATACTACATTTATCAAATATATTAAAGCTTTTTGTGCGTTTTTTTATAATTTTTTTACATATGAATAATCTTTCTGTTCTGCAAGACGATAATATTACTACCAATTACAATAATAGTTTGGCTATTTTAATAAAATATATAGTTGTATGGCTTATTTGTTTGGGATTAAACAGGAAAATTCTCTCTTGCCAATATTGATTTTTTGTGATAAAATTATATACGTTAAAATAAATATTAAAAAGGAAGGGAGTGGGAAGTTAAATACCCGCTCTTTTTATTTGTCTGAAAAATATAAAAATTGAAAGGAAGTGCAAAATATGGCAGGTAAAAATACAGTTACAGCTGTATGGGAAATTGTAGAGCCTTATGTTACAAATCTTGGACTACAGCTTTGGGATGTTCGTTTTGTAAAAGAGGGTGCTTGTTGGTATCTGAGAATCTTTATCGACAGCGAAAAAGGAATTACTATTGAAGATTGTGAAGCAGTAAGCCGTGCAATAGATGAACCGTTGGATATTGCAGACCCTATTGATAAAAGCTATTGCTTAGAGGTTTCGTCACCGGGCATAGAAAGAGAGCTTACACGTCCTGAGCATTTTGAGCAATTTATAGGTTCAGATGTAATGGTTAAAATGATTCGTCCTATAGAGGGCTTTGGTAAGGAATTTAACGGTGTGCTGACTTCAGCTGACAAGCTGACCTGTACTGTTACAACAGAGAAGGGTGAAATTACTTTTAATAAAAAGGACAGCGTTTGGGTTAAGCTTGATGATTTTAGCTTTTAACCGAAATTTAAATTTTTAGAGTAGAGAGTGGAGAGTTAAGAGTGGAAATATAGTTTAACTGTTACTTTTTAGAAGTTAAATATAGCTTAACTTTTTACTTTGAGAATTATAGAGAAAGGTTGATTAAGAAAATGGATAATAAAGAGCTTTTTGCTGCTATTGCTCAACTTGAAGAAGATAAGGGCGTTCCTGCTGATTATATGTTTGCTCAGATTCAGAAGGCTATTGAGGTTGCAGCAGGTAAAAACTATGGTAATGATGATGTAAAGTTTATAGTAAATAAAGAAGAAGGTATATTTGAGGCTTATCTTCAAAAAGAGGTTGTTGAAGAAGTATTCGACAACAATATAGAAATTTCTGTTGAGAAAGCAAGAGAAATTAATCCAAACGCAGTTATTGGTGATTATGTAGGTGTTCAGATGGACACAATGACATTGGGAAGAATTGGTGTTAATGCTGCAAGAAACGTAATCAAGCAGGGTATTAATGAAGGCGAAAAGGGTCAGATTATGCTTGAGTTCCAGAGCAAAATAGGTGAGCTTGTTACTGCAAGCGTAGAAAGAATAGACCCACGCAATGGCAATGCTACTGTAAGAATAGGCAAATCTACAGCTATTTTGCTTGCAGGTGAGCAAGTAGATGGTGAGGTTCTTAAAGAAGGTGAACTTGTAAAGGTTTATATCTCTGATGTTCAAAAGAGAGAAAAGGGTGGCCCAAGAGTTCTTATTTCAAGAACACATCCTGAATTTGTAAAGAGATTGTTTGAAACAGAAGTACCTGAAATTTATGATGGTACTGTTGAGATTAAATCTGTATCAAGAGAAGCCGGTTCAAGAACAAAAATTGCTGTATTCAGTAAAGATAAGCAGGTTGATGCTATTGGTGCTTGTATTGGTACAAGAGGTGCAAGAGTAGGTACTATTGTTGAGGAGCTTAACGGAGAGAAGATTGACATTGTTGAATACGATGAAGACCCTAAGAAGTTTATTGCAGCTGCTTTGTCACCTGCAAGTGTTGTAAAGGTTCAGGTTGCATCAGACGGAAGCAAAACTTGTCGAGTAACTGTGCCTGATAGTCAGCTTTCACTTGCTATTGGTAATAAAGGTCAGAATGCACGTTTGGCTGCTAAACTTACAGGCTGGAAAATAGATATTCGTCCTCAAAGCGGTTTCTTTGGCGAAGAAGATGATGATTTTGTTCCTGCTCCTGATGATGCACCTGTAGTTATAAAATCAGATGATGAACCTTTGTATACTGAGGAAGAAACAGTTGAAAGCAATATCGAAAATGAAATTGATTTTGAAAATGGAATTGACAATGCTGTTGAAGATAATGATTCTGATTTAGAAAGTGATATAGACAGGATTCTGGGCGAAGATTTTGAAGAGGACGAGGAATAATATATTTTAAGATAAGCTTTTGCACTAATCTGTGAAAGGTAGTGGTGATGTGAAGCAAAAGAGAATACCCTTGAGAAAATGCACAGGCTGTATGGAAATGAAGCCTAAAAAAGAACTTATAAGAATAGTAAAAGCTCCCGATACCAAAGACGAAAACGGTGAGGTTTTACAAAAGGGTGAAGTATCGCTGGATATAACAGGTAAAAAGCCCGGCAGAGGTGCTTATGTGTGCAATAATATTGAATGTCTGCAAAAAGCACAAAAAGCACGTAGACTTGAAAGAGCATTTTCCTGTAAGATTCCTGACGAGGTATATACACAGCTGGAAGAAGGTATGAAAAATCTTGAGCAGTGACAAACTATTATCGTTTTTAGGATTATGCAGACGAGCAGGAAAAATGACCATAGGTAACGATGCGGTTGTTGAAGCTATGAACAATGGCGAGTCCTGCCTGATATTGCTGGCTGATGATATTTCTGAAAGAACTAAAAGAAATATTACAGAAATAGCACAAAAATCAAATATAAGAGTAATAAAATTACCTTATGACAAACAGCAGATAAGCAATTCTTTAGGAAAGCTTACGGCTGTGATTTCAATAAACGATGCAGGATTTGCAAAGAAAATAACAGAACTGACAGGTAACGAATAAGGAGGTAAGTTGCTTATGATGGTAAAATATAAATTGCGTGAGGTTGCAAGTGATTTAGGTGTAACCAATAAGGAAGTTATAGAGGTACTAAGTAAATATGTTGGTGGTGAACCCAAAAAGCAGACAACTATACTTACAGAGGAAGAACTTAACATAGTTTTTGATTACTTCACACAGAAAAATAATATGGAAAGTTTTGAAAAATATTATGAAGCAGGCGACAAGAAAAAAGTTGCTGAACAGCCTGTAGCTAAAAATGAAAATAAAAACGAAAAGCCTGTAAAAAAGAATAATACTCAGGATAAAGACAAAAAACAGCCAAAAACTGATAATAAGCAGAATAAACCTCGTAAAGAAAATTCTGTACCTAAAAAAGCTGAAGAAAATCAGGATAATAAGCAAACAGCAAACGATAACAATGAAGTTCAGTTTAAAAACAGACGTGAAAGAAAAATTGTTGATACACGTCAGGTTGTAGTTGATGTTGAAAGATACAACGAAAAATACGACCGTCTTGCAAGCGAAAAGATTAAAAGCGAAAACCAGACTGCACATAAGCAGAAGATTAACCAGCGTTCTCAGCAGAGAGGCAAGCAGAAAAGAGGTAAGAGAGAAACAGAGCAAGAGCGTCTAAATAGAATCGCTATGGAGCGTAAAAAGAAGCCTATAACTGTTTCTATTCCTGATGAAATCACAGTAAGTGAGCTTGCACTAAGACTAAAAGCAACAGCCGCAGAGGTTATTAAAAAGTTGTTTATGCTTGGTGTTATGGTAACAGTTAATGATACAATAGACTTCGACACAGCTTCACTTGTTGCAATGGAATTTCACGCAAAGGTTGAAAAAGAGGTTGTTGTAACAATAGAGGAAAGAATTATTGATGACAGCGAAGATGATGACAGCAATCTTGTTGAACGTGCTCCTGTAGTTGTTGTTATGGGTCACGTTGACCACGGTAAAACATCACTTCTTGACGCTATTCGTCATGCAAATGTTACAGAGGGCGAAGCAGGCGGTATTACACAGCATATTGGTGCTTATCGTGTTAAGGTTGATGACAGAGAAATTACCTTCCTTGATACACCTGGACACGAAGCATTTACAACAATGCGTGCAAGAGGTGCTATGGCAACGGATATTGCTATTCTTGTTGTTGCCGCTGATGACGGTATTATGCCTCAGACAGTAGAAGCTATCAACCACGCAAAGGCAGCGGGAGTATCCATTATAGTTGCTATCAACAAGATGGATAAACCAAGTGCTAACCCTGAAGTAGTTAAGCAACAGCTTACAGAGTACAACATTGTACCTGAAGAATGGGGTGGAGATGTACCTTGTATTCCTGTTTCTGCAAAAACAAAAGAAGGTCTTGACGATTTGCTTGAGATGGTTATTCTTACAGCAGATGTTATGGAGCTTAAAGCTAATCCTGACAGAAGTGCAAAGGGTGTAGTTATTGAGGCAAGACTAGACAAGGGCAGAGGTCCTATTGCTACAATGCTTGTACAAAACGGTACACTTAATGTTGGCGACATTATTGTTGCAGGTACAACAGTTGGTCGTGTAAGAGCAATGACAAATGACAGAGGCGAAAAAGTTAAACACGCAGGTCCATCTTACCCTGTTGAAATTTCAGGTCTTGATGAAGTTCCTGTAGGCGGTGATATTTTCAACGCAGTATCAGATGAACGTCTTGCAAGAGAACTTGTTGAGCAGAGAAAGACAAAGGCTAAAGAAGAACTCTTTAATGCACAGACAAAGGTTACACTTGATAATCTGTTTGACCAGATGCAGTTGGGTGAAATTAAAGAGCTTAAGGTTATAGTTAAGGCAGACGTACAGGGTTCTGTAGAGGCTGTTAAGCAGTCACTTGCAAAGCTGTCTAATGATGAAGTAAGAGTTAATGTTATTCATGGTGCTGTTGGTGCTATCAGTGAATCTGACGTTATGCTTGCTAGTGCATCAAATGCTATTGTGGTAGGCTTTAATGTACGTCCTGATGCAGTTGCACAGGCTACAGCAGAGCGTGATGGTATTGAACTTCATATGTATAGAGTAATTTACGATTGTATCGAGGAGATTCAGCAGGCTATGAAGGGTATGCTTGCACCTAAGACAAGAGAAGTTGAGCTTGGTAAGGCAGAGTGCCGTAATGTTATCAAGATTAAGAATGTCGGCTTTATTGCAGGTAGTTATGTGCTTAATGGTAAAGTAGAGCGTAATGCAATGGTTCGTGTTGTGCGTGATGGTATTGTAATTGCTGAAGATACTATGTCCTCGTTGCAGAGATTTAAAGATGCTGTAAAAGAGGTTGCCGCAGGTTATGAATGTGGTATAGGTCTTGAACATTTCTCTGACCTAAAAGAGGGCGATATTTTTGAAGTATTCAAAATTGAGGAATATAGAGATTAATATAATCAAAAACAGTCTGAGAGGATTTATTTCCTTCTCAGGCTGTTTTTATGTTTTACATTATATGTTATCAATTTTTTCTGTGCTTATAGCTTAAAAATACAAACCCGAGTTTGTACATTTCAATACAAACTCGGGTTGTTTTATAGTGTGTTATCTAACGCTTTTATTTAGATTGTAACTGTCTTTGTTTTGTCAATCTTCATAACTGTGCCTATTCCGTAAGAATCAGAGTAACCAACCTGATATCTTAGGATAAGTGCAACATCGGATGTGTTAATCTTACCGTTGCCGTCAATATCAGCACGTAGCTTTGTTGTTTGGTTCATTGTTGTGCTACCAATGATAGCTTTCTGAATTGCCAGAACGTCAGCCAATGAAACCTCTTTGTCGTAAGTTACATCGCCAAGTCTAATGTCAATTAGATTACTGCTTGTAGCAGTAGTAGGGTTTGTAGCTGATGTAGCTGATGTAGCTGATGTAGGATTTGTAGGTGTTTCAGGTTTCCACTCCTCCCAAGTATAACTAGCTGAGAATTTGTGAGAAGTACCTGAAAGATTCATACCAGGCTGCATATCAGCAGGGTATCTGTTTGATGAAGATGAAGATTCAGTAAATATAATCTGTGCATTGTCGCCCCAAAGGTCTTCAGGAACCTCTACTTCATACAAACCAAGTGATGTGTTGTATGTCATAGCCTGACCTGGCCAAGCAGCGTTCTCAATAACTGAACTTCCGCTCTCATCGTAGATGTAAGCGTAAACTGAACTCCAGTTATATGATGTGTTGTCGAAGTATACGCTAATTGTAGCATTAGGGTCTTTTTTGCTGTATACATATGTTCTTTCTACTGTTTCTTCACTGTTTGAAGCTGTTAGCTTAACAGATACTGTACCGCCTTCAGCTGTGTTTTCACCGATTGTGAAAGACTGACCATTTGTTGCTGTGAAAGGTGTACCGTTATCGATAGTAACCTGAGCAGAATCAGCACCATTCAAGCTAAGTGTAAGAGTACAAGAGCCTTCAAACTTTGTAGAACCTGTTGAACTCTTTAGTGACATAGAAATTGAAGACTGAGGGCCTTCGATTAGGATAGTACCGTTAGCACCACTGTTGAATGTAGCCTTACCGTTTGTTACAGTAGCTGTTGAACCATCGTAAGCATTTGTTACAATTGTACCATTTGCCCATACTGATGATACATCAACAGAAATACTTGTGTTAGCAGGAGCAAACAATGTAGCTACGATTGAATCAACAACTTCGCCATCATCATATGTTCTTGCAAATGTATAACCTGTGCTTGAGCTGTATGAAGAAATCTGAGTATGCTGACCAGCACCAACTGCAACGTGGTTGTTACGGAATGTACCAACCTTCTGCCAGTGAGAAAGTGTAGCAGAGTCTTGGCTACTCCAGTTCATAAAGCTTCTAAACTGGTGACCAGCACCTGGGTCAACGTTTGCAAAACTGCTGTTAACCAAAGGTCTGTTTGTTTCATCACCATAGTAAATCTGAACGCCACCTGGCAACATTAGTAGGAATGAACCTGCATATTTTCTGTCACCACTTGCTAATGTTGTATCGTGAGATGCAATATAGCTTAGTACGTTGAAATCAGGGTCACTGTTGATTGAACTAGCATATCTGCTGTATACGCTTTCTACAGAGCTTGCAGAAGGAATGTTACTGCTGTTTACTGCAGGAGCAAACTCAAAGTTAATCATTGAGTCAAATCCGCCCTCTGTGTAATAGTAACTCTTTTCAGCCTTATGACCGAAGCATTCACCTGTCATCCAGAACTCCTCATCATCAAGAGCCTTGTCAGGGTTTGCTGCTTTCCACTCTTTAAGAGCAGCAACGCACTTTGTCTTTAATGTTTTCCAAGCTGAAGTTTCAACGTGCTTAGCTGTGTCACAACGGAAACCGTCAACACCGTATTCACGAACCCACTCAGCCAACCAGTCAGAAATATAACCTGTAACTGTGTTTGAAGTACCATATTTAGCAGCCTTTGTGCTGTATGTACCTTCTTTATTCCACTTTGTTTGTAGAACCTTAGGTAGTGAAACTGAAGTTGAAGAACCTGTCTTAAAGTCAGGCAAGCCTGCCAATGAGCCTTCAATATCACCGCTACCTGATGTATAACCTGGAAGTCCACATCTTATCCAGTCAGAACCCCACCAGTTGCCCCATACAGATGAACTAGCGTCGTAGTTAATGTAGCTATGATATGTTGTATTATTTATATTGCTGTGGTTATAGTAGTAGCTTTCCCAACCGCTCTTTAGTTCACCAAAGCTATATTCGCTCATATCTTGAATTGTGTTATAACCTGCGTGGTTCATAACTATATCAAGTACAATACGAATACCATGCTCGTGAGCTGTGTCTACTAACTCTTTAAATTCTTCTTTTGTACCAAAGTTAGCGTCTGCCTCTGTATAGTCAAGAACATAATAACCGTGGTATGAATAGTGAGCAAAGCTGTCACCGTCACAACCAACGCAGTAACCGTGAATCTGCTCGTAAGGAGCTGACATCCAGATTGCATTTACACCAAGGTTTTCAAAGTAGCCGTCTTCAATCTTCTGTGTAATACCCTTGAAGTCACCGCCCTGGAAAGCAGCGTAGTTGTCGTAGCTTGCTACTGTACCGTCCTGTTTTAGACCTCTGCCATAGGAGTGGTCGTTGCTTGTGTCACCGTTGTTGAAACGGTCTGTTAGCAAGAAGTAAACTGTTGCGTTATCCCAAGAAAATGTTGAAGCATCTTTTGTGGATTGTACAGCTGTACTTGTTGCCTGTGAAGATGTTGTTGTGGTTGTTACGGCAGATGCACTGGAAGAAGCAGCAAAAGCTGTCATAGTTGAAGCCATTGCAGCAGTTAAAGCCAGAGCAATAACTTTTTTGCCGAAACGTTTTTTCTCGTTCATCTTACTAATCCTCTCTTTCTTTATCTTAAAATAGTCCATACATTGCATACTTACTGAGTATGCAATTATGTCATATTTATTATAACAATAACTTCCGAATTTGTATATTAATAGAATTACCAAATAATAGATTGAAAAAATGTACAATAGTTATATTATTTTTTACTTAAATTTTACTTAGATATATTGTATTTTGTGCGTAGATTTCTAACTATATATTGTTGAAATATATTTATTGTTTATATAAAAAAGTCCCCCGATATAATATCAGGGGATAAGATTGTATTATCTGTTTTTTACCTTTTCAATAAGTGTCAATAAATCATTGTAGGTGCATAGTCTGCCTGCTTCGTTTCTTAAAGCTGCCGCACCGTGAAAACCTTTAAGATAATACGCAACGTGTTTTCTGGCTTCTTTCATACCTATTGTTTCACCTTTATACAAACAAATTCTTTTAACGTGTTCTGCCATAATTTTAAGTCTTTCATCGGTGTTGGGTGGAGCAATAGTTTTACCATTGTAAATATATTCATTTATTTCTTTAAATATCCACGGATAACCAAGGCTTGCTCTGCCTACCATCACCATATCACAGCCTGTTTGTTCCAGCATTTGTTTTGCGGTTTTTCCGTCAATAACATCTCCGTTACCTATGATTGGAACTTCAAATTCGCTTTTCAGTTTTGCTATAATGCTCCAGTCAGCATATGGTTTATACATCTGCTTTGCGGTTCTGCCGTGTATTGTAATGGCAGACGCACCGTTGTCAACACAGTATCGTGCAACCTCAAGTGCTGTTAGTGTATCATCATCATAGCCTTTTCTAATTTTGATTGTAACAGGTATATCAACAGCATTTGTAACAGCTTTTACAATTTCACCACACAGCTTTGGATTTTTCATAAGAGCACAGCCACTTCCGTTGCCACTTATTTTTGGAGCAGGACAGCCCATATTGATATCCAGAATATCAGGTTTGAATTTAAGTGCTGTTTTCGCAGCTATTGCCATAGTGTCCGGTTCATTACCAAAAAGCTGAACCGCACAAGGGTGTTCAATTTCAGAAACTTCCATAAGCTCGGTAGAACGCTCATTTTTGTACGAAACACCTTTTGAGCTTACCATTTCACTTACAACATATGACGCACCCATTTCCTTGCAAATTTCTCGGAATGCTCTGTCTGCTACACCTGCCATTGGTGCAAGTGCCACAATACCATTTATTTCAACATTTTTAATCTTCATAAAATCACCGTAGCAATTATATCACAATAAACCTTAATGTCAAACAAAGAAAGGAATTTGTAAAATAAATTGTCTAATAAAAAAGCCCTGCGTTGTGCAAGGCTAAAATTTTGTTAATGACAGCCGTGGCAATCACCACTACAACTGTGTTCTTCACCGTGATGATGGTTGCAAACTGTTGCTACATTATATATAAGTGTGCCATTAAGCATTTTTTCAACCGCTAAATCAGCATCTCCGCTTACTCCGGGATAAATTTCAATGCCAAATTTATCAAGCATATTTTTTGCACCTTCGCCAATTCCACCGCAGATAACGCAGTTTACAAGATTACTTCTCAAAAACTCTGATAAAGCACTGTGACCGCCTGTAGTAGTTTTTACTACCTGTGAATTTGTCACTTTAAAATCTGCTACATCGTAAATTTTAAATTCTGTTGATTTTCCAAAATGTTGAAAAACCATTCCATTATTATAAGGTACTGCAATTTTCATTTTAAAATCTCCTGTTATTTTGAATTTTCTATGTTTAACTATAAAAGTTAATTACCCTTTTTTCGTTTATGTGTTGCAATAACTATAGAAATAACAATTATAACGCCCATAATAATTGCAAGCCACAAACCAAGTGCAATAAATAAATTTCCTTCACCTGCGTCTGTTAAAGCAAAGCGTTCAAGAAACGGTGCGTCTGTATAAGTTTCGGTTAATACTTCAGGTTCATATACATATTCCTCGGGTTCTGTGGGAGGAGTATAAGAATAATCATATTCCTCATTCTCTGTGGGAGCATATACCGTTGTTGCTATCTCGGTAGGTGCTTCTGTAGGTTCGTTATATGGTGATTCAGTTTCAAGCTCATAAAACGGGTCGTAATATGAGTCTTCGGTGGGTTCGTTATAATCGTAATATGGATTTTCCGGTTCTGTGGGTGAGTTATAGTAAGGTTCTGTTGAAGTGGTATTTGTATCATTATTATTTATGTACTCATCTAATGCACTACTCACATTATTCCAAAGGTCATTTACATAGTCATCAGGTTCAGCATAAGCTGTAGTGGTGGCAAATGTTGTAACCAGCAAGCATATAACAGCCACAGATATTACAGTTTTAAACTTCTTTATCATTTTCATTTCTCCGAATTTCAATAAATTTGTAGAATAGCTTAAAATTTCTTTCTTCTATTATAATACTTAATTTTGCTTTGTCTACACTAAAAAATAAAATTTACAATTTTGAAATTTCAGCTTTTGTTTTCGTTAAGAACCTCTGATATAACATTACCAAGAAGTTCTCCTGTATATTTTGCCTCTGATAATGTGTTGGTTTCCGTTCCTACCTCAATAAGCAAAGAACCGTTGTTTATAAACATATTGTATGCAAAGTCACCAAAGTAAAGAGGACGTGTCATTCCCGGATAAAGTGCTTCAGCTTTTTGCTGAAGCTTTAGGGCAAAGGTAAGATTTTCCTGCCAGTGACCAAAGCCATAATCGTTGTATGGGTCATATCCGCTCATAATCATAATTTGTGCAGCTTTTTTACCGTTGTATGTAAAAGTAGGCTTATATTTTCCTCGTTCATCATCATAACCTACTGCATCTCTGTGAATATCAAGAATAACCTTAATATCAGGATATTCCTCCATATATTTATAGATTGTCTGTTCACTTCGGTCATATGAGCCTGTATAAGTGGTGTCGTGAATTTCTGTTGCGTGTACAGTGCTTATTCCGTTTTTTTCAAGCGACTTTACTATTTCATTACCTACAGCAACCATATTTCTTTCAGAATTTTCGGTTCTGAATGGATAGTCGGTGTAATAATAACCATTATCATTTATAAGGTAGGATTCGGTAGTATGGGTATGAACAATAAGAACCTGCGGACTGTCAGTATCAGTAATTTCAAAACCAAGGTCAGATGAAAGTATACTTTCATAATCTATAGAATAATCAGTAGTGTTTTTTACAGAAAAGTTGTCATAGCCTTCGCCTGAACCACCGAATTGCTGTTCAATAACAGGATATTTTGAACCTGTGTATTGTGATTCGTCATCAGTTATTTCTCCGTCATCAGTATTTTCAGTTGCAACAGGCTGGGTAGATGTTTCGGTAGGTTTTGCAACAGTTTCTTTAACAATAGGTTGGGTGGCTGTTGTTGTAACATTTCCCTGTGGCATAGATAGGCGAGAGGCTATTATTTGTATTGATAAACCACCATTTGTTTCGTTTACACGAACACAAGTACAGGCAACAGCAATAACCGTAAGTATACACGCAAGCGATGTTGCGAATAAATTGATTATTTCCTTTTTTAACCTGTTCATTACACAGTGCCTCCCATAACTCTGTTTATATACTATATATATGTTAGATTTTTTGCATTATACTAGGGGCTGTTTGAAAAATCAAAAACACTGTCTATTTTGCCCCGAAAGCAGTGCCTTCGGCGTTGAAAATCCTCGAAATACGACAGTATTTCTGCGGTTTTCGCCTTGAAATCACTCGCTTTGGAACAAAAATCCAGCACTTTTTCTTTTTTCAAACAAGCCCTAAACATTATTTGAGTTATGATATTTTAGCCTATAAGAGAAACAAGGTCGGCAAGGTTGAAATTTTTGTGTAAAGCACTGTTTACAGCAAGGCTTATAAGCTGAGCACCTCTTTCTATTAGTAAATCTATCTCTCGTGGTGTAACCACCATAATCTGACCTTTTGGATAAATTTCTTCTTTAATATCATTTTCAAAAATATAATCCGGCATTATATCTCTTGCAAGTGTAAGTGCGTCTACAACTGTAGGAATACCTACAGCAATTACCGGTACACCTGTTGTTTCATAATTGATAGCACAGCGGTTGTTGCCTACACCTGCACCGGGAGAAATTCCAGTGTCAGAAATCTGTAGTGTACATCCAAGGCGTTCAAGTCTTCTTGAAGCGAGTGCGTCTATAGCAATAATAGCTGTGGGTTTGATTTTTTTTACAACACTCAATACAAGCTCGCCTGTTTCTACACCTGTTTGTCCCAGAACACCAGGTGCTATTACAGCAACACTTCTCAGCTTATCAAGTCCTGTTTCTTTTGCAAGTTCGCCTGTAATATGTCTTGTAGCAAGTATTTTATTTGTACTTTTTGGTCCTAACGCATCAGGAGTAATATTTAAATTTCCAAGACCTACTACCAGCACAGTGCCTTCCTCTGGCAATAATTCTCTTATATATTCGCCAATTACCTCAAGCCTTGTGTCTGTATTGCTGAATACAGTTGAAAGGCTGGGAAATTCTGCTGTTATATATGTGCCTATATCCTTGCCAAGCTCTTTTGCACCTTGCTGATTGGTTATTCGTATTTTTGTTACCTTCATATTAGAGTATGTTCTTGCACTCAATTTTACTCCTTCTGAACAGTCACCAACAATTTCTTTTGCTTCCAGTGCAAGGTCAGTACGAATATTCATTTAATCACCTTCAATGTTATTCAGCGGATAAAATATATTCTTTCATAAGAAATCTAAATAATGTATTTTAGTAATTTTGTTTACTTCTTATTTACATTTAAAAATATATTTGATATACTTGTTATTAATATATATTGAGGGAGAGTTTTTATATGAAAAATATAAAAAAGCTGATAGCTATCTGTATGGTTTCAATGCTTACTATGTCATCAGTGAGTGTTGTGTCTGCAACAGATACTGAAACTTTTACTAAAAAAGGTGATAAAGAAAAGGTTTTGTCACAATCTGCAAATCCAAAAGCAGGTTCACTTGTTAAAAGAACAGATATTCCGTCTGAGTCAATTAAAGTAAAAAGAAGTTTTCCAACAAAATACAGCAGTGTTGACAAGGGTTATGTAACATCTGTAAAAAATCAAAAAACACATAATACTTGTTGGACTTTTTCAGCTATGGCAACAATGGAAACAGCTTTGCTGAAAAATGGCTATGGTACTTATGATTTATCAGAAGAGCATCTTGACTCGTGGACAACTACACGCAGTAACGGTACAGGTTGGTTAAGAGAGCTGAATGACGGCGGTTACTCTGATATGGCTATGGGATATTTTGCTTCGTGGCAGGGAGCAAGAAAAGAGTCTGATATTCCGTTTGGTTACGCTACAGGAAAAACATTTGCTCAGGTTGACTCCTTGGGAACAACAGAATATGGTGTAACTGATATAATAAAATTGCCAAATGATATTGAAACAATTAAAACCGCTATAATGGATTATGGTGCGGTATCTGCAAACTATGCAGCAAATGAAATGTTTTCAAACAGTGATGAAACAGCTACATATGCTTATAAAGTGTTTGCGAATCCTTCTCAAATTGAAGGTCACGCAATAACAGTAGTAGGCTGGAATGACAACTATTCAAAAACTAATTTCAAATCAGGTTATCAGCCAGCAAACAACGGTGCATGGTTGTGTAAAAATAGTTGGGGTGATTATAATAGTCTTGACGGATACTTCTGGATTTCTTATGAAGATGCTTACCTATTTGACACTAACTTTTTGAGTGCACCTTTTGCAATCAAGGATTTCGTTAAAATTGATGATAACACAAAGCTTTATCAGGTTGAAGAATATGGTGCTACATATGATTTTAGTCTGATATTAAATGATGAAGATGTAAAAAATATGACATACATCAATAAATTTGATTTTACCGAGAAATATGGCAATCTCGACAGTGTAATGTTTGAAACCTTATCTGTTGGTGCAGATTATACAATATATTATATTCCGCTTGACAGTAACGGAGAACCAAGTGTTAATGAAGGCAAATGGACAAAGCTTGCAAGTGGTGTTGTAGATTACAGCGGATATATAAATGTAGAAACCGATTATGAACTACCTTACAGTAAGGGTGCTATTGGTGTAAGAATTGATGGTAGCAGTAGTGGTACAGCAAGTGCATTAGGTTGTGATGAATGGCTTACTAACAGTACAGAATATGTATTTATACCTGACACAAAGAGTGATGTAAGCTACTTACAGTTTGAAGGCGAAATGTACGAGCTAACAGATTTTTATTCAGAGATTTTTGATGACGAAATTGGTTCTAACTTTGTAATAAAAGCTATAACATCTGCTGACAGCGGTGTTAAGAAATATGATGTAAATAATGATGGCAGAATTTCAACAGCCGATGCTATAATGACACAGCGTGGTCTTGTAGAAATTTTAGATTTAACAAGAAACCAGACTTATTCTGCTGATACAGATAGCAATGGACAGATAACTCTTTCTGACGCTATTGCTATACAGAAGAAAATTATTACCGGTGCCTGATTTTACTTTTTAATCTGTAGTTGAATAACTTTTAACATTACCCTGTAGTTTCATTTGAAATGAGCTACAGGGTAAATTTTAAAAAGTTTTTTTAAAAGGATTGACTTTTATTTTTATATGTGGTAATATAAACAGGCTGATTAAGCAGTATAGTTTTATATGCGGATGTAGCTCATCTGGTAGAGCGCCACCTTGCCAAGGTGGAGGTAGCGAGTTCGAGCCTCGTCATCCGCTCCATAATTAAGCGTTGCAGTTGTTGCAACGCTTTTTATTTTGTAATAAAATTGGTTACATTATTTTTTACAGCTGAAAGAAGTAAAAGTTAC
This sequence comes from Acutalibacteraceae bacterium, assembly GCA_036306965.1. Taxonomy (GTDB): domain Bacteria; phylum Bacillota; class Clostridia; order Oscillospirales; family Acutalibacteraceae; genus CAG-964. The sequence goes on from JAXJYN010000037.1 coordinate 99,204, forward strand.
AAATTGTAATATTTTAAAAACAATTTAATCTGTTTTATTATATTGGATTTTTGTTATAAAAAACCTAAAGGATAAACTTCAAATTAAATTGGTAATAATTGTATATAGAAATAAAAATACTTATATTCACTTGTTATCAGTAAATAATTTTAATAATTTAATATTATATTTTAAATTTACT
>JAXJYN010000038.1:0-45087 GCA_036306965.1 Acutalibacteraceae bacterium
GAAAAATAAAGTAAAATAACTAGTTGTTTTACAGGAATTAATAAAAAAGGGTTCGGAAATTTCCCCGAACCCTTTAGCTTTTTATTATATAGTTTTTATGCCTCGTTATGTTCTTTGGCAAGTTCTTCTTCCTGTCGTTTTAATGCCCGCACACCTATTGTTTTTAGCGTTAATGATATACACAAGGCAAATATCAGCAGATAAACCAGAATAGACATCATAGCACCAAATGCAAGCACAGATGAAAATTGTGGTACAATAAATGTAAGTCCAAAAATGCCTGCAACCGAACATAAACAGCCTACTACAGATTTTACACAACTGTTTTTATCAAAAGATGCAAATAAAAATCCTACAATAGGAACTACAGCAAACAGAATAGCTATAAAGCCAAGCTTTATAAAACGTATATCGGCTGTGTTCATTCCTAAAATAAGCTGAAGCATAGTTTTGGAATAATAAGTGCCGTCCTCACCAATCATTGCAATATATGGTGAGGCAAGAAGTATGATTTCTATTATAAAACAAACGCATACAGCCAATCTTACAGGCTTTGTGCGTTTGTCCTCGGTGTTTTTAAATCCGTTGCTCATTTAAATGTATCTCCCAAAAAGTTATTTACGCAAATCGCCGTATGTTTTCTTGTAATCTTTTATAGCTTGTTCAATGATTTTTTCTGCCTCTTTTGCACCTTTTACATCTTCAACCTTTGTGTATTTGTCAGATGTTTCAAGAGTTTTATATACAGCAAAGAAATGGCACATCTCTTTAAAAATATGCTGTGGCAGTTCAGAAATATCTTTGTATGTATTATATGTAGGGTCATTGAAAGGTATAGCAATAATTTTTTCGTCGTTATAGCCTGAGTCTATCATTCTTATGTAGCCTATAGGGTAACATTCAATAAGTGTACCGGGATACATTGTTTCACTACACAGTACAAGTACATCAAGAGGGTCAAGGTCGTGTGCGAAGGTGCGTGGAATAAAGCCGTAGTTTGCAGGGTAACGTGTAGAGGTATGCAAAATTCTGTCCAGCTTTAAAAGACCTGTTTCTTTGTCAAGCTCATATTTACTTTTACAGCCCTTTGGAATTTCAATGTAAGCCTCAAATTTGCTTGGAGTAATTCTTTCAGGACTGAGGTCGTGCCATACGTTCATAGTAATCCTCCTGTTATGGTAGTTTATTTATATAAAAATTATAGCATACCAATATTACATTGTCAAAACGAAAGCAATACCATTTACAGTTAATTTACAACATAATGTAGCTTGTGCATACAAAAGGGTTTGTCAACATAAGATTAAACAGAATATATTGGGATGTGATATTGATGAGTGACGAGAGATATGACAATATTGAATATAATGAGGAATGGCAGAGTGTACCGGTTGTACGTGCCGAGCCTGCCGAAGAATATGACGAGGAAGAAGATATATATGATGACGAATATCCTGATGATGAAAATGCACCGGAACAAGATGAGGTATATAAGCATATACCTGTAATAATAAAGCCAAATGCAGAAAATTCAAATCCACAGCCTGTTATAAAAATGCAATTTTTCTTGGCTTTTTTGGTAGTGGCAGGTGCTTTTTTACTAAAAAATTTTGGTGGTGAGCTTTACACAAAAGCAAGTGAATGGTATTTTGATAACCTTAACAATTCGCTTGTTATAACTATGAAGGCTGACACAGAAGGTGACGAACAGGCAACTGTACAAAGCAGTACATTACCAACAGAAATAGCTACTATGGCACAGCCTGCAACAGAAAATACAGCAACAGAAACGCAACAACCAACTGAAAGTAGCACAATAGCTGAGCCTACAGAAGAAAGCACAACTGATGAAGAAGCAACCGAATTTGCCGAAGAAGCTTACAGCGAAAATACTACAGACGAAGAAACAACAGACGAGCAGAATATTACAGATGAAGGATATATAGAGGATTAATAATGTGTTTTAAACTTTTTGGTGTTGAATTTGTTTTATCATATCCGCTTGTGGCTGGACTTACTGTTCTGTTGATTTTTGACCCTACAGGTATGGCAATATGTGCTGTGCTTGCCTCTGTCTGTCACGAACTGGGGCATATTGTAGCAATGAGATTTTATGGTACAAAGATAACAAGAATAAAGTTATCTGCTTTTGATATAAGTATTACAGATATTCAAAAATTCCAAAGAGGCATTAAGGCTGAAATTATAATTACGCTAGGTGGGATTTTTGTTAATATTGTCTTGTTTTTACTGTCGCTTATGTTGTATAATAGTTATAGATTATATATATTTAGATATTTTGCTCTGGCGAATTTATCTATAGGTTTGTTTAATGCACTTCCTGTTGAGTCTCTTGACGGCGGTAATGCACTGCAACTTGTATTACAAAGGAATTTTTCGGATAAAACGGTTTACATAGTAACCTTGTTGGTGTCGCTAATTTGTGTAATTCCGCTTGGCTTTGTCAGCTTTATGGCTTTGCTTAATTCTCCGTATAATTTTACAATGTTGTTTGCTACACTCTATCTAATAAGTGTAATAATATTCAAACCGCAAAAGTATTTCTAATGGAGGAAAAATTGTGATAAATAAAGAAGTTGAAAAGTTGTTGCTAAAGGTTCAGAAACCCGGCAGATATGTTGGCGGAGAAATGAACAGCGTGGTTAAAGATAAAAGCAAGGTTAATGTAAGATTTGCCTTTTGTTTTCCTGATGTTTACGAAGTGGGTATGTCGCACCTTGGAATGAAAATTCTTTACAGCCAGTTTAACAGTGTAGAAGATATATGGTGTGAACGTGTATTTGCCCCATGGATTGATATGGAAAAGCTTATGCGTGAAAAGAATATACCTCTTTACGGCTTAGAAAGCGGTGACCCGTTAACTGATTTTGATTTTATTGGCTTCACACTGCAATATGAGCTTAGCTTTACAAATATTCTCAATATGCTTGATTTGGGTGGTATTCCAATAAAATCAAAGGACAGAACTGAGCTGAAAAATATAGTGTGTGCAGGTGGCCCTTGTGCCTGTAACCCAGAGCCTATTGCAGACTTTATAGACCTTTTCTTTATAGGTGAGGGTGAAGAAGTTGACCTTGAGGTAATGAATCTTTACCGCCAGTGTAAGGCAAATGGTGACAGTAAACAGGAGTTTTTAATTAAAGCTTCACAGATAAAGGGTGTGTATGTTCCATCACTTTATGAGGTTGAATATAACGAGGACAATACAATTAAGTCTGTTACACCTACACACAATGCACCCGAAAAAGTAGAAAAAAGACTTATTATGAATATGGATGATGTTTTCTATCCGAAAAATTTTGTTGTGCCAATGATAGAAATTGTACACGACAGAGCAATGGAGGAGATTTTCAGAGGCTGTATTCGTGGTTGCAGATTTTGTCAGGCAGGCTTTTTGTACAGACCTGTGCGTGAAAAATCTACTGAAGTAATTAATAACCAGTGCCATACACTATGTAATAATACCGGTTATGATGAAGTTTCACTTTCGTCATTAAGCTCAAGTGACTATACAGAAATTGGTGAACTTCTCACAAAGCTTACCGAATGGTCAGAAAACGAAAAGGTAAGCATTTCATTACCATCACTGCGTGTTGACGGTTTTAACGATGAGATTATTTCTAAAATTAAAACAGTACGCAAAAGCGGACTTACCTTTGCACCAGAGGCAGGCACACAGCGTTTGCGTAATGTAATAAATAAAAATGTTTTTGAGGACGAGCTTATGGAAACCTGTTCAAAAGCCTTTAACGGCGGTTGGACAAAGGTTAAGCTGTATTTTATGATAGGCTTGCCTACCGAAACAGACGAAGATGTATGTGGAATAGCTGATTTGGGTCAAAAAGTAGTAAACACTTACTATAACTGTGAAAACAGACCAAAGGGCAAGGGTGTGAGCGTAACACTGAGTACCTCAAGCTTTGTGCCAAAGCCATTTACACCGTTCCAGTGGGAGCCACAGGATACAGAGGAAGCTTTAAAGGCAAAACAAAAGCTTGTAAAAGAGAGTATTAAAACGAAGAAGATAACATATAATTACCACGATTCAAGTACAAGCTTTTTAGAGGCTGTGTTTGCAAGAGGCGACAGAAGGCTGTGCAAGGTTATGGAGCTTGCATTTGAAAAAGGATTCCATTTTGATGGCTGGAGTGACTGCTTTAATCTTGAAAACTGGCTACAGCTTTTTGAAGAATGTGGCATAAGTCCGGAATTTTACGCTAACCGCAGACGTAGCTTCGATGAGGTTCTGCCTTGGGACCATATAGATTATGGTGTAACAAAGGAATTTTTAATTAATGAATGTAAAAAGGCATATAAGGCTGAAACAACCTTTAATTGCAGACAAAAATGCAGTAACTGCGGTGCAAATAAATGGAAAGGTGGTGTTTGCATTGAAAAACGTAAGAATATGGTTTAAAAAAGACGGTGCAACACGTTATATATCACACCTTGACCTTAACAGAGTTATGACAAGGGCAATTCAGCATAGCAAACTGCCGGTATGGCACACAGAAGGATTTAATCCGCACCCATTTATAACCTTTGCGTTACCGCTTTCACTTGGTTTTCGTGGTGTTAAAGAAACTATGGACATAAAGCTTTTAGAAGATGTTTCTTATGATGAAGTGATAAATAAGCTTAATAATGGCTTGCCTGGCGGAATAGAGGTTTACAAGGTTACTGAGCCTGTTATGAAGGCAGGGAAAATAGCCTTTGGTAAATTTGACATAAAGCTTACAAGCGATGATACCACTTTGGAAAAGCTTTTTGAAATGTTTCGTGCTATGTTTGCACAGGAGAAAATAGAGGTTGAAAAAACAACTAAAAAAAATACAAAGCTTATCGACCTAAAACCACAGCTTGGCAATTATACCTTAGAAAAGCTTGATGATTATATAAGCTTAGAAATTATATTGCCGGCAGGCAGTGTAAACAATGTTAACCCACAGCTTTTAATTACAGCACTTGAAAACATAAATAATATTACAGTTAATTCAGATATTACAAGGCTTGATGTATACAACGAGGAGATGAAGTCCTTTGAGTAATGCAAAATTCACTACAGTTTTGTTGGATGCCGATGACACTGTATATGATTTCCATAGGGCTGAAAAGCTTGCACTTAATAAAACCCTTGCAACACTGAATATAAAATGGACTGAACAGCTTAACGATGTCTATCTTGATGAAAACCTGAAAATCTGGAAAGAGTATGAAAAAAACGAAATAACAAAAGAAGAACTTAAAATTAAGCGTTTTGAAAGATTTTTTGACAGAACAGGGCTAAAGGTTGAAATGCCTATGGAAAAGGTGAATGAGATTTATATATATAATTTGTCGCAGTGTGGTTTTTTGTTTGACGGTGCATATGAATTTGTGCAAAAGCTTACAAATCACGCAGATGTATATCTGGCAACAAATGGTCTTAAAATTGCACAAAGAGGCAGAGTAAAGCACAGTGGCTTGGACAAGCTTGTAAACGGTGTGTTTATATCGGAAGAAATGGGTTGCAATAAGCCATCAAAAGAATATTTTAATTATATTTTCAATCAGCTTCATATAACAGATAAAAGTAAGGTGATTATTGTGGGTGACTCTTTAACCTCAGATATGCAGGGAGGAAAAAACGCAGGAATTACCACCTGCTTGTATGACCCACACAATAAAGTAACATCACATAGCCTGTGTGATTATATTGTGCGTGGTTATGATGAAATTTTGAGGCTTGTTGTTGGTAAGCAGTAAATATAATTTATTTTAATAAAAGGATAGGAGGTAATTTTATGAACAAGCATTTAATTCAGGTGGAAAATCTTACTAAAATTTATGGTAAGGACTTTAAGGCGGTTGATAACATCAGCTTTTATGCCGACAAAGGAGAGGTTATTGGTTTTGTTGGTGATAACGGTGCAGGTAAAACAACTGTTATTAAATGTCTTACAGGTATTTTGCAGGCAGACGGTGGCAGTATAACCGTTTGCGGTAAAAAGGTGGGTGACGGTGTAGAGTCAAAAAAATATATAGGTTATACAGCTGACAACCCTGACTTTATGCTAAGGCTTACTTGCAGAGAATACCTTGAATTTCTGGCTGATGCCTATGAAATTGACAAAGACACACGAGATAAAAACATAGAAACACTAACAAAAAGATTTGAAATTGAAGAAGTTTTACCAAACAGACTGGATTCCTGTTCGCACGGTACACGACAGAAAATTATGGTAACAGGTGCATTAATACATAATCCTCCTGTATGGATTCTGGACGAGCCTATGACAGGTCTTGACCCTCAATCTGCCTACAGACTTAAAAAGATGATTAGAGAACACGCAGAGAAGGGCAACTGTGTATTTTTCTCTACTCACGTTCTGGATACCGCAGAGGAGCTTTGCGACAAAGTTATAATTATTCGTAAAGGAAAGGTGGTTTGTTTTGATACCGTTGAAAATCTCAAAAAGAAATATGGCGGTCTTTCCTTGGAGGATAGTTACCTGAATATAGTAGGTGATGGAAATGACTAAAAGCTTAAAGAAAATTAATTTACTAACAAAAGCTTTAATGAAGAACACCACAGCCGATGCCGACCCTTTTAAATTTAGAGGTCTGAAAATAGCCATAAATATTCTTGGCAGTATAATTATGTTTGGCTGTGCGGTGTTGGTTGGATATTTTACAAACATTCTTACAACAGCAGTTTCACTTCTTGGTGGTGACGGTACAGAAGCCGCACAGCTTATAATGTATTTTATAAGTGTGTTTGGTGCTGTATTTGGTGTAAATGTAATATGCGGTTGGCTGTATTTTTCAATAGATATGGCACGTATACTGCCTTACCCGTTTAAACCAAATGAAATATTTATGGCTAAGTTTACAGTAGGCTATATGCAAGAAAGTATTATGGAGTTCCTTGTAATTATAGGTATTCTTGTAGGTTATATGCTTGCAGATGGCGTAACAGTGCTTGGTATTGTATTCTCAATAGTTGGTGTAGTTTTACTGCCTGTTTTGCCATTGTTCTACTGTGCGTTGTTTGCAATGATTTTTATGAGTATTGCAAAAAAGGTACATTCAATAAAGAGTGTAAATATGGTGTCTGCACTGTGCGGTATTGTGTTTGTACTGATATTTGTAGTATCACTTCTACAGCTTGATAATATTACAGCAGAAACATTTATTTATAGCCTTGCAGACGGCTCAAATATGTTTATGGTAATAATGCAGTATGTTTTCTTTACTGTGCCTATTTTGTGCCACGCTATAAGCGGTCAGAATATTTTACTGTTCCTTCTGTTTATTGCAGTGCATATTGTAATGGTTGCGGTGCTTTATTTACTGTCTTCAAAGCTGTATATGTACGGAATTAATGCCGTAATGTCAGCAGGCAAAAAACAGTCACACGCACACAGCCAGAGCGGAAAGAGCCACAGCGTTTTTTCATCTTGTATGCTCAGAGAAATTAAAACACTTCTTCGCACACCTACTTATATTATCAACTGTATAATGCCAAATTTGCTTTTGCCTTTAGCAGGCTTAATAATCATCTGTACAGGCAGTGGCGGAGAAATCAACAGTTTTATAAATACACAAAAGGACACAGATGTTCTTGTGCTTTTTGCAATTATTATAGCAACCTGTCTTTTAACTGCAATGAGCGGACTTTCATCGTCCTCATTTACAAGAGAGGGTAATCACGCAGATTTGCTTAAATACCTGCCAATCCCATACAAAACACAAGTAAATGTAAAGGTTGCAATTTCACTTATCTTTACATTGCCTGCAATACTTCTTGGCGTTGTACTTCTTTGTGTGTCTGTTGGCTGTAGTGTAATGCTTACACTGGCTTGTCTGGTTTGTTCTACGCTTGCGGTTTTTGCAACAGTGTATGTAGGAATTTTATTTGACGTTATGCACCCAAAGCTTGTGTGGGAAGATGAACTTTCAGCACTGCGTGGCAATATGAGTACATTTTTACATATGGCAGTTGCTATAGGTGTTGGTGTAGTATTTGGTGTGCTGTACTTTGTGTGCAGTGAGTTTATGTTTATACCTGTTGTAATTGCAGTTATGCTTATAATTACAATAGTGCTTGCCCTTTACTCAACCCAACGAACAGCAAAGCTTATGGAAGAAATGATTGTATAATAAAAAATAAAGGACGTATTATGAAAAGTTATGATTTAATTTTATTCGATTTAGACGGTACACTTATAGATTCAGGCTTGGGAATAACCAATTCTGTAATCTATGCTCTAAAAAAATTCAATATTGAAGTGGAGGACAGAAAAACACTGTACAAATTTATCGGCCCTCCACTTCATAAATCCTTTGAAAGCTTTTATGGCTTTTCGCCCGAAAAGGCAATGACGGCTGTTGAGTATTACAGGGAATATTACAAGGACAAGGGCATTTTTGAGGTTACTGTATATGACGGCATAAAAGATTTGCTGAAAGCTTTAAAAGCTAAAGGAAAAACATTGTCTGTGGCAACCTCAAAACCTGAGGTGTTTGCAAAGCAAATTCTTGAACACATTGATATAGCAAGGTATTTTGATGTTGTTGCAGGAGCAAACCTTGACGGAACACGCACCAACAAAGCAGAGGTTATAACTTATGCTCTTGAAAGCTGTGGGGTAACAAACCTTGCAAAGGTGCTTATGATTGGCGACAGAGAGTATGATGTTATAGGTGCAAGAAACATAGGAGTGGACAGCGTGGGTGTTACCTTTGGCTATGGTAGTAGAGCAGAGCTTGAACAGGCAGAGGCAACATATATAACAGATAATCCTTGTGAAATTCTTAATGTTATTTTATAACAAGGACTTAAAAGTGTGTGCTGTATGAGCGAATATGCATTTAACTAAAAGTTTAATGCACGATGAAGCTTGGAAAATGTGGTTTTCTGAGTTTTATAAAACAGAAAGCAATAAGTGAAAAACATATGAAACAAAAAGGTTTGGAAGCGTTGTAACTTCCAAACCTTTTTTAAGCGATAAATTTGTTGTGTTATATGAGTTAATCTTTAGAATTAATTTTTGCCCAAGCTTCATCATCAAATTGCAGGTCTTTAAAGTAGAATTTTTTATCTTCTGCTGTGATTTCACGAATAACCTTGCAAGGGTTGCCTGCTGATATGGTGTTTGACGGAATATCTTTTGTTACCACACTGCCGGCACCTATAACGCAGTTGTCACCAATAGTAACACCGGGCAGAATAACAGTGTTGCCACCAACCCATACATTATTACCTATTTTTATGGGTGCACCATATTCATATCCTGAATTTCTTGCCTCAGGGTGTACAGGGTGACCTGCGGTGTATACTGCTACATTTGGTGCGAAAAGTACATTGTTGCCTATTTCTACAGTTGCCACATCTAAAATAACACAGTTGTAGTTTGTGTAAAAGTTATCTCCTACAAATATATGCTTGCCGTAGTCACAGTGGAATGGCTGTGTTATGCAACAATTTTTACCTGCTTTACCCAGAATTTGGTTTGCAAGCTCTCTTAGTTTGTCACGGTCACAGCAGTCAGTGTTATTGAACTCCTGTACAAGCTTGCGGTTAACAAGCATTTCGTTCCATACAGCTTCATCTGTAATATATGCAAGTCCGTTATCTCGTCTGGTTGTGTTATCCATATTTTTACAATCCTTTCGATAATCAAAATCAATATTATAAAATTATAAAATTATAAAATGAATTTTCAGTTTGATTATACCACAGGGTATTGTATATCACAAGCAAAAGAAATTATGACTTCCTCTTTGAGCTTACTTTAAATGAAATAAGATTAAGCACAAGAAAAACTGCTATAGCAATCAGTGAATAAATTATCATAAAGTTTATGCTAACACTTTCACCGAAAATATTAAGCTTAAGTGCAAAGATTTCTGTTATGCCCTCTGCAAAAAGCCCATTGTCTATGCCGTTTAAAGCATCGTTTGCTTGATTAAGTGATGGTGTTACAAGAATATTTCTCAGCAAGCCGGCAATTTGTGAACCCGGAATAAGATTAAGCACAGTCTGCATACTTTCATCAAATTGCGAAACAGGTATATATGCACCTATCACAAAACCTATACCGGCAGAAATAAGCACACCAAAAGAACTAAGTGTTGAGCTTTTCTTGAAGAAGGAAGCAAACAGCATAAGTATTAGGGTTGATGAAACAGAACCCATTATAACCAGTGCGTATGCAAAGATTACATCTGTAACAGAAAAACAGAAGGTGTCACCTATAGCAAGAAATATAAAGCCTTAGAATATATTTTTGTTATATTATATTATAGCGTTTTATAAAGTTTATTGCCCAGTTGCAGTCGATAATATATTCATCTAATGGTATAGACTCTATTATATCATAAAATCTGAAATCAAGACTGCTGTAAAGGTTATCATCAATATCTACTGAAGCAAAATATCTGTTATTAGCAATAATATCGAAAACATATTTATTGTTGTCTGCAACGTTGAAATAAATCTTATCAATTTTCTTAAAGGTATAATCCTTCTTTATTGAATCAAAACGCATTATTTTCATTATTTCAATTATTCTGTCATCTAACTCACAGTCGAATATTTTTGCTTTTTCGATTAAATCGTTAGGTTTAAATACAATTCTGTATTTATATGCATAATTGTTGTCAGTATTTGTAAGGTTACTTGCGGATTTAAAATAATCGCAGATGTGCGGTATTTCTTCCTGATTAAAAGTTAACTTTACCATAGCGTGTTTGCTCATATCGTGATATAGCATTGGGTATAAAAATCTGGCTATATTTCCGCAATGTACACAGGTGATATTGAAAAGTTTACCGTTTAACAGTTTTTCTTTTTCTTCGGGGTTTAAATCTCCGTTTAAAGAATCCCAACAAATAGATTCAAATTGCTGTCCGCATTTTGGACAGGTCAGTACAGCTGTATTTTTTATAGACATAATCATTTCTCCATTGTACAATATAAATATAATTATAACATATATCGTTTTATAGCTCAACTTATGGAATTAACAGTTGCAGGGTTTTTGAACGGAAATAGCATAAATTGTATTTTAAAAGTCATCTTTTGATGTTGAAATTACAGCTTTTATGTGATATGATAAATTTTATAGAAAGGCTACTATTGTGAATGTTGTTTAAGGATAGGAGTATGATTATGAAAAATATAAAAAGGAAAACGGTTTCTGTTTTGTTGGCACTTTCAATGCTTGGTGCAGTTGCTACTCTTACTGCTTATGCAGAGCCAATAGAGGGTGAAGGAGATGTGCCTGTAACTGATGATGGCGGTACAATGGATACACCCGTAGTAGACACCGTAGACCCACCTGTAGATGATACACCTGTAGACGATACGCCTGTAAACGATACACCTGTACAGGATGATGTAACTACAGGCGACAGTAGTTCAAATTCAGGTGATGAATATGTTTCCGGTGATAGCACAGTTGATAATACAGATTCTACTGTTACAGATAACAGTGACAGCACTGTGAATTATGATGCTGATTATTACTATGATATGTATAATAGCGGTGATTATGGAACAGTATATGAAGAACCACAGGTTACTTATGATTATGACCCGGGTATGAGCTTTGATGAGTTTGAACGAGCTACCGATTATCAGTCTGCAACAGCTTCTACAGAAAATATGGTAGATATGTATAACAGCAACGGAAGTGATTCAACTACTTTAAGTGACGCTGATTGGGCAGATATAAGTCTTAATTTTGATAATGTTTCGGCAGATGGTACAGGCGATTTTAGTTTTATTAAAAACAACAATTCCGACAAAGACAGCAATTTGTCTGTTTTGTTTTTGATTTTTGGTATAATTTTTGTTGCCTCATCTCTGGCTATGATTACTTATTTGATTGTTAGCGGTATAAGAAACCGCAAGCTTGTAAACACAAATGTTTCAGGTGCAACAAGAGGTTCATCAAATATTGCAAATGATAGAAGAAATAAAAGAAAGCACCATTATGCTTCACATCAGGATTCAGACAATCAACATATAACTCACGAAACAAGTCGTACAAAGTTTAATTACGACACTGCCGAAATAGATATATCAAAATATGACTTTGATGATGAATATTAATTTTGATGATTGATATGGTTGTTTGACAGAAAATTAAATGAAAAATAATACAAAAGCAGAGTATACAGAAAACAAGAATGTTTTGATACTCTGCTTTTTAATTCAATAATCAGCCTTATAAGTTTAAGAAGAAAAATATTTTAGCGATAAATATTGACTAAATTTGGTTTATCTGATATAATTTTTATTACTGTTTGGAGAGATGTCCGAGTTGGCCGAAGGAGCATGATTGGAAATCATGTAAGCGGTAATAACCGCTTCCGGGGTTCGAATCCCCGTCTCTCCGCCAAAATAAGCCTGCATTGTTTATGTGCAGGCTTATATAATATCTGCATTACTGTTAATATGGAGATGTACCCAAGTGGCTGAAGGGTCCGGCTTCGAACACCGGTAGGTCGGTAACACCGACGCGAGAGTTCAAATCTCTCCATCTCCGCCAAAGAAAAATCCTGCCGAATTTCGGCAGGATTTTTGCTTTTTATAATATAAATTAAAATAAGATTACTTTATGATTTTGTTTTGATTATTTTTAAGTAATCAGTTTACTTTGTAAGTTAATTTATTTATTCATCTTATCAAGAAGTTTTATAATTTCGTCTATTTTTTCGCTTTTTTCCTGCTCATCTCCGCTTGTAAAAGCGTCATTTACACAATTCTGCATATGACCTTTTAAAATAATAGAGTTGACTTTTTTCAGTATGGCGGTGGTTGCCATTACCTGTGTCATTACATCTATACAGTAACGGTCGTTTTCTATCATATTTAAAATTCCGTCTATCTGTCCTCTTGCGGTTTTTAGCAGGTTAGAAACTTTTTCACAATCACATTGCATTATTTTATCTCCACAACTGTGTAGCCAGCGTCTGTAATAACATCTCTGATTACATCATCACTTACTTCACCGGTTACTGTTGCACATTTGTTTTCAAGGTCTACTGTAGCTGTTACCCCGTCAAGCTCGTTCAGTAGCTTTTCTACTCTGCCAGAGCAGTGTGTACACATCATACCGTCAATAATTACTTTCTTTGTCATAATTTTTTCGTCCTTTCTGTTGTCTGTTATATTCCAATTTTCAATATTGGGTTTGTTTGTTTTGTCAGCAGTTTTTTCACTGCTACTATTAAAATATTTAAAATTTGGTTTGAATGTACGAAGTCGCAAAGCGTTTGTTACAACACAAAGTGAACTTACACACATTGCTGCTGCACCGTACATAGGGTTTAATTTCCAACCAAGAATACTGTAAAATACACCTGCAGCTAAAGGAATACCCAATGAATTATAAATCAATGCCCAGAATAAATTTTCTTTTATATTCTTAATTGTTTTTCGGCTGAGTTGAATTAGCTTTACAATATCTATAAGATTGCTTTTTACCAGTACAACATCGGCAGAATCTATGGCTATATCTGTTCCTGCACCTATGGCAATGCCTACGTCTGATTTTGCAAGTGCAGGTGCATCGTTAATACCGTCACCTACCATAGCAACTCTGCGTTTTTTACTCTGTAATTCTCTTATTTTAGCCTCTTTGTCCTGTGGCATAACCTCAGCAACAATATTTGTAATATTACAGCTATTGCCTATTGCTGTTGCAGTTGATTTGTTATCACCTGTAAGCATTACAACATCAATATTCATATTTTTAAGCTCTTTAACTGCAATTTTACTGCTTTCTTTAACAATATCTGCTACAGCTATTATGCCAATTATACTATCGTTTTTTGCAAAAAACAATGGTGTTTTACCCTGTGTGGCAAGCTCGTCTATTTTGTTTTTAAATGGGTTTATATTTATGCCATTGTTAACCATCAATTTAATATTACCTGCAAAAATTTTGTTGTTATCTATTTTTGCAGAAATGCCCATACCACTGTGGCTTTCAAAATCTGTAACCTTAACAGGTGTATATTTTGCTTTTTCGCCATACTCCACAACAGAGTGGGCAAGAGGATGTTCCGAGAGTTTTTCAATAGATGTTGCTATATCAACCAGATATTTTTCATCAATGCCCATTGTAATAATGTCTGTAACATATGGTTTGCCCTCGGTGATTGTTCCCGTTTTGTCAAGAACCACAGTGTTTATGTGTCCGGCTGTTTCAAGTGCCTCTGCCGATTTTATGAGAATACCCATTTGAGCACCTCTGCCTGTGCCTGTCATAATGGCTGTAGGAGTAGCCAGACCTAAAGCACAAGGGCAGGAAATTACAAGAACTGCAATTCCTGTAGAAAGTGCAAACTCTACACCTTTACCCAGCAATAGCCATACGATTGTTGCAATAACCGCTACAGTAATTACTATTGGCACAAAAATACCACTTATTTTATCAGCAATTTTTGCTACAGGTGCTTTTGTTGCTGAGGCCTCCTCAACTAGCTTTATAATTTGGCTTAAAGTGCTGTTTTCGCCAATCTTGGTTGCTTTTATTTCAATATATCCGCTTTTGTTAATAGTAGCACCAATAACGCTGTCACCTTCTTTTTTTTCAACAGGCAGACTTTCGCCTGTTATAACCGACTCATCAACACTGCAACTTCCTTTTATTATCGTACCGTCTACAGGTATTGTACTGCCTTGCTTAACAATAACAGTATCACCTGCAATAACATCTTCAACAGAAATTTCTGTATTTTTCCCGTTTCGGATAACTATAGCTGTTTGCGGACGAAGATTAACGAGCTTTGTAATAGCGTCTGTAGTTTTATTTTTTGCCTTACTTTCAAGGAATTTACCCAGTGTTATAAGTGTAAGAATAGTGCCTGCGGATTCAAAGTATAAATCCATTGAATAATGCTCCACAATTCCCAAATCACCGTGGCCATATCCCCAGCCAATGCGATAAATTGCGAAAATACCATATATAATAGAGGCTGTTGAGCCTATTGCAATAAGTGAATCCATATTTGGACTGAGTTTGAAAAGATTTTTAAAACCATTTTTAAAATAATGGAAATTTATAAATACTATAGGTATAGTAAACAAAAATTGGGTAAAAGCAAAGGTGATGGCATTTTCTGTGCCGTGCATAAAATCCGGCAGAGGTAAACCCATCATATGTCCCATAGAAATATAGAACAGTGGAATTAAAAACACAAGTGACCATATAAGACGCAGTTTTGCACTTTTTACCTCGTCTTTGGGATTGTTGTTCTGCTGTGCTGTTACTTTTTGATTTTTGATACTTGCACCATAGCCTGCATTTTCTACAGCAGAGATTATTTCATTAGCAGTTAATTTGCTGTTGTCATATTTAACCTCCATACTGTTTGTAAGCAGATTAACCGATACTTCTGTTGTGCCTTCAAGCTTTGCTACGGTTTTTTCTACTCTTGCACTACAGCTTGCACAGGTCATACCGGTTACGTTAAAAAATTCTTTTGCCATTTTATCACTCCTTTCTCGCTACCACCCTATGGGGGTGGTATGGTTATATTTTAAACTGTTTTGTAAAAATGTCAATACTCAAGTTAAATTATAATTTTATCCCTGTATTTAGTATGTAAAATATGCTATAATAAATAACATATAAATTATTTTAAGAGGTAAAAAATGAAAATACTGCTTATACTTACCGGTGGTACAATCGCCTGTAAAATCGAAAATAATACATTGAATACCACTTCTGATACAGCCTATGATATTTTAAAGCTGTATAAAGAAAAAAATCAGGATTGCAATATAGAATTTACAACAGTACAGCCCTTTACAATATTAAGCGAAAATTATACAGCCGATACGTATAATAAACTTATAGATTTTTTGTATAACTGCGATTTCAACGGTTATAACGGTGTAATAATTACCCACGGCTCAGACACTCTTTCATATACATCTGCACTTGTGGGAATGTTGCTTAGAGCTGTAAATATACCTGTTATGCTTACAGCCTCTGATTATCCGCTGTGCGAGCCACGTTCAAATGGTTTAAGCAATTTTTCTGCCTGTGTTGAATTTATCAAGAGTAACATTTCGTATGGAGTGTTTACCGCATATGGTGAAAAGAATAATACTAAAATTTATTTATCTACAAGAATATGTGAGGCTGACCCGTTAACCGACAGCTTTACAGCTTTTGGTAATGGCATTGTAGCACAGGCAGTTGATAATAAAATTTGTAATATTAATAAAGATATTATTAATATGATTGCCAATAAAAATAACAGACTTTTCACAACAAAGCCTGTTATAAAAAACGATATTCTTCTGATAAAAACATATCCAAACCAAAATTTTAACTGCTATAATATTGATAGTGTAGGTGCAGTGGTATTGTACTTGTACCATTCGGCAACAGCTTGTACAACAGGCAGTAATACCAATATATGTAGCTTTATTGAACGCTGTAATCGTCTTTGCATACCGGTCTATCTTGCGTCCTTCAAAAAAACACCGTTTGGCTATGCTACAAGCTGTGAAATGGAGAAGTATAATGTGCATAAGCTTTACAATATCTCAAAAGAAGGTGCATATATAAAGGCATTGCTTGCATATAATCAGACAGAAAATTCTGCTGAAGATATTATGAATACAAATATTTATTTTGAAAGCAATATAAGCGAATAGAGAATAGCTTTAATCTGATAATCAAAATAATATAGCAAAGGGTCAGTATTTTATCACTGACCCTTTGCTTATGCTTTCCTTTAGATAGTTATATTAAAATTATATTGGTAGGTTTACACTTATTGTAAATAAATTATTTTCTGAATAAGAAGCTGTAATTTTACCTTTGTGTGTTGTTACAACTGCTTTAGCTATTGATAAGCCTATTCCGTAACCGCCCGTTTGTGAATTTCTTGATTTATCCACACGATAAAAACGGTCAAACAGATGCTCAAGATTTTCTTTTGATATATTTTCAGCAGTGTTTGATACTTCTAAACAAATTGTTCGTCCTTGTTTTTTCAGCGTAACAGAAATATAACCGTTTTCGGCAGAATATTTTAGTGCATTATCAAGCAAAATAGAAACAAGCTGTCTTAATCCTTTTTCGTCACCGCATAGTGATAACATAGGCTGAATATCAGAAGTAAATGTTTTATTCTGTGTTTTTGCAAGCAAGGCAAAAGATTGTGCTGTTTCGCTTACAATGTCAGAAAAAGGAAGTTCAATCATCTGTATTTTGCTTTGTTCTTCTTCCATTCTTGAAAGGAAGATAAGGTCGTTGGTTAAGGTTGCAAGTCGTTTTGATTGCAAACGTATATCTTGTAACCATTCATTTTCGCCAAGCTCCATTTCAAGTACCATTGTGTCAGCATCTATAATTGTTATTGGTGTTTTTATTTCGTGACCTGCGTCTGTTATAAATTGCTTTTGTTTTTCATAGCTTTCAGAAACAGGCTTTACAATGCGACCCGAAAGTAAAATCAAAAGTACAAGAACAGCAATCATTCCGAATAACGACACAACTATACTTATGAAAAATGTGGTTCTGAAATTTGAAAGATTTCTGCCACAATCCAAAAAGATTATTCTGGTTCTTACATCTTCTTTACCGCTTACATATCGGTAATCATCTAAAAAACCCTTTTCGTTGCCACTGCTCCATACCTTTTTGGCGTATTCTATAGCCTTGTTCGTATCTATTGCGGCGATTTTTCCTGTATCTACCGAAATTATATCACCGCTTTCATTCAACAGAACAGAAAAATATCTGCTTTCGTATGGCAACTCAAGAGATTTATGTTCTTGCATACCATAATTTTTTTCAAAGGGATGTTGCATTTTTGGAAATGTTCCCCTATTTTCTTTCAGCAATACCAAGGTGCTGTCAGCCTCTGTTATAAGTTCAACATAATTAAGTATATTTATAGAACTCATAATTACTGTAAGTACCACAAAAAGTGAAAACATAGCCACAGAAATAAATTTAAAGCGTAGCTTTTTAATCATTTTATTTCCTCCAGAGAATATCCGGCATTTCTTGTAGCTTTAATTTGTATGTTGGCATTAAGTGCATTCAGCTTTTTTCTTAGATAAGATATATACACCCATACAACATTTATTTCTGCGTCGGTGTCACAGCCCCATATTTTTTCCCATAAATCTTTCGGTTGAAATTAAGCAACGTGGATTGCTCATCATAAGCTCGAGCATCTGAAATTCTTTATTCGCCAGACGATAACTGCCTGATGATGTAGAAAGCTCAAATGTTGCCCTGTCTAAAGTAACATTTCCCATTTGCAAACGTGACGTTAGCTGATTGTTTAAATTGCGTGTCATAGCACGAATCCTTGCCAATAATTCCTGTGTTGCAAAAGGTTTTGTAAGGTAGTCGTTAGCACCACTGTCAAGACCCAAAACTTTATCGTCAATTTCTGACTTTGCAGTGAGTATAAGAACAGGAACATTGTTTCCTTCTTCTCTAATTTTTTTTAATACACTTATACCGTCAAGCTTTGGCATCATAATATCCAGAATAACACCGTCATAATTACCAAGCTTTAAATATTCAAGTGCTTCTTCTCCGTCATAAACAGCGTCTACAGAATAATTGTTTTTCTCCAGAATAACCACAATGGCTCTGGACAAAGACCTTTCGTCCTCAGCAAGCAGTAACCTCATTTTGCTACCTCCTTGTTATTTAAGATGAAATTATAATTTACTATTTATACCTTAAAATATATCATCTGAACATTAACTCAAGTTTAAAAGCTTCTTAATATTCTTACTACAATTATACTGTAATTTTCTGTTGGTGTCATCTTGTGATTAAAAAAATTTAAAACTTAATAGAGATTTTTAAGTAAAATTATGTTTTGTGTTTTACAATGATTTTACAAACTAAAATAGGAGGTTATGATTATGAGTTATCAGTCAATTTTTAAGCGTTACGAAATGAAATATATGCTTACACTTGAACAGAAAGAAGCTGTTTTATCAGCTATGGCACCATATATGCAACTTGACAAATATGGTCGCACTACTATACGCAATATATATTTTGATACCGATAATTACCGTTTAATACGACACTCTATTGAAAAGCCTGTGTATAAGGAAAAGCTAAGAATACGCAGTTATAAAAAGGCAAAGCCTGATGATTCGGTATTTATTGAACTGAAGAAAAAATATAATTCCGTAGTGTATAAACGTAGAATTGCGTTGCCTCAGAACAAAGTAATGGATTTTATATATAACGGTGAGCATTTGCACGAGCATTCTCAGATTTCTGACGAAATCAATTATTTTTGCGATTACTATGGTACATTGCATCCTGCTGTATTTCTATCTTATGAGCGTGAAGCTTATTATTCGTTAGATAAAAGTGATTTTCGAGTTACCTTTGACGATAATATTCTTTGCAGAACAGAAAAGCTTTCTTTAAGTGAAGATGTGTATGGATATCCGATACTTGAAGAAGGTCAGGTTTTGATGGAAATTAAAACTTCGGGTGCTGTACCGCTGTGGATGGTACATTGCCTTACAGAAAATAAAATCTACAAAACTTCATTTTCAAAATATGGCACAGCATACCAGAAAATACTTCATAATAATTATAAAGGGGAAAAGATTTATGCTTGATACATTTTTTAAAGGAATTTTTGATACAGATATGACAGCAGTTTTGTCAGTGTCTGACTTTTTGCTTTGCGTAGGTTGTTCGCTTGTGATAGGTCTTATGTTGAGTTTAATGTATATGTACCGCACACGTTATACAAAAAGCTTTGTTGCAACATTAGCTTTACTGCCTGCGGTTGTATGTGTTGTTATAATGATGGTTAACGGAAATGTAGGTACAGGTGTTGCTGTGGCAGGTGCTTTCAGTCTTGTTCGTTTTCGTTCTGTACCCGGCAGTGCAAAAGAAATAGGTGCAATATTTATTGCAATGGGCACAGGTCTTATTGCAGGTATGGGATACCTTGCATATGCTTTTCTGTTTTCTATTATTCTGGGTCTTGCAGGTATGTTTTACAATCGTTTTGATTTTGGCTTCAAGAAAAAATCAGCTTTGTATAAAACACTAAACATAACAATTCCTGAGGACCTTGACTATACAGGCGTTTTTGATGAAATCTTCAAAGAGTATGCTAATTCTTGGGACCTTACAAGAGTTAAAACAACAAATATGGGAAGCTTATTCCGTTTAACATATAATATTGTTCTGAAAAATGCAAATACTGAAAAAGAACTGATTGACAAACTGCGTTGCAGAAACGGTAACCTTGAAATTACTGTATCTAATCAGGAAACCGTTGTTGCAGAACTATAAGGAGATAATAATATATGAAAAATAAAAAAATGTTCCCATTAATTTTTATTTGCTGTGCCTTGCTGTTGGGCGGTTGCAGTAATACAAAAAATAATAATGAGAATAATCAAGACAACAGTAGTACATCAGCTACGCAAAATTCAGCGTCTGCTACTGAAACAAATAAAACAACAAATACTGCTTCAGATGATGACGATGATATGTTTACCAGCCGAGATAAAGAAATAGGCTACGATGAGCAGAACAGCACTATTATAGAACTTAACGGCAGTACAGCAAAATGCAGTTCAAATGCGGTTAAGATTTCTGATAATACTATAACTATATCAGACGAAGGCACATATATTATTTCAGGTACACTTGATGATGGTACAATTATTGTTGATGCAGATGATACCGACAAAACGCAAATTGTACTCAATAATGCAACCATACACAGCAAAACCTCAGCACCTATATATGTACGCAGTGCCGATAAGGTGTTTATTACAACAGCAAACGGTTCAAAGAATACACTTTCAAATAGTGGTGAATATACACAGATTGATGACAATAATATTGATTCTGTCATCTTTTCAAAAGATGACCTTACTCTTAATGGCTCAGGAGCACTGACAATCAGTACAGAGAATGGTCACGGTGTAGTTTCAAAAGATGACCTTGTTGTCACTTGTGGAGATTATAACATAACTGCTACAGGACATGGTTTAAGTGGTAAAGACAGTGTGCGTATAGCTGATGGTAATTTTAAAATTACCTCAGGTAAAGATGGTATACACGCAGAAAATGCAGATGATGCTTCAGAAGGCTTTATGTACCTTGCAGGTGGTACTTTTGATATTACCGCAAGTGGTGACGGATTAAGTGCTGAAAATTATCTGAAAGTTGAAGACGGAAAATACACCTTGCTTACAGGTGGTGGAAGTACAAATGCAAGCCAAAAAAATGACGACTTTATGGGCAGAGGCTTTGAAGCTCAAACAGAAACATCAGACGATACCACAAGCACCAAGGCTGTAAAGGCTACAGGAGATATAACAATTAATGGTGGTACTTTTGAAATGAATTCTGCTGATGATGCTTTACATTCAAATGCAAACCTTACTGTAAACAATGGTAGTTTTAATATTTCTGCCGGTGATGATGGTGCACACGCAGACTCAAAGCTTTCTGTAACTAACGGTACTATAAATATAACTACCAGTTATGAAGGTCTTGAGGGTACAACTATTGATATTTCAAATGGTAATATCACTTTGGTAGCAAGCGATGATGGACTGAATGCCGCAGGAGGAAATGACCAGAGTGGTTTTGAAAGACCTGATGGTATGGGTGGCAAAATGGATAATTTCGCTTCTGATAGTTCATCTGACAGCAATATTAATATTTCGAGTGGAACTCTTAATATAAATGCGTCAGGTGATGGCATAGATTCAAATGGAAATATAACAATATCCGGCGGAAATATATTTGTGTCAGGCCCTGAAAATGACGGTAATGCTTCTCTTGACTATGGTATAGACGCTACAATTACAGGCGGAACATTTATATCAGCAGGTTCATCAGGTATGGCACAAAACTTTGGTTCATCCTCAACACAGTGTACAATGATGGTAACTGTTGATTCTCAGTCAGCAGGCAGTACAATAACACTTACAGACAGTAACGGCAAGGAAATTATTTCTTGGAATGCTGAAAAATCATTTAATTCTGTAATAATAAGTACACCTGAAATTACAAAGGGTTCAGAGTATACTTTAAAAGCAGGCAACAGCGAAACAACAATCACAATGGAAGATACCATTTACGGCTCAAGTAATGGAATGGGCGGAATGGGCGGAATGGGTGGTGGAGGTATGCAAAATCCTCCGCAAAACAACTTTATGTAGCTTTCATATTTACCTTCCAATATAAATTACGCAAAGGGACTGTGGCTTTGGCTACAGTCCCTTTGTGGCTTTAAATATGAAAATTAAATTTACATTTGAAATACTATAAATATTTTAAATTACCCAATCCCAAAAACCATTTTCTTCGGTAGATTTTGGGTTACTGTTGCTAAATTCAAGCTCTGGATTTCTTATGCTTACTTTCATACCCGGAGATATTGACCTTACGATAAAGGCATTACCGCCAATGGTAGCACCGTCACCTATAACAGTTTCACCACCCAGAACAGATGTATTTGAATAAATAGTAACATTGTTGCCGATGGTAGGGTGTCGTTTTACACCTTTAAGCTGTTGACCTTTTCTGGTGGATAATCCGCCCAATGTTACACCCTGATAAATTTTTACATTATCACCTATGATTGTAGTTTCACCTATTACAACGCCTGTACCGTGGTCTATAAAGAAATATTTTCCTATTGTAGCACCGGGGTGAATATCAATACCTGTTATGCTGTGGGCGTATTCACTTATAATTCTTGGAATCATAGGAACATCAAGCACAAACAGCTCGTGTGCAATTCTGTAAACTGTTATGGCAAATACTCCCGGATAGCAAAAAATAATTTCATCTGTGCTGTATGCCGCAGGGTCACCGTTGTATGCTGCCTGAATATCTGTATAAAGATATTCACGAATTACAGATAGCTTCTGCATAAATTTCAACACAATTTCGTCAGCCTTTTTAATAATGCACGAACGCTGACATTCCTCGCAAAATTCGTGGTTACCCAGTGCCTTTGCAACCTGCTTTTTAAGATTGTACTGTATAAATTCCAGACGTTCACCTACGTGGTACTTTATATATTCTGTACGGACTTTATTATTATCAAAAAAGCCGGGGAATAAAAGCTTTCTTATTTCTTCAACAACTTTAATCAGAATTTCTTTATTTACAATATTATCTTCGTCAATTCTTGCTGTTATTTCATATTTGTTGTAGCTGTCAAGCAGTACATCTACAAGGTTATCTATATTTTTATCCAAAATAATTCCTCACTTTCAAAAAATTATCTTTAGTAAATATTATAAACTACTTTCATATTACGTCAATAATTCTTTTTGGTTTTCTTTTAATTTTACCCATATTTCTCTGTCTTGACAAATAAGTGGCTATCGTGTATGATTTAGTAAATTATATGTATATAAAAGTTGTGGATTTACTGTTTGATATATGTTTGCAGATGTAACTTAACCGCAGTATTTACGGCTTTGCATTTGCAACTGACATTGCAGAAGCTTTGACGTTTGCCGACGCTGTTTTGCAGTGTCGGTATCTTTTTATCAAGCAATCAATTTACCTTATAATTTGGCTTTGTTTTGTATGGGGGTGTGCCAATGGGGATTGATGAACAGATTGTTGATACTTTGAAGTTAACCCGAAATCTAAGTGATAAAGAGCTTTATTTATTGCTTAGTACAGATAAATTTGACAGCTTGCTTTATTCTACAGCCGACAAAGTAAGACAAAGCGTTTATGGCAAAGAGGTTTATCTGCGTGGGCTTATAGAGTTTACAAATTATTGTAAAAATGACTGTTACTATTGCGGAATAAGAAGAAGCAATAAAAATGCTGTAAGATATAGACTATCAAAGGAAGAAATTCTTGATTGCTGTAAAGAAGGCTATGCGTTGGGATTTCGTACTTTTGTATTGCAAGGTGGAGAAGACCCATACTACACTGATAGTATTATGTGCGATATTGTTGCAGAAATCCGTAAAAAATATCCCGACTGTGCTATTACCTTGTCTATAGGTGAAAGGTCAAAGGAAAGCTACAAGGCTTTTTTTAACGCTGGTGCAAACAGATATTTATTAAGGCACGAAACAGCAAATGCAGAACATTACGGGAAGCTTCATCCAAAAGAAATGAGTCTTGAAAACCGAAAACAATGCTTATTTAATCTTAAAGAGATAGGCTATCAGGTTGGTTCAGGCTTTATGGTTGGTTCGCCTTACCAAACAATAGATAACATTATAGAAGATTTAAGATTTTTGCAACAGCTTAAACCCGATATGATTGGAATAGGGCCATATATAACACATACAGAAACACCGTTTGCAAATTTTGAAAATGGCGATTTAAAGCTGACTTTAAGATTAATTTCAGTTCTTCGTCTTATGTTTCCATATGCACTTATTCCGTCAACAACAGCATTAGGGACAATTCATAAGCAGGGCAGAGAGCTTGGCTTAAAGGCAGGAGCAAATGTGGTTATGCCTAACCTTTCGCCTGTAAGGGTTCGCAAGCTTTATGACCTTTACGAAAATAAAATATGTACAGGGGAAGAAGCCGCACAGTGCCGTGGTTGTCTTGAACGCAGAATATTAT
Source organism: Acutalibacteraceae bacterium (assembly GCA_036306965.1). Lineage (GTDB taxonomy): Bacteria > Bacillota > Clostridia > Oscillospirales > Acutalibacteraceae > CAG-964. The sequence continues at coordinate 24,618 of JAXJYN010000038.1, forward strand.
CGGCAGGCTATTATGTAGTAACAGCGGTAGGAAATGTTAAAAAGGAGATTTAAACATATGAATATTTATGAATTACAGCAGGAGATTATCAGACTGAAAAAGGAAAAGGATATTTGTATTCTAGCACATAGCTACCAGACAAAGGACATTACAGAGGTTGCCGACTTCGTGGGTGATTCTTTTCAGCTTAGTGTTATGGCTACAAAAGCACCTCAGAAAAATGTTATTATGTGTGGAGTACGTTTTATGGCTGAAACTGTTAAACTGCTTTCACCTGAAAAAACAGTTTATCTTGCTAACCCAACAGCGGGCTGTCCTATGGCAGAACAGATGGATAAGGAGTATATCAACAGTGTTAAAGAGCAATATCCTGACTATGCAGTAGTTGCATACATAAATACAACGTCAGACCTAAAAACAGTTTGTGATGTATGCGTTACATCTTCTTCGGCTGTAAAAATACTCAAAAAAATGCCTGAGAAAAATATTTTGTTTATTCCTGATTGTAATCTTGGAAACTATGTTAAAGAGCAAGTACCCGAAAAGAATTTTAAATTGTTGCAGGGTGGTTGTCCTATTCACGCAAGAGTATCTGCATTAGATGTAGAAAAAGCAAAAGCTTTGCACCCAAATGCAGAGGTTCTTGTACATCCTGAATGTACTCCTGATGTAGTTTCAAAAGCAGATTTTATAGGTTCAACTTCTGCTATTATGAACTATGCAAAGGAATCTGATAAAAAGGAATTTATTATAGGTACAGAAATCAGTATTACAGAGCATTTGTCATATGAATGTCCCGACAAGAAATTTTATAATCTTTCAAAATGCCTAATCTGTTCGGATATGAAAGCAACCACACTGGTTGATGTTTATAACACTGTAAACGGTAATGGCGGAGAAGAAATTATTCTTGACGATTATACAATGACAAACGCTGTTAAGTGTATTGATAAGATGATTGAGCTTGGATAATAAATAATATGTATTATTTAACCGAACAGAGATTTGTTTTCTCTGTTCGGTATTTTATTGGACATAAATGGAGGTTTATGAAAATTCTCCGTCAGCTATGTTTTGTACAATTCTTTGCATTTCAGATTTACTTGTAGCCTGCATAGCTTTGTTTTTTATTTCCAGTTTTTGCTTTGAGGTTAGGGCAGAATACTTGTCCATTGCCTGTTCGTTTGATGACAATGCCATAACAAGACCCAGTGGCATTTCATAGTTTTTATTATTCATATAGCAACCACTCCCATTACACCCAATATCCAATAAATTATGCCGTATATTACAGATGCGGTTATGCCGTATACCAGTACCGGGCCTGCTATAACAAACATTTTCGCACCAAGTCCCAAAACATATCCTTCACTTTTAAACTCTATAGCGGGTGAAACTATTGAATTTGCAAAGCCTGTTATAGGTACAAGTGTTCCTGCTCCACCGTGTTTTGCAATGTTGTCGTAAACTCCCAAAGAGGTAAGCAGTCCGCCTAAAAATACGAGCGAAACAGATGTAAGTGTTCTGGAAGCGTTTTCGGTAAGATTAAAAGACATATATAAATTTGTAAGAGCCTGACCGATTGTACAGATAAGTCCACCAATCAAAAAAGCCTTGATACAGTTTGTAAAGGTTTTACTATTGGGTGAGGCTTGTTTTGTCATTTCTGAATATTCCTGTTTAGTCACCTTCAAAATATCAAATCCTTTCAAAATGATTTTATGCTTTTTAATCAGTTTTATACATACAGCATATGTGTGAATAGGTACAAATCATTAATTTTTCAAAACATTCTGTTAAATTTTTATTTTGTGTTGGAATATTGAAATTTTTTGTGTATAATGTAATGTGAGAATTTAAAAGTTAGAGGTGGATTATTACGGTAAATGAGATATATCTGGACAACAGTGCAACCACAAAAGTAAGCTGTACTGTTGCAGATAAAATTTATGATATGCTTGTCAATAACTACGGTAATCCGTCATCACTCCATACAAAGGGCTTGCAGGCACAGCACAGTGTTGAATATGCACGAAACGCCGTGGCAAAATCTTTGGGAGTATCTCCAAGCGAAATATACTTTACAAGTGGCGGTACAGAGGCAAATAATATGGCGGTTATAGGTACGGCGTTGTGTAAGAAAAAAACAGGCAACCGTATTGTGACGTCTGCTGTTGAACATTCGTCTGTAGCAGAAGCGTGTAAATACCTTGAAACACTCGGCTTTGAGGTAATATACCTGCCTGTGCAGGCAGACGGTTCTGTAAGTGTTGAGAGTATTCAAAATGCTGTTGACGAAAACACTATTTTGGTTTCGCTTATGTATATAAATAACGAAACAGGTGCGGTTCAGCCTGTTGAAAAGGTGGCAAGAATTATAAAGAAAAATAATTCTCCTGCTGTATTTCATATAGACGCTGTGCAGGCTTATGGAAAAGTTCCGTTTAAGAATACAAAACTGAAGGCTGATTTAATTTCGGTTTCATCGCATAAAATTCACGGGCCTAAAGGTGTTGGTGCAATTTATATACGCAAAGGTGTACGCATAACTCCACGTCAGTTTGGTGGAGAACAGCAAAGCAAAATACGTCCCGGAACAGAAAGCACTCCGCTTATATGTGGTTTTGGACAGGCTGTGGAAGAAATAGATTACACAAACAACGAAAAAATAAAAGTGCTTAATGCGTATTTGCGTGAAAATTTGAAAACACTCGATGGCGTTGTTATAAACTCACCGGAAAATGCTACAGAATATATACTTAACTGCTCTGTAACAGGTATTAAAAGTGAAACTATGCTACACTTCCTTGAAGAAAAAGGAATATATGTGTCAAGTGGTTCAGCCTGTGCCAAAGGCAAGCAAAGTTATGTGCTTACAGCAATGGGACTTGACAAACGCTTGTCTGACTCAGCTTTGAGAATAAGCTTTTCAAAACACAACACAAAGTCTGATATTGATAAGCTTATTGAAGCACTGAACGAAGGAATTAAAAGCTTGGTGAGAACTCAAGTGGTTAGGAATTAGGATTTGTGCCGGAATTTGTTTGTTCGTAATTATAAAATTCAGCGTTTATCTGGTTGATTGCTATTTTTACAATAGCAACTGTTCACCAAGCACTCCTATATTCAAATAATTAATAAAAAACTAAATTGAAAGGTTTACATAGATAATGGAAGAAATTATTCTTATTAAAGTTGGCGAAATTGTTTTAAAAGGTCTTAACAGAAGAACCTTTGAAGATGTTTTGCTGAAAAATCTGAGAAAAAGACTACACAAAGCAGGGCAGTTTGAAATAAAAATTGCACAGTCTACAATATCGGTAAAACCAAAGGACGAAAATGCTGATATGGAGCTTGCTTCAGAGATAGTCGGCAAAACTTTTGGTATTGCTACTTTTTCAAGAGCCTGTGTGGCAAAAAAGGATATTGAGGATATTCAGCAGAAGGCTGTTGAATATCTTGAAGAAGAACTGGAGGACGCTAAAACCTTTAAGGTAGAGGCACGACGTTCAGATAAGAAATTTCCTTTGAAATCACCACAGATTTGCGAGCAGGTGGGCGGTTATATACTGGAGCATTTTCCGCATTTAAAGGTAGATGTTAAAAATCCTGAGCTGGTTGTTACCGTTGAGATTCGTGACTTTTGTGCCTATGTGCGTGGTGGTGTTGTAAAGGGTGTTGGAGGTATTCCCGTTGGTACAGGCGGAAAAGCAGGCATACTTATTTCGGGCGGAATAGATAGTCCTGTAGCGGCATTTATGATGGCTAAAAGAGGTGTAGAGCTTACAGCAATCCACTTTGCAAGTCCTCCATATACCTCACAACGTGCAGAAGAAAAGGTTTGCAAATTGCTTGAGATTGTTTCGGAATATTCCGGAAGAATGACTATGTATACTGTGCCGTTTACAGAAATTCAAGAGCAGATAAGAGAAAAATGTCCTGAAGAACTGTTTACCATTATTATGCGTAGGTTTATGATGCAGATAAGCGAAAGAATAGCAAAAGACAATAATTGTACAGCACTTATTACAGGTGAAAGTCTGGGTCAGGTGGCAAGCCAGACAATAAGTGCCATTGCGTGTACAGATATTGTTTGCAATATACCTGTGTTCAGACCTCTTATAGGTATGGATAAAGATGAAATTGTTGTTATTTCAAGAAAAATAGGAACATTTGAAACATCTATAGAGCCGTATGAGGATTGTTGTACTGTGTTTACACCAAAGCATCCTCGTACAAGGCCTGTGCTTAAATATGTTGAACAGGCACAAAATGAAATGAATTGTGATGAGCTTATTGAAAAAGCATTAGCAGGTTTGAAGGTTACAAAAATTGGTTACGGAGATAATCATTGTTGATTATTTGAGTATAGAAATAATTAATGGAGGAATGTTATTATGAATGCTGAGTTGTATATACTCAGAAATATGAATAATTCGGGTAAATCCAAGGCAGAGCTTAATATGGTTGCCGATGCCCTTAAAAGCAGAGGAATAACGGTTGCTTATAAAACAGAACTCGATGTTGATGAGGATAAGATTATAGAATGTGTGGCTCAGTCTTTAAAACCTGATGAAAATATTGATTATATAGTTATTCCAAACGGCTTTGAAATGAAGGCGGAAAATACCGTAATTTATAAAACTTTGTCTTTTATAACTTCTGACAACATTAACAGTGTAAAAAGACGTTTTCTTGAAAAAACAGGAGAACTTACAGGAAGCTTTCACCGTGGCAGAGCTGTTAATGGTAATGGCTTTAAATATGGATATTTCTTTATAATTAATGGTGTTAAGGTTATACTGTTGCCTGTTGTGGAAAAATCAGGAATAAAGTTTTTGATAGGCAATGCTCTTGATGATGCGGGAAGTGTTGCAGTTAAAAAGGGTTCGGCTGACAGTAACACAGAGCCTGAACAGGAAAAAAATGATACAGAAGATTATGATATTGATAAAATTTTGAGTGCGGTTGACCAGGAAATTGAAAAAATTTCTGATAACAACAATAAGTATGATACAAATAATATTCCTGAGTATGGTGATGAGCCTGTTGTTAAACCCGTTGGCGAATTTGTTGCTGAGCCTGATGAGCAACTTCCTGTTAAAATGGAAGAACCTGCTGTGAAAGATACTGCCGATACTATAGACATCAGCAATGAACCTGCTGTGGAGGATACTGCCGATACTATAGACATTAGCAACGAACCTGTAAGCTTGAATGTAAATGATGTTGATGAATTTGTAAGCTTTAAAGGTGAGAATACTGCCTATGAAATAGGTGGTTCTTCAAAGAAGGATAAAAAGAAGAAAAAAGAAAAGAAAAAATCTTCAAAAAATAAAAATGATAATAATGAAGATGTAACAGCTGTTGATAATTCAGATGATGAAGATGCTATAAACATAAGTAGCAGTAAAAAAGAGAATGTAGGCTTTTTCAAAGAAAGATTTGTTCCGCTGAAAACTGACAGTGGCAAAGAGAAAGTAAGAAAAGTAATTCTTGACCTTGCTATAATTGTATTTATAGTTACAGCTATTATACTTATAAAGCTAATGGTTATTGACCCGTTCCTAAATAATCAAAAATACGATGAAATAAGAAAGCGTGTTGATGGAGGACAGGAGATAGCTACAGAAATTACCACTGATGCAGAGGGTAATAAGATTGTAAAGAAGATAAAAAGCTCAAAGAACTGGGACGAGCTAAAAAGCATTAACAAAGAGGTTATAGGTTGGGTTACTATAGACGGTACAAATATTGATTACCCTGTTTTACAGCATAAAGGTGATACTATTGATTATCAGTATTATCTGTATAAAGACATTTATCAGGAGTACAGTGGTTATGGTAGTATATTTGCTGATTTCAGAAGTAACAAGGGTGTAGATTCAAAGAACATTATTTTGCATGGTCACCATATGAATGACGGCAGTATGTTTCAAAACCTTATGGGCTATGGTAAATATGAGGCTGATATGGATTTCTACAAAGAACATCCTGTAATTGAGTTTGACTCACCAAGCGGTGACGCAACATATAAGATTATTTCTGTGTTTAAAACAAGTACACTTGATGCTCACGGTGAATTTTTTGATTATCTAACAGGTAGCTTTGCAAGTGACGCTGAATTTATGAACTATGTTTATCTTGTTCGTGAACGTTCACTTATTGATACAGGAGTAACCTGTAATGAAGATGACCAACTTCTTACACTTTCAACCTGCTCTTATGAATATTCAGATTTCAGAACAGTTGTAGTTGCAAGAAAAACAAGAACAGGCGAAAGCTCAAAGGTAGATGTTTCTAAGGCTAAGGCTAATCCTGACCCATTGTGGCCTGATGTTTACTATGGATATGATGACTCTGCAAAGCCAAATGTTACAACCTTCAAAACAGCAAGCAAAAAGGGCTTGACAGACTGGTATGACGGTAAGGGAAATCTTAAGGGTAAAGAAAGAATGTTTACTCTGCACGATGGCGAAGAAGAATCAACAGAGCCTACAGAACCTACAGAGGCTACAGAAGCACCTGCACCTACAGACCCTCCTGTATATGAAAACGAAAGTATTTTGTTTGATTACAATACATTGGTTATGAATGTAGGCGATATTGAAACCTTGAAGATATACTGGACACCCGAGAATACTACAGACAAGTCAATCAAGTGGACATCAAGCAATGCTAATGTAGCTACAATAGCGTCGGGTGGCGTGGTTACAGCAAAAGCTCCCGGTGAATGTACAATCACTGCCGAAACTTACAATAACCATACAACTGAGTGTAAGATTGTTGTAAATGATATTACAGCTACAAAGCTTACAATGTCACCGTCAGACTATACAACAAACGGCATAGGAGAAACATTTAAGCTTACAGCAACAGTAGAGCCGTCAAATCATTCACACGATATTGTGTGGTCAACAAGTGATTCAAATGTAGCTACTGTTTCAAGTGCAGGCAAGGTAAAAATAGTAGGTTATGGTAAGTGTACTATTTCTGCTTCTATTGATGGACTGACGGTAAGCTGTAATGTTACGGTTAACAGGCAATAAACACAATAATAAATAATATTAAGAGGTAAAAATATATGAACAGTGCATTGATTTATTACACAGCACATAAAACAGGATATTGCGAAACTTCATTAAGAGGCTGTACAGAGCCTTTGGGAGTACACATATGCAAAGTGAATGCGTCTGTATCGGCTGAAAATTTTGGAGAGAATATCAACAAATGTCTTAATGAATACAATGTACTGTTTATTGTAGGAGATATTTCACGAAACGACAGAACAGGTTTAATGCCTGTTTTGTCGTGTGGACTAAAAAACTGTAATGTAAAATCAAAACAGATTAAGGCAGAAAACAGTAAGGGATATTTACTGGAGCTTGAAAATAAAAAGTTGGTTGTACTGCCCGACCAGCCCGAAAAGATAAGCGGACTTGTATCTGCAACATTAATAGACTATTTGAAAACGGAGTAATTAATTATGAGAATGAGAAGAAAGCCATGGGCACGCCCCGAGTTGGCTGTTTGTGACTTTTTTATTGATAATCCAAAAGAAAATAAAGGTAAATGGGCAGAGTGCTTCAAAAAGAAACAGCCACTTCATCTTGAACTTGGTTGTGGCAAAGGCTCATTTATAGGTCAAATTGCATACGACCACCCACATATAAATTATATAGGTGTTGATATAAAGAGTGATATGCTTGGTGTGGCACGAAGAAATATTGTAAATCTTTTTGGCAACAAGCCTGTAGACAATATTTTGCTTACTGCACACAATGTAGAATTGATAGAGGATATTTTTTCGCCCGATGATGTTATAGAGAGAATTTATATAAATTTCTGTAATCCTTGGGGCAGAGAAAAGCACAAAAAGAGAAGATTAACTCATACCCGACAGCTTAATCATTACAAGACTTTTTTAAAAAAGGGTTGTGAAATCAGATTTAAAACAGACGATGATGAGCTTTTTGAAGAAAGTCTTGAGTATTTTGCTCAAAGCGGATTTGAGGTTACATATAAAACATATGACCTTCATAACAGTGATGTTGAATATAACATTGAAACAGAGCATGAAAAAATGTTTTCAGCAGAAGGAATTAAAATTAAATACTGCGTAGCGGTATTTAAAGAGAACTTAGAAATTAGCAAGTAGTAAGCTATGGAGTTGGATAGTAAGATGTCATATATTAAAAAAGCGAATGAGTTGTTTGAACAAAAGTATCATTGTTCACAAGCCGTACTTGGTGCTTTTGCCAAAGATTTAGGAATTACCGAAAAACAAGCACTTAAATTAGGTGCCTGCTTTGGTGGTGGAATGTGTAAAGGCGAGGTGTGTGGTGCTTGTGCAGGTGCATTAATGGTACTAGGATTAAAATATGGTCAATGTGAAGTTGAAGATGTAGCTAGCAGATTAAAAACCAATAGTATTACTGAAAAGTTTCTTGATTTGTTCAAGTATGAAAATGGTTCGTATTTATGTAAAGAGTTATTAGGCTGTGATTTAGCAACTAAAGATGGCAAGGAATATGCCCGTAAACATAAGTTGTTTACTGAGTTTTGTCCTAATATGGTAGCTTCTGCAGTCAAAATAACAGAACAGCTTTTAAATGAATAAAATTGACTTTAATGTTAAAGGGAGATGATAGGCAGGATGAAGTTAAAAAACAGAATAATAGCGGTTGGGCTTCTGGTTATAGCTGTATTGACACTGCACGGTTGTTCTTTTGCGGGAATTTCTGATAATGACCTGCTTCAGCCTCCAAAGGCAACAGGAGAAAAGGCAGAAATTCAAAATTTGCTTGAAACCACTACAAAAGGCGATTATATGCTGAAATATCCACAAAGTGGTGACTACCGCTCGGCTATTGTTATGAATAATATTGACAATGATTCCAATGACGAGGCAATAGCTTTTTATAAAACCAGTAAGGATAATTCAAGCATAAATATTATATTTATGAAAAAAGTCAAGGATAAATGGGAGACCATTGGTTCATATAGCAACGCCAATTCCGATGTTGACAGGGTTTATTTTGGTGATGTTGATAATGATGGCAGTAAAGAAGTTATTGTAGGTTGGTCGTCATATCTTACAGGCAGTAATCAGGTTACAATGTATAATTATTCAAATGATGTAGTTGGTGAAACTATAGTAAACAGCGACACAACATATATGGATATGGCTATGTTTGATATAACAAACGATGGCACAGATGACCTTGTGGTACTTACAAGGGCTGTAGACGAAATAACAGGTGAAACAAATGCAACTGCAAGGCTGTACAGCTGTTGTCTTGACGGTAAATTTACAAAGGTGTCAGAAATTAAAACAAATCCCAATATTATAAGCTATTCACAGATTTTACAAGGGAATGTAAACGAGGGAATTAAAGGACTGTTTATAGACGGCAATACAGCAAACCAGAATGAGATGGTTACAGAAGTGCTGTATTACTCAAATGAAAAACAAATTTTGATAAGTCCATTGTCTTCAAACCTTTCTGATAATGTTACTTTAAGAAATACATCAACGGTATGTAAGGACGTTAATGAGGACGGTATTATTGAAGTACCATCACCATATACACCGGTTGTGGCATCTCAGGATTTTTCACCTTGTCCAACTACAATCTGGTATAAGGTTAATGGTCAGAATGATGTTACCTCGGTGCTTCAAACGGTAGCAAATTACTCTGATGGTTTTTATTTTGTTTTGCCGGAAAGCTGGTATGAAAATATTGTTGCCACCAATAACAATACTACACGAACAACATCTTTCTATGAAATAATAAATATAATTGAAGAACCTACTGAAGTTGCAACCAAAGCAAGTACAGATGAAAATGTTGTACCTGAAGTAAGTACAGATGCAATTACAGAGAGTGAAACGAGTGAAGAAAAAATTGTAGAAACAAGTAGTGAACCTGTGCTTATTCTTAAAGTTTTTTCTGAAAAAGATTGGAAAAACGAAAGTGCAACAAAATCTGCCGAAGGCTATATTGTTTTGGCTGAGGAGTCAGGTTTGGTATATACCTGTAAGCTAGGCAAAGGTGTGGACAGCAAAATTGATTTATCTACCGAGCAGGTTACAGAAAACTTTAAGCTTATAAAGTGATAGTAAATAAGGAGGATATTACAAATGAAAAAGATACTGGTATGTGAAGATGAATCCGCTATAAGAGATTTTGTAGTTATAAACCTTGTAAGAGCCGGATATGATGTTATTGAAGCAGATTGCGGAGAAATGGCACTGCAAAAATATGAAGAAAATAATGGCGATATAGATGTTGCTTTGCTTGATGTTATGATGCCGGGTATAGATGGATTTCAGGTTTGTAAAGAGCTGAGAAGACGCAACGGTGGTATCGGCATTATTATGCTTACAGCCAAAACTCAGGAAATGGACAAGGTAACAGGACTTATGCTGGGTGCGGACGACTATGTAACAAAGCCTTTTTCACCGTCTGAATTGACTGCAAGGGTAGACGCACTTCACAGACGTGTTATTCTTGCACAACAAAGCAAAGAAAACAACTTTAAAGAGGAGCTTAAATCGGGTGAATTTGTACTTAATCTGCGTAACCGTGCTTTGTTAAAGAACGGAAAAATGGTAGATTTAACACAGGTTGAGTTTCAGATTATGGAATATTTCTTCTCTAATCCCGGTGTTGCTCTTGACAGACTTGATATTCTTTCTCATGTATGGGGAAGCTCATATGTTGGTGAAGATAAAATTGTAGACGTTAATATAAGACGTTTAAGAATGAAGATAGAGGACGAACCTTCAAACCCTAAATATATTGTTACAGTATGGGGGCTTGGCTATAAGTGGGACGCTTAAAGTATATAAAGATGGAGGGATAAAAAATGAAAAAGGGTATAACCACACGTTGGCTGATGAATACGTTTGGTGTAATTCTTATTATAGTTGTTATGCTTATTGTTGTTTTATCCCTTGTGTTGCAGAATTATTACTATAATGGTATTCACCAGACTTTAAACGGCAGAGTTGACGAGCTTACAAATGTTTTTGGCAATTATACATCATCAAATTATTCTGAATTTGATAAAAATTCAAGAAGTTATGTTGAGAACTTTTCAGATAAAGAAAGTATGGAGCTTATGGTGCTTGACCATACAGGAAATATAACTGTAACATCTACGGGATTTTCACCTGACCAATCGGGTGAAATGCCTGACTATGACATAGCGTTGAAGGATACCGATGGCTACGGTATGTGGACAGGTAAACAGAATAATGAAAATATTATGTCTGTTACCCGCATTATTACCGACAATAGCGGAAGCAGACTTGGTGCTGTAAGATATTGTGTGTCTTTAGAGCCTGCAAACAGGCAGATATTTGTTCTGATTATGTTTATGATTGTTGTGGGAATGTTTATTCTATTTTTTGTAATGCTTTCCGGTGCGTATTTTGTGCGTTCAATAGTTAATCCTATTCAGGAGATTAACGAGGTTTCAAAGAGGATTGCACAAGGTGATTTTGATGCAAGACTTGAAAAACGAAATGACGATGAAATCGGTGAACTTTGCGACTCTATCAACTATATGGCACAGGAGCTGGGAGCATCTGAAAAATTGAAAAATGACTTTATTTCATCAGTATCTCACGAACTGCGAACACCTCTGACAGCAATTAAAGGCTGGGCAGAAACAATGCAAATGGGTGACACGCCCGACTTCAGAACAATGGAAAAAGGTATGTCTGTTATTGCGAATGAATCTGAGCGTTTAACAGGAATTGTTGAAGAACTGCTGGACTTCTCCCGTATACAAAGCGGAAGAATGGTTGTGAATATGGAACGTATAGATTTGCTTGCCGAGCTTGACGAGGCTATATATATGCTAAGAGAACGTGCATTGAAAGAAAGCAAACACCTTATATATGATGAGCCTGAGTATGTTCCTCCTGTTCAGGGTGATAAAAACAGACTGCGACAGGTGTTTATAAATATTATCGACAACGCACTTAAATATACTCCCGAAAGCGGAGTTATAGGCATTGAAGTAACACACGACAATGAAAATATTAAAATTACAATAAGTGACAACGGCTGTGGTATTCCTGCTGAACATTTGCCAAGGGTCAAGGATAAGTTTTATAAGGCAAATCAAACACAGCGTGGCTCGGGCATAGGTCTTGCTGTTGTAGATGAAATTATGAACCTGCACGGAGGAAGTCTTGAGCTGGAGAGTACCGAAGATATAGGTACAACAGCAATTCTTACATTCCCTATAGATAAAGGAACAGATGAACAGAGTAAAGGAGATAAATAATGGGTGAGTCGAGAAAAGAGCATATAAAGAAAATAACCTCTATAGGCGGTTCTGCCCTTATTGAGGGAATTATGATGCGTGGCCCTAAAAAAACAATGGTGGCTGTACGCACAGGCGAAGAAGAAATATATACTGAGGAATTGGAGTTTAACAGCCTGCCTTCAAAATATAAGATTTTTAAATTACCTCTTATAAGAGGCGTTGCAGGAATGATTGACTCAATGCGACTAAGCTATAAAGCACTTATGATTTCTGCCGACAAAGCTATCGAAAGTATTCCTGAGGATGAGCAGGAAGAACCGTCTAAGTTTGAAAAATGGATTGACGAAAAAATGGGAGAAAAATTTGTAAGTGTGCTTATGGCAATCTCTATGGTGATTGGTGTGGCTGTTGCTGTGGTGCTATTTTTTATGGTACCAACATGGCTTTACAATTTACTTTCAGGTGCAGTAGGTGGCAACGAAAATATGTCGTGGCTTGGTGACAGATTTTTCAGGTCATTGTTTGAGGGTGTTATAAGAATAGCCCTATTCTTGCTGTACATAGTTCTATGCTCACAAATGCAGGATATGAAACGAGTTTTTCAGTACCACGGTGCAGAACATAAAACTATATTTTGCTATGAAAGTGATGAGGAACTAACTGTAGAAAACGTAAAAAAACATACACGCTTTCACCCACGTTGCGGTACAAGCTTTATGGTGATTATGCTTTTGGTGGGCATTTTAATAGGCTTGTTTATTCCCATAACTCAACCTGTACTAAGAAGTGCTGTTAAAATTTTGCTATTGCCTGTAACCTGTGGCATAGGCTATGAGATTATAAAAATCTGTGGTAAATATGACAACAAACTTACAAGAATACTTGCAGCACCCGGATTATGGGCACAGAGAATAACCACAAAAGAACCTGACGACCATATGATACAGGTTGCGATTAAGGCAATGAAAGCTGTTATTCCTGAAAATGGTGAAGATATAATTAAAAAGGATGTGTAAGCTGTATGACATATAATATGTTGTACAGGCATATATTAAGTATATTAAAAAAGGCAGGATGTGACGCTCCTGCCTTTGATACTTTATGCCTGTTTGAAAATGTGTGCAATATGAATCGTCACAGCCTTATTATGGAGGGTGACAAAGAAGCACCTACAAATGTTGTAGATAAAGTTACCCAAATGGCAGAAAAACGAAGTGAAGGTTATCCGTTGCAGTACCTTATAGGTATGTGGAATTTTATGGACTTGGATTTTTTTGTTGGTGATGGTGTGTTAATTCCACGAGAAGATACTTCAGTTGTTGTTGAATTATGTATTGAGAATATTTATAAAAGTAATATGAAAAATCCAAAAATCCTAGACCTTTGTGCAGGCAGTGGTGCTATAAGTATTGCTTTGGATAAGAAAATTGATAACAGCAATGTAACAGCGTTGGAGCTTTCTGAAAAGGCTATGGAATATCTAAAAAAGAATATAGAGTATAACAAAAGCAATGTTACTGCTGTTTATGGAGATGTGTTCAAAAATTATGAAGATTATGAGAATGTTACATTTGATGTGATTATTTCAAATCCGCCGTATATTATTCACGATGAAATAAAGACACTTCAAAAAGAGGTGCAGTATGAGCCGAAAATGGCACTTGACGGTGGCAGTGACGGATATGATTTTTATAGAGAAATTGTTATAAAATGGGGTAGGTGTATAAAAAAAGGTGGTTTGCTTGTTTTTGAACTTGGTGAGGGTCAATTTGACACAGTGGCAGAAATGATGAAGGAAAATGGATTTGATAGTATAACTTATGCACTTGACATACAGAATATTAAACGTGGAATAAGCGGAGTGAAGTGTTAACTGTACAATAAGTGGTACATATGACTTTTAAAACGCAATTTTTTGTTGCATTTTCTTTCTGCCTGCGGTATAATAAATACAACAAAAACAAAACAAACTTTCGGTATGGAGGATAATTATGGCTAAGGATTCAAAATCTAAAGATTTAAAAATAAAAACAAATCAAACAGCAGAGGAAAAGGCAAAGGCTCTTGAAACTGCTATAGGACAAATTGAAAAGCAGTTTGGTAAAGGTGCTGTAATGCGTTTGGGTCAAAATCAGGCTATGAATGTCGGCTTTGTACCTACAGGTTCACTTACTCTTGATATTGCATTGGGAATAGGCGGTTTGCCTCGTGGCAGAATTATTGAAATTTATGGTCCTGAGTCATCAGGTAAAACAACACTTTCTTTGCACTGTATTGCAGAAGGTCAAAAGGGTGGTGGCAACGTAGCATTTATTGACGTTGAACACGCACTAGACCCTGTTTATGCAGAGGCTTTGGGTGTAGATGTTGATTCGTTGTTGGTTTCTCAGCCTGATACAGGTGAGCAGGCACTTGAAATTGCAGAGGCTCTTATCCGTTCAGGTGCTATTGATGTAATAGTAGTTGACTCTGTTGCAGCACTTGTGCCAAGGGCAGAAATTGATGGCGAAATGGGAGATTCCCATGTTGGCTTACAGGCTCGTCTTATGTCACAGGCTTTAAGAAAGCTTGCAGGTGCAATTTCAAAATCAAATTGTGTTGCTATTTTTATTAACCAGCTAAGAGAAAAAGTCGGTGTTGTATATGGTAATCCTGAGGTTACTCCAGGTGGTAGAGCATTAAAATACTATTCATCTGTTCGTATAGAGGTAAGACGAGAGGAAACTCTTAAAAACGGTACAGAGATGATTGGTGCAAGAACAAAGGCTAAGGTTGTTAAGAATAAAATTGCACCACCTTTTAAAGAGGCTCATTTTGATATTATGTACGGTAAGGGTATTTCAAGAACAGGCGAACTGCTTGACCTTGCTGTAGACAGAGATATTATTCACAAAAGTGGTGCGTGGTTCTCTTACGGAGATGAAAGACTGGGACAGGGCAGAGATAACATTAAAACTCTTTTGCAGGAGAACAAGGAGCTTGCAGATGAGGTAGAGCAGAAGGTCTTACAAGCTATTGCTGAGGAACGTGAAAATGCCCGCACTAAGAAAATGCCTGAGAAAACAGGCAGAAACGAAAGGGTAATAGAAGATACACTAAGTGAAGAAATCAAACCGGCTGTAGACAGTAA
The DNA here is from genome assembly GCA_036306965.1 of Acutalibacteraceae bacterium. Taxonomy (GTDB): domain Bacteria; phylum Bacillota; class Clostridia; order Oscillospirales; family Acutalibacteraceae; genus CAG-964. The sequence continues at coordinate 40,033 of JAXJYN010000038.1, forward strand.
AGATATTGATATAATGGTTGAGGACTAATATATGCTTATAACCGCTGTTGAACCACGACGAAAATCTATGAGTGCCGTTTATATAGACGGAGAGTTTGCCATGAAGCTAGATACTATGACGCTTATGGAAAACCGTATTAAGGCAGGTGTTGAAATTACCGATGATGAATTGCACAGCCTTATACAAAAGTCAGAGGCTCGTCGTGCAAAGGAAAAAGCACTTTATTTAATAACTTATCGTGACCATTCCAAAAAAGAACTTGCTGACAAAATAAAACGCACTTGCTCGTCAGAAATGGCAGAGCAGGTTGCTGAGCATATGGAAGAACTGGGACTTGTTGACGATGAAAACTATGCGAGAAAATATGCAAATGAACTTTTGCACAAAAAGCATATGTCACCTCGTGCAATACAGTATAAACTAAAAGAAAAAGGAATTTCTCCTGAGCTTATTGAAATTATCAAAGAAGAACTTGAATTTGACCCAATAGAGGAGATAAGAGAGATACTTAACAGAAAGTATCCTGATTATGCAGAGGACGAAAAGATAAAAAGACGTGCAATATCCACACTTCAAAGACTTGGCTGGAGTTGGGGAGATATAAAGAATGCAATGGATACTTATTAGTCGATAATTTGCTTATCAGAAACGAAAAAGTATATAAAATTCCAATAAGTTTTTTAGCAATAAAAAACAAAACTCATTCAACTAATATATAATTTTATGTTTCGTTTGACAATGCGAATGCTTGAATGTATAATATAAAATATAAGTTGTTAATATATAGGAGGAATTTTATATGGCAGATACTAAGTTGTTTTGCGATGTGTGCGGTGGTGGAATTACCATGCAGACAGGTGGTAAGAGCGGTATTTGTGATAATTGCGGAACTAAGTATTCCATTGAAAGATTGAGGGAAATTTTAAAGGTTACAAATGCAAACATTGTAAAACACAGAGAAGATGTTGACCGTTGGAAATCTATGCTGGAAATCTATCTTAACAATTTTGATTTTATTGCAGCAGAAAATGCAGTAAAGAAAATTCTTGAGGTTGACAATAGCAGTAAGGATATACAAAATCTTTATAAGTTTCTTCAGGTATGGAAATACCTTGATATTAAGCACGGTGTATTGATAAAATATACCGGCAGAGCAGAAAATGTTATTATACCACAGGGCGTAAAGGTAATTGAAAGAGAAGCATTCAGAGGTAATAAATATCTTAAAGGAATTGCAATGCCAAACAGTTTAAAGAGCCTTGACGATGAGACTTTCAGTGAGTGTCAAAATCTTACAGAGGTTATGTTGCCAAACAGCATAAAACAGATAGGTAACGGTGCATTCCGTGGTTGTAGTGCTTTGAAAAATATAAAAATCCCTGAGAGTGTAACTGTTATTGGTGACAGTGCATTCCGTGGTTGTAGTGCTTTGAAGGATATAAAAATTCCTGAAAATGTAACTCAAATTGGAGATTACGCATTTTGTGGTTGCAGTAGTTTGGAGGATATACAAATTCCGCTGAAGATTAAAAGTATTGGAGAAAGAACATTCAGTGGTTGTAATAGTCTAAAAAATATTCAGATACCTTTTGGTGTAACAAACCTTAGCGAGGGTTGCTTTAGCAGTTGTAATAATTTGGAGTTTTTGGACATTCCAAGCAGTGTTACAACAATAGGTGACGGTGCATTCCGTGGCTGTTGCGGTGTACAGAATGTACATATGCCAGACAGTGTTACATATATTGGTCAGTACGCATTTTGTGGTTGCAGTAAATTAAAGAGCATACATATTTCAAGTGGTGTTTCAAGTATAAGAAGTGGTGCTTTTGCAAGCTGTAGCAGTCTTACAGATGTAGATATACCATATAGCGTTACTAATATAGGTAATGGTGCATTTGCAGGTACACCTTTCGGAAACAGACAGCACGATTGGGTTTTGGCACTTAAATGCCGTTGGTGCGGTGGTGCGTTTGGCAAAATAGACGGTGTTTGTAAAAGCTGTGGCAGACCTCGTGATTATGTTATTGATGCTCCGCATAAATGATTTAGAATAATAATTTAAAATAAAAAGGCAAGCAGTATCACATAAAAGTGGTATTTGCTTGCTTTTTGTTTTGTAACTTAATTTATATATGGTTCATATTATGATAATGATATTTATTTTATTAGACAAATCTAAAATTTTAAAATAAATATGTACAAACTTGTATATTTGAGTACAAATTTTAAGCCTTTTTCGCTATTTATTGCAGAGATATTTCTGTAATAAATAGAAAAGGAGTAAAAAATGGAGGTTTTAAAGAAGGTATATCTTACCGTTTATAGTGATGGTACAGTTATTTCAAGTGATGATGTACTGGGTTATTCGGGTGAACATCTGGCAACAGCTATGGTGTTTAAATTACCCGAACAGCTTGTAAACAGCAGTTATATATATACTGTAAATTTTGAAGATGAAACAGGAAATGTAAGAGTAGGTACATTAACAATGCCTGACTTTTTATTAACAGTGCCTCGTGAGTTGACAAGTACCAGTAAGCTAAAAGCAAGCCTTGTTATAACAGATGAAACGGGTGTTGTATTTAAAAGCAGTTCTGTAACATTGAATATTCACAGTGGAGTTGAATTGCCGGAAGATGTAGAAAACAGGTATATAGGCTTACTGGAGGACGCTTTAAGCAAATTTTATGCTCTTACTGAACAGCTTGGCAGTGACGATGTATCAAGATTTAGAGGAATTGTATCTATTGAAAAAACTTTAACAGAGGGAGCAACAGACACATATACAATAACCTACACAAATAATACAACCAGTGAATTTACGGTTGTAAATGGTGAGGATTATGTGCTTACAGAACAGGATAAAGAGGAAATAGCACAAATTTTGTATGATGAATATATTGCGGAAATAAACAATACTCTTGAAACAAGATTATCGGGAGGTACAGAGTAAATGGCTACACTTACTGAAAATGTAAACAACGCAATATCCGACTTTGACAGTATAAAGAGTGCTATAGAAAATTGTAAGGTTGATGTAGGAAATATTCCTACCAGTGAATATGCTGATAAAATTTTAGATGTAAATAAAAATTCAGATTTACTTAATTCTCTTGTCAGCGGAACAGCACAGAGTGTTGAATTGCCACAGAGTGTTGAAGAAATCAGGACTTATTGCTTTTATAATTACACCAATCTGCAATCAATAAAAATTCCCGGAAGTGTTAAAGTAGTAGGCTCATATGCTTTTGTTGCTTGTAAAAATCTTGAGTATGTGTGTTTTGAAAATGGTGTTAATACAATTGGTAAAGAAGCTTTTCAAGCGTGTACAAAACTAACGGAATTGGAATTGACAGAGAGTATAGAAACAATAAGCTATGGTGCTTTTAAAAACTGCACAGGGATTAAAAGTGTGATAATTCCAAATGGTGTGAAAACTTTGGGGACATTAGCATTTGGGTATTGTTCTGGAATAACACATTTGGAAATTCCAAATAGTATCACACAGATAATGGTAGATAGCTTTTATTATTGCAGTAATATTGTAGAGTTGACAGTTGAAGACGGTTTTAATGCTGGGAATTTTAATTTATCGTATTTTACCGGACTTGAGGTTGATACGTTGTTAAATGTACTTAATGCACTTGCTGACCGTACAGATACAACTTCTGCAGTAATAATCTTTGGCAGTACACATCTTGCAAAACTGACAGATGAGCAAAAAGCGATAGCTACAGATAAAAATTGGATTCTGAATTAACAAATAGACGAATGGAGTGATAAAAATGTCAGTACAAAGTGAATTAACGAAAATTGCAAAACAGCAGGTTGGCAATAGTTCTGAAAAATACAGAACGTGGTATTATGGCAGTGATTTATCGGGTGTAAACTGGTGTGCAGTATTCATTAGCTGGTTGTTCAACCAAGTTAATGGTATCAATAAATACCTTATAAAAACAGACGGTGCAGGCACTTTTGCAAGATACAGTGACGGCAAATACGGAAAGTGGTATGAGCCTAACCAGACAACTCCACAAGAGGGTGATTTGGTGATGTTCAGATGGGGTGGAGTAAGCTATACAGACAAATATCATAGTGACCATCTGGGATATGTTTATAAAGCTGATAGCAGTTATGTGTATACTGTTGAGGGTAACACAGGCAGTAATGACGCTGACAGCTCAAGTGTTATGTATAAACAATACAGTCTGTCAAACGGTGTTATAAACGGTTATTACCGCCCGAATTACGGAACACAGAAATATAAAATATATCTTTCACCTTCTAATCAGGACGGAAACGCATATGCCTCTGGCAATACAAATGAAATGGAGGTCTGCTATAAAATCGCAACAGCTACAAGCAAATATCTGAAGGAAAACGGATTTGAAGTTGAGGTTGCAGAAAAAGGGCAGTCAAATGATACAAGTATAAGCGAAAGCAATAGTTGGGGTGCAGATTTACACATTCCAATCCATACAAATGCAGGTGGCGGTAAAGGCTGTTTGGCAATTTTGTATGCTTACGCCGATGAAAACATTGCTGTGGCAAAGAAAGTTTTGGAGGCTGTTAAGTCTGTAATTCCAAGCAAAGCTTCTAACGGATATTTTACTTATGCAGACATTATGGGCAACAGTACAGCACAGCTTAAAGAACTTTCAGAAACAAATGCAATAGCTTGTTATCTGGAATGTGAGTTTCACGACAACGCAGAGTATGCAAAGTGGCTTACAGAAAATACAGATACTTTGGGTAAAGCTATTTGCACAGGCATTATGAATTATTATGGTAAGACTACATCTAACAATACAACAGAAACGGAGGAAAACAGTATGAATTTTGAAAAAGGTGACAAAGGTGACGGTGTGCTTGCATATAAATCATTATTGATACAGGCACGTTTATTGGGATTAATAACAACAAAGGTAGATAATTCAAACGGATTTGGTGATGGAACATACAAAGCAACTGTAGAGGTGCAAAAGAAATATAAGCTTGAGGTTGACGGTGTTGCAGGCAAGAATACGATTACAGCACTGCGTAATGCTATAAAC
>JAXJYN010000039.1:0-3892 GCA_036306965.1 Acutalibacteraceae bacterium
AACATATTGTATTTTATTTTTCCTTGTTGTCTACTATCCTTTATTGTTTCAAAATATTTCTTCATCATGTTAAAACACCCCTTTGGGATATTTTAACATATTTTTCTTATTTTTATTATCTTTTCGTGCGGTTGCCCTGAAGCTTATGGTATTTTAATATCAGCAAATATTATAGTTTTTTAATAAACATAATTATTGAACATTTTGAAAATAGTGATTTATGTAATGGAATTATCTGCTAGTATATGATATAATAGCTATATATGAAAACAATATAGATTAATATAAATTCGGAGGTAGACTATGAACATTTCTTTACTTGGCTGTGGCAGATGGGGTTCATTTATTGCGTGGTATCTTGATAAAACAGGTCATAATGTATATTCGTGGGGACTTGAAAGCGAAGAAGTATTCCAAAACCTTAAATTAACACGCAAAAATGACTATGTGGAATTTAGTGACAGAATAACAATTACATCAAATCTTACCGAAGCTGTAGAACACGCCGAGGTTATGGTTATTTCTATAAGTTCACAGGCTTTAAGTAATTTTATGGAAAGTCTTTCAAAAGAAAATCTTGAGGGCAAAGCAATAGTTCTCTGTATGAAGGGGATAGAAGAAACTACGGGCAGACGTTTAACACAAATTGTGGGTGATTATATAGATACCAAAAAAACTCCGGTTGCAGTTTGGGTTGGTCCGGGTCATCCGCAGGATTTTGTAAAGGGTATACCTAACTGTATGGTTATAGACTCCAATAACGAAGAACTTAAGAAAAAACTTGTTAATGAATTTTCAAGTGAACTTATTCGTTTTTACTTTGGACAAGACTTAATAGGTACAGAGGTTGGTGCTGCTGCTAAAAATGTTGTTGGTATTGCCGCAGGTATGCTGGACGGTATGGGTTATACCTCATTAAAAGGTGCATTAATGGCAAGAGGTACACGAGAAATTTCCAGACTTATAAAAGCAATGGGTGGTAACGAAATGTCAGCATTTGGTTTGTGCCATCTTGGAGATTATGAAGCAACATTGTTTTCACCTTTCAGCCACAACCGTCGTTTTGGTGAAATGCTTATTAAAGGCGAAAAATTTACCAAGCTTGCCGAGGGTGTTTCAACAACAAGAGCCTTAGCTAAGCTAAGTGAAAAATATAATGTTGATTTACCTATAGTAAATGCAGTAAATCAGGTTATAACCTATAATAAAGACCCTAAAGAAACACTGTCATCGCTATTTTTGCGTTCTGTTAAAGACGAGTTTTGATGATAAATTCTATTTAATTTTGAATTAAATATATAATAAAAATTGCCGAGCGTTTTAATTTAAGAGTTAAACGCTCGGCAATAATTTTTACTTTAAATATAGCTAAACACTGTTTTTTAATCCTAAAATTACTCCCAAGGCTATGTACTGTTGCTTGAGAGGTAAGGCACGAAAATCGTCCAGTAGGGTACATTCGTCTTCAGTTAATCTATGTTGTGCAATTCTGTCAAGCGGTTGCTTAACATTTGTATAACCTATTATATAGTCAACAGAGGTTTGAAAAATATCTGCCATATGAATCAGGGTTGTAATGCCGGGTTCACTTTTGCCGTTTTCGTATGCACTAACCATTTTTTGAGAAATATTAAGCTCCATAGAAAGTGCAATCTGGCTCATCCCTTTTTCTTTTCTTAACAATGCAATTCTGTTCATAAAAATTCTCCATAACTTATACTTTATAGGTATAATATTATTACATTTTTGTTGACTTTTTATACTTCTGTGGTATAATATTACTCATAAAAGGTATAAAATATATTTAAAATATACCTTTTACTTCTAAAATTTAAGCTGAATTATATCCTGAATAAAAGGATAAATTAGAATTTATACGGTAAATATGTTTAATTGTCAATATTTTAAATTGTATTTACCAAATGGGGTGATAATATAGCACAGATAGTAAAACAGAGTGTGATATTCAGGTTAGTTGGTAAGCTGTAAAGAAAAAATTTTTATTTTAGGAGGTTAATTACAATGAAAGGTAAAAAATTTTTAGCGATAGTGTTAACAGCACTAATGGCACAAAGTATTGTTGCAACGTCTGTTGTAAGTACATCAGCTGTAGATACACAACAGGTTGTATTTAATGACGGTATATCGGTGCATAAAGACGATGACTCAAAAAATATTGGACTAGTTAGCGAAAGTACTGAATTAAAGACGAGTGGAGATTATACATATCACATAAGTGATGGGACGGTAGAAATTGTTGAATACACAGGAACAGCTGAAAATGTAATAATTCCTTCAACGATAGATGGTCTAAAAGTTACACAAATAAGTTTTGGTAAAGCATTTGGTGCTTTTGAGTGTAATACAAAAATTAAAAGTGTTGTTATTCCTAATGGTGTAACGAGAATCGGTGCAGGTGCTTTTTATGGTTGTACTTCTTTGGAAAATATAAGTGTGCCAGATAGCGTTATAAGCATATATAATGCAGCTTTTCATAATACTGCATGGTATAACAATCAACCTGATGGTTTAGTTTACGTTGGGAAGGTGTTATATTCCTACAAAGGAACAATGCCTAATAATACAAAAATTTCTTTAAAATCTGATACAAAGGGTATAGCGACAAGTGCATTTTATAATTGCAGCTCATTGGCAGAAATCGATATACCAGACAGTGTTATATGTATTGAAGGTTCAGCTTTTAATGGATGTACTTCCCTTAAAAAGATAATAATACCCAACAATGTAACAGAAATTGGAGATTCTGCATTTTATGGATGCACTTCTCTTGAGGATATAGTAATACCTGATAGTGTAACACGAATAGGATATGATACTTTTCATAATACTGCATGGTATAACCGACAACCTGATGGTTTAGTATATGCAGGTAAAGTTCTTTATCATGCTAAGGGTGTGAATAGGGATGAGATAACATCAGTTACATTGAAATCTACAACTAAAGGTATAGCTGATAGAGCTTTGTCGAGTTTCAGTTCAATAAAAAATATATCAATTCCTAATAATGTGATATACATCGGAAACTACGCATTTGATGGGTGTACTTCTTTGTCTGATGTAACAATACCAAGTAGTGTTACAAATATTGGAAGATGTGCATTTTTTGATTGCACATCGTTAAAAATGGTTACTATTCCAAGTGAGGTAGAAGTTATAGAGAGTGGTGCCTTTGGATACACATATTATGATGAAACACATGATACTGAAAAAATTCCTAATTTTACAATACAAGGTTATAATGGAACAGTTGCTGAAAACTATGCAAATGAAAACGGTTTTAATTTTGTATCTTTAGGTAGTGTTGAACAAACAAGTATAAGCTTAAACAAAGCCTCCATAACCTTAGGTGTAGGTGAAAGCTATGCATTAACAAAAACTGTAACACCTTCAAATGCAAGCACAAGCTATAGTTGGTCAAGCAGTAACACAAGCGTTGCAACTGTAAATTCAAGTGGCAAAATAACAGCAAAATCATCAGGTACAGCAACCATAACTGTAAAAACTTCAAACGGTAAAACAGCAACCTGTAAGGTGACAGTAAAGCCGGCACCAACTTCGGTAAAGCTAAGCGTAACAAGCAAAACCTTAGGTGTAGGTGAAAGCTATATAATTTCAGAAAGCACAAACTCAGGTTCATATGCAAGTAATTTTACTTGGAGTAGCAGTAACACAAGTGTTGCAACTGTTCAAAAAACAACAGCAAACAAGGCAAAAATAGTAGCCAAGGGTGTAGGTACAGCTTATATTAAAATAAAAACCTATAACGGCAAAACAGCAACCTGTAAGGTGACAGTAAAGCCGGCACCAACTTCAGTAAAGCTAAGCGTAACAAGCAAAACCTTAGGTGTAGGTGAAAGCTATATAATTTCAG
>JAXJYN010000040.1:0-44494 GCA_036306965.1 Acutalibacteraceae bacterium
GGAGATAATGTTGTAACAGGTTAAGATAATTTACTTGTTTTTCTGAATAATTTAAAGTTTATAAGCTAACTGAAAACAGGCATTGTTTTTTCAATGCCTGTTTCTTTGTAATATTTCACTAAAGTGTTGATTAAATAAGAAAAAATATAAAAAAACGCTTGCATTTTGTAAGCGTATATGCTACAATTTTAATGTTATTACGGATAATTTGAAAGAGGTGAAACGATAATGAAAGAGGGTTTACATCCTAACTACAAGCAAACAACAATTACTTGTGCTTGCGGCAACGTAATTGAAACAGGCTCAACAAAGGAGAACATTCGTGTTGAAATTTGCTCAAAGTGTCATCCTTTCTTCACAGGCAAGCAGAAGCTTGTTGATACAGGCGGACGTGTTGACAGATTTAACAAGCGTTTTGGTATCACAAACAAATAAGTTTTGTTTACTAAGGGTTACAGTTTTTGCTGTAACCCTTAATTGTTGGAATTAAAATTTCTACTAATACTCATTTAAACAATAGACAACTTGTTGGCAGAATTTACTTAGAACCTCGTAATTCTCCTTGACAAGCGATAGCTTGTCTGCGTCGTTGTCTTTGTTCTGAGTAAATTTTGCTCGACAATCTATTCCAACGTTTAAACAGGTGTTAGTATTATATTACAGAGAAAAGGTAAATGGTTTTATCTTTTCTCTGTTTTTTTCTTATTCTAATATCTATAAATTTTATAAAAGTAATAATTTTTTATTGTTTTATTTTCGATTTGTGGTAATATATGTATATAAAATACGAAAGGAAAGGATTATATGACAAACTTTAGTTTATTTTATCCAATGAATTATGAAAAGTCTGCACTTAGTATGAGTAATGAAGCAATTAACGATTTATCACTAGATTATATTGTTACAGTGTTGACAGAAGATGTTTTTGAGCAGAACAGCATAAAAGAATTAATGACACAAATTGAATGTAGTGAAGAACTTATAAAATATAGATGTGATGTTTTTGAGGATTTTTTAAGATTACCAGAATTGCGTTCAAGTCTTACAGAACTTTTGGAAATGCTTGGTGAACTTAGAGAAATTGAAAAATTCAAAAAGGACAGCGATTCATCATCATTGTGGCAATTAATAAATCGTATGCGTGAAATTGATAGATATATTGAGTGTATAAAGGAACTCAAAAATACACTTGGCAAACTGGAATTACATTCTGAGGGCTTGTGTACATTGCGTACGTTAGTTAATCAAATCTATAATGATGGTTCTTTTGAGCCGTTACAACAGGATATTGCAGATGTATTCAAAAAAGCAAGACAGCTTCATAGTGTTACTATTGGTGTAAATCTTGACAGTATGTTAAGACCTGTAAGGGCAGGTATTTTGTCACTCAATTCAAAAGAATTTACTGATAGTGGCGTACTTAAACGCTTTATGGCTATATCTAATAAAAAGGATAACGGTATTCAGCCAGGTGATGATTATGCACATTTAAGGTCGTTTCATCCTGCATCATCAAAAGAATTTAAGCTGACATATGATGATGTACCTACAGGAAAAGACAGACTTTCTGACAGTATGAAACAGATAGTAACTGAAATTCTGGACAGAATAGTAAGAGATATAAAAGATGTTTTGAGAAAGCACGTTAATGTAAATGGTTATACTTTTATTTCGCTTATGCCCGAGATTATTTTTTATATTAGATGGGCAGAACTTATAGATAAAATACAGGCTAAAGGTTTGCCACTTTGTAAAGCAAATGTTCTTCCTGTGGAGGATAGAGAAATTATAGCCAAAGATATTTATAACTTAAAGCTTGCTATAAAGGCTGTAAACGGGGAAGATATTGATATAGTAACCAATGACCTTACATTTGATGATGAAATTGGAAGAATTTTTATTCTTACAGGTCCTAACCGTGGTGGTAAAACAACTGTTACTCAGGCACTAGGTTTGGCAGTATTGCTTGCACAGTGTGGAATTTATGTGCCTTGCAGTAGCTTATCGTTTAGTCCGTGTGATAATATATACACCCATTTTCCAGCTGATGAAAATGAAACAGTAGACCTTGGCAGACTGGGTGAGGAGTCTGCAAGATTGTCAGATATTTTCAGCAAGGCAACACCAAAAAGCTTGTTGTTACTTAACGAAAGCCTTGCAACCACAAATGTAACAGAAGGCGTTTATATTGCTACTGATGTTGTTAAATCTATGAGATACTTGGGTGTGAGATGTATATTCAATACGCATATGCACGAACTTGCTTCAAATGTCAATAGAATGAATTGCGAGGTAGAGGGAAAATCTAAAATAGAAAGTATGGTTACAGGAGTAGAAAAGGGTAAGCGTTCATTTAAGGTTTCAGTAAACCCACCACAGGGTTTAAGTTATGCTAAAGATATTGCTGAACAGTATGGTGTAACATTTGAAAAGATAAAAAGTACCATTGATAGTCGTGGTGATAAATAATTATTATTTTAAAAAACAAAAGAAGCAGAATTATTAATAATTCTGCTTCTTTTGTTTATATGATTTTACAGTTTAGTATAATTACAATTATAGTTCTACACCAAAATTCTGGCACAGTGCTTCAAGACCACCTGAAAATCCACTGCCGATAGCATTGAATTTCCACTCACCGTTGTGTCTGTACAAATCGGCAACAACTACAGATGTTTCAACAGAGAAATCCTCGCCTAAATCGTATCTTATCAACTCTGTACCTGTAGCTTCATCTAAAACACGAATATATGAATTTTCTACCATACCGAAGTTTTGGCCTCTCTCTACTGCCTGGTCAATAGTAACAGTAAAGCTTATTTTTTCTATATCAGCAGGAATTGTATTAAGGTCAACTTTGATAATTTCGTCATCGCCGTCACCTGCACCTGTTCTATTATCACCTAAATGCTCAATACCAGGGCCGATTTTCTGGTTATAGAATATGAAATCATCAGTGCTTCTTACCTTGCCTGTATTTGCAAGCATAAATGCTGCTGCATCTAAGTCAAACTGAGAGCCTCCGTCATAGCGGTTTACATCCCAACCTAATCCTACAATGATTTTTGTTAATCCTCCGCTAATGCCTTCATCAGCAGCTACTTTTGCCAAGCTTATTTTGTTACCTTTTTTTAAACTTACTGGCATATTTAAACACCCTTCCTTGTTATTTGATTAAATAATTTTTATTAAAGTTCAGAATTAAAGACCGAACATACCACCAAGGCCACCAAGACCATTGTTTCCGTTATTACCGCTATTGTTGCCACCAAACATACTTCCAAGCTGACCAAGAGTTCCTTGTACACTTTGAGCAGCACCGCCTATTGTCTGGTTATTCTGTCTGTCTGCTCTTTGACCAGAAGAACCACCGTCCATACCAATATTAACACCGGATTCTCTTTCCAATGGCTGAATAATAACTGTTGCAGGGTTGTTTCCTGTCCACTCAAACATATAGGATTCACCAGATGCCTGACCAATCAAGTTTTTCCAAGATAAATCTAACTTGAATCCAGGGTCTCTGCCTACCCAGCAAACTACGGCATCAGGGTCAACCTCTAAAGTAGCACCATTCTGTACATTGCTAAGTACAATAGGGTTACCATCTATAATTACTGCAACCTGTGCATTTGGACCTACACCTGTTAATGTTGATGTTGCAAGACCTTTTTGAGAGATAACACCCTGTGCCAAGAATCTTACATTATATTTACAGTCAGAAGTAAAAGCAAGTATATTTTCAGACTCAACTGAAATAGTTTCTCCCTGTCTTAAATTATACACAACAACGTGATGTGCCTGATGAGCATAATATGTAATGTTATCGCCTCTGTTTGTTACCTTCATCAACGGCATATTTTCACCTGTGAAACGACGGCCCAACTGTCCAAGTGCTGCACGAAGTGGGTTTCCTTCAGGACCTAACAGAACCTTTTCAAACTGATAATTCTTTCCACCGTAACATTCACCACAAATAAATGAACCTGCTTTAGTGTAAAGAACATCTCCACCGCCTTGTGAGGTAACTTTAAGTGTTAACTCATTTAAAGTTTCTAGCTTAAGCATTTAATAACTTCTCCTTTAATATGTTTTATTTATATATTTTTATGTTATTAACTTTGTAATTTAAGGGTCATACAAAACAATTTGTACTCCACCAATCAATTTTCTGACGAAAATTGGTTGGATAAGGGTCATACAAAACAATTTGTACTCCACCAATCAATTTTCTGACGAAAATTGGTTGGATAAGGGTCATACAAAACAATTTGTACTCCGCCAATCAATTTTCTGGCGAAAATTGGTTGGATAAGGGTCATACAAAACAATTTGTACTCCACCAATCAATTTTCTAACGAAAATTGGTTGGATAAGGGTCGTACAAAACAATTTTTGTACTCCACCAATCAATTTTCTGACGAAAATTGGTTGGATTATATTAATCAGCTACATTAACACCGTAAACATTGCAAAGACCTTCAAGGTCTTCTGCAAATCCGTTTCCAACAGGATTAAATCTCCATTGTCCACCTTTGTTATAAACTTCACCTACAACCATTGAGGTAACATTTGAAAAATAATCTGTCAACATAAACTTAACAAGTTCTTTTCCTGTTAATTTATCTACAACTCTTACATATGCGTTTGATACCATACTGAAGTTTAAATTTCTTTCACGAGCTTCATTTATTGTAATTACAAAAGCAATCTTTTTTACCATTTGGTTTATCTGGTTTAATTTAATATCAATTATTTCGTCATCGCCAATTTCTGCTCCGTCATAGCTGTCACCACGATGTATGATGCTTCCATCGGGACTGGTAGGCTGACCGTAGAACACAAACCAATCATCACCTACAACCTTGTTATCGTCACCCAGCATAAATACTGATGCATCCAAATCGCATGCCTGATTTGAAATATCCCAGCCAAGACAAACCTGAATTTCTGATAGATTTGGATTCATTTGTGATAAAGAAGTTTTTTGTCCTTTTTTTAAGTGAACACCAGTACCAGAAGGTCTTTGTCTTGTTGCCATAGGTTGAGTCTGAGACATCTGAGGCTGCATATTCTGTGTATACTGAGCCTGAGACATCTGAGGCTGCATATTCTGTGTATACTGAGCCTGAGACATTTGAGGTTGCATATTCTGCATAGGCTGAGTCTGAGATATTTGAGGTTGCATATTTTGCATAGGCTGAGCCTGAAACATTTGAGGTTGCATATTTTGCATAGGCTGAGCCTGAGTTGAAACTGCTCCACCATTGTTTAATGATGTTAAACTGTCGGCACTTAATGCTCCTTTTGTGTTCATAGGTATATTGAACATTATTATCTCCTCCCTCTTTCTAAAATACTACAAATATAAACTATATTCGTTAATTATTTTATCACTCTTTGTATGTAATGTCAAAGGATATTTCGACTTTTTCTGCTAAATTTATTGATTATTTTCAGTGATTTTATATAGGAGTTAAATATTCAATAATTCTAAAATTAATATCCTTTTTATTATGAAGAAATAGGCTAAAAGAAAAATTTAACTGTACATACTATATTATTATGCAGATGTTGCCCTAAATAAACATTGATATTTGTCTGCAAAAAACGTATAATATATTTGGTAATTTTTTGGAGAAAGGCAGACGTAGAAATGGATAAGAGAATAGAAAATTTCTTTAAAAGTATAAATGGTAAAAAAATAGCTTTTTGTGGTATTGGTACAAGTAATCTGCCACTTATTGAGCTTTTTATAAAATATGGTGCAGTAGTAACAGCCTGTGATAGACGTACAAGAGAACAGCTTGGAGAAAGTGCAGATATAGCTGAAAAGGCAGGTGCAACATTGAGTTTGGGTGAGGATTATCTGAAAAATCTTGATATAGATATTGTTTTCAGAACTCCTGGTATGCGTTATTATATGGATGAGCTTGTTGAAATGCGTAATAAAGGTATAGTTGTAACATCAGAAATGGAAGTCTTCTTTGAACTTTGCCCTTGTAAAATTTATGCTGTAACGGGCAGTGACGGAAAAACAACAACAACCTCTATTATTGCAGAAATTTTGAAGGCACAGGGTAAAAAGGTGCATCTTGGCGGTAATATTGGTACACCACTTTTGCCACAGATAGAAAATATTGATTACAATGATGTGGCTGTTGTTGAGCTTTCAAGCTTTCAGCTTATTTCTATGCGTAAAGGTCCTGATGTAGCAGTAGTTACAAATCTTGCACCTAACCATCTTGATATTCATAAAGATATGCAGGAGTATATTGATTCAAAGAAAAACCTTATTATTCATCAAAGTGCATTTTCTAAAGTTGTTCTTAATAAGGATAACGAAATTACAAACAGCTTTACGCCTGAGTGTCGTGGTAGAGTGCTGAAATTTTCAAGAAAATCACAGGTTGAAAATGGTGTTTATTTGAATGAAAACGGAGAAATTATTTTTGCGGAAAACGGTGCACAAACTAAAGTTATGAATATGACTGATATTAAAATTCCAGGTATGCACAATGTAGAAAATTATATGGCTGCTATTGCTGCTGTATGGGATGATGTTGATGTTGAAAATATTGTAAAGGTTGCAAAAAGCTTTGCAGGTGTTGAGCATAGGGCAGAATTTGTGCGTGAGCTTGACGGTGTTAAGTATTACAACGATTCAATAGCTTCAAGTCCTACCCGTACAGCATTGGGTACACTCTCACTTTATGACTTTAAAATCGTACTTATTGCAGGTGGATATGATAAAAAAATCCCTTATGCTGAACTGGGTCCTGTAATAGTAGATAAAGTAAAATGTCTTATTCTTATGGGTGCAACAGCACCTAAAATTGAGAAAGCTGTGTTAGATGCAGAAAACTATACGGAGGGAAACCCTGTTATTATAAAGGTAAATAATATGGAAGAAGCTGTGGCTAAAGCAAGAGAGGTTGCTGTTGAGGGTGATATTGTTTCTATGTCACCTGCAAGTGCAAGCTTTGACCTGTATAAAAACTTTGATGAGCGTGGAAAGCACTTTAAAAGTATTGTGAACGCTCTGAAATAATTATTACAATTCTACTGAACACTATTAAAATAATCTTTTTAATGGTGTTTAGTGTTAAAAAGGGTGAATAACTTGGAAAAAATACTAACAGCTTTGTGCAACTGCTGTACTGTTTCAGGCAGTGAAATTGAAAATATATCTTTGATAAAAGAATTAATGCCAACAGGTACATTAATAAATTCAGACCATAACGGTAATATAATTGCAACAATAGGTAATGTGAACAGTGATGATGTTATTTTGTTGGATGCACATAACGACAGAATTGGTTTTGTTGTAACATATATTGATGATAACGGTTTTATAAAGGTTGCTAACTGTGGTGGAATAGACAGGAGAGTTTTGCTTGGCAGTGCTGTAACTGTTCTTGGCAAGAAGCCTTTGCGTGGTATAGTATGTTGCTTGCCACCACATCTTTCAGACGGAGGAGAAGACAAAGCACCTTCTGGAGATTCCATATATATTGATATAGGTTTATCTAAAGAAGAAGTAACAAAATATGTAGCATTAGGCGACAAAATAGCAGTTTATGCAAAGCCTAAAAAGTTAATAGGCAGTAGATTTTCAGCTGGCGGACTTGATAACAAGGCAGGTGTAGCAACACTTATCAAAGTCGCACATTTACTTAACGAAAAAAAGCTTGACTGTTGTGTGAAAATTTTGTTCAGCAGTCAGGAAGAAACAGGCTTTTTAGGTAGCAGAACAGCATCGTTTGCAATTATGCCAAAGAGTGCTGTTGTTGTAGATGTAAGCTTTGCTACACAGCCCAGTGTACCGTCAGAAAAGTGTGGAGAAATGTCAAAAGGCCCTATGCTTGGTACAGCACCAATTCTTGATAATGATATGTTCAAGCAGATGAAAGTTATTGCAGAAGCTGAGAATATTCCATATCAAATTGAGGTTATGAACGGTGTAACAGGTACAAATGCTGACGCTATAACAGTTACAGGAAGCGGTATAAAAACTGCACTTGTAAGCATTCCTTTAAGAAATATGCACACTCAGGCTGAGGTTGTGGATATGGAGGATATTGAGCTTACAGCAAAATTGATTGCATTATATATTGAGAAAAGAGGTGTATCTGCAAATGAATAAAGAATTACTGGAAAAGCTTTGCAATGCAAACGGTATATCAGGTGATGAAAATTCAGTGCGAGAAATTATAATTTCAGAAATTAAAAATTCAGGTGCAGAATATCACACTGATAATATGGGAAACCTTATCGTTTTTAAAAAGGGTAAGAAAATACCACAGAAAAAACTGCTTATATCTGCTCATATGGATGAGGTAGGTTTTATTGTTACACACATTACACCAAGTGGATATTTAAAGTTTGATGAAGTTGGTGGTATAGATAGACGTGTTGTAATGGGTAAAAGCGTTACTGTTGGCAAAAATGTAAATGGTGTGGTTTGTGCTGCACCTATGCACTTGCTTTCGGGTGAACAGCGTGAAAGCATACCTAAGCTTGACAATATGTATATTGACATTGGTGCAGGCTCGAAGGAAGAAGCCGAAAAGTATGTTTCGCTTGGTGACAGTGTTCAGTTTGATTGCGATTTTTTATGGCAAGATGATGTTATTACAGGCAAAGCACTTGATGACCGTGCTGGCTGTGCAATTATGGTAGAAATGATTAACTCTAAACTTGAGTATGATACCTACTTTTCTTTTGTAGTACAAGAAGAAGTAGGTTTGCGTGGTGCAAAATGTGCCGCTTTTACGGTTGACCCTGATTTTGCAATAGTTGTAGAAACCACCACTGCGGCAGATATTCCTGATGTTGCTGACGATAAAAAGGTTTGCTTTGTTGGCGGTGGTGCTGTTATCTCATTTATGGACAGACGCACTATATACGATAAAAAGCTTGTAGACGAGGCTATGAAGTGTGCAGATGGTACAAATGTAAAAGTACAGCTTAAGCAGGCAGTAGCAGGTGGAAATGACGCAGGTGCTATTCAGACTTCAAAGGGTGGAGTAAGAACTTTGGCGGTGTCGTTGCCTTGCAGATATTTACATTCATCCTGTGGCTTAATATCAGCAGAAGATTTAAATTCTGCATATTATATAATAAATAAGATGTCTGAAAAAATACTGAGCAATAGCCTATGATATATCTTTCTAATATTAATGATAAAATAACCAAAGAATATTTAAATTCAGATTCAAAAAATCCCTTTGCTGTTGGAGTAAAGGGACTTTTAAAAGCTTACGGAGCTTATCCAAAACTATGCAGTTTTTGGTATCAGACAGATAACAGCAATAAAATAACCGCATATATAGTGAAATACGGTGGTGAATATATTGCAGATATTCTTGAAAATGCAGATGTAAACGAAATTATTGATATGTGCCGTTTGGCAGGTGGAACAGCTTTATTGTGCAAAAGTATAGGATATGGCGGAGAAACAGGAGTTGCAATGAAGCTTAACAGATTGCAAACATCAAGCACAGGGTTTGAATTATCGGAGGCTGTTAATTTAAGCGAGTATTATAAAATTCTGCAAAGTAATAATTCTCTCGATTTTGAGGTGCCACAGTTTGAAGATTTTTATGTTGACCTTAACCACCGCTTGCGAAAACAAGCTTCTGAAATTATGGGTGCTTATTTTAATGGTACTTTGGTAAGCTGTTGTGTAGTAACTGCCACTGATAATAATTCAGCACTGCTTGCAGGTGTTACAACTTTGCCACAGTATAAAAAGCAAGGATTTGGTACGGCTGTTGTTACAAAAATATGCGAAAGCTTAATTTTAAAAGGAAAAGAAAATATATTTTTATACCGTGACCAGAATAAAAATTTTTCTTTTTACAACAAAATAGGTTTTCAAGATTTTTCAAAATTTGAGCAGATAAAATTATATTGAATTTTGTATGGAGGGATAGTATGAATATCCGGTACAGGAAGTTGACGGTTAATGAATTGGATACATTTATAGAAATGCGGATTAACCAGCTGAGAGAGGAAGGTGCAAAAGAAGATATAGACCTTAAATTTGCATTGAAAGATTATTATACCCGACATATGGCAGATGGAACTTTTGTGTCGTGGCTTGCGTTTGATGGTGACAACATTGTTGGCACAAGCGGAATATCTTTTGTTGAAAAACCACCTTATTTTACTTGTCCAAGCGGTAAAATAGGATTACTTTCAAGTATGTTTACATCAAGTAAATATCGCAGAAAGGGTATTGCAAAGGAACTTTTATCAAGAGTTGTAAACGAGGCAAGAGAATACGGATGTGGAACAGTACAAATTACTGCGTCTGATATGGGTGTACTTCTTTATACTGACTTTGGATTTGAAAAAAACGGAAACTTTATGCAGTACAAGTTGTAAAAATCTGATTTGAATATATTACATATAAACTGAAAGAGGAAATAAAAATGAATATACCTTTTTATAATATAGATGAAAAAATACTTACATCGGCGGACAAGGCAATGGAGCTTGTAAAAGACCAGCTTGCCAAGATTGACGAAATACAAGACTATAACACACAAAAAATGCTGTATGCTTTTCAAAAAGCAGGAATAAGCGAAAGCCATTTTT
This sequence comes from Acutalibacteraceae bacterium, assembly GCA_036306965.1. Taxonomy (GTDB): domain Bacteria; phylum Bacillota; class Clostridia; order Oscillospirales; family Acutalibacteraceae; genus CAG-964. Next base: position 10,606 of record JAXJYN010000040.1, read on the forward strand.
CTACCTCAACAGGTTATGGCTTTGATGACAGAGGCAGAGAGGCACTTGATGAAATTTATGCAACTGTTTTTGATGCAGAAGATGCACTTGTTCGTCACAATTTTGTGTGCGGAACACACGCACTTACAGTTGCCCTATTTGGTATGCTTCGTCCCGGTGACACAATGCTGTCTGTTACAGGCACACCTTATGATACTTTGCAGAGCGTTATAGGCTTGTCAGGCAACTATTCGGGTTCACTAAAAGATTTTGGTATAATCTATGATGAGGTTAAACTGACAAGTGACGGTAAGCCCGACTACAACGCTATAGAAAAAGCAATAACACCTGATTTGAAAATGGTTTACATACAGCGTTCAAGAGGATATGAACTTCGTCCGTCACTGCTTATTGATGAAATAGCAAAAATAGCAGAAATAGCAAAGAAAAAAGCACCCAATACTATTGTAATGCTTGACAACTGTTATGGCGAATTTGTTGAAAAAGAACAGCCGTTAACAAAAGGTGTTGATATAATGGCTGGTTCTCTTATAAAAAACGCAGGTGGTGGAATTGCACCAACAGGTGGATATATAGCAGGTAAAACTGACTTGGTTCAGCAGTGTGCCTACAGACTTACAACACCGGGTATAGGTAAAGAGCAAGGTGCAACATTAGGTGTTAACCGTGAACTTTTCTTAGGTGCATTCAACGCACCTCACGCAACAGGAGAAGCACTAAAAACAGCTGTTTTTGCGTCAGCACTTTTTGAAATATTAGGTTTTGACACAACACCAAGATATAACGAAAAGCGTGGCGATATAATTCAGCTTTTAAAGCTTGGTTCAAATAACGCACTTGTGGCATTTTGCGAGGGTATTCAAAAGGGTGGCCCTGTTGACAGCTTTGTTACTCCACAGCCTGCCGATATGCCCGGCTACGAAAGTAAAGTGGTAATGGCGGCAGGTGCTTTTACACTTGGCTCTACCATAGAGCTTTCAGCAGATGCACCACTAAGAGAGCCTTATGCGGTATGGATGCAGGGCGGATTGAACTTTCACAGTGCAAGAGTTGGCGTATTACTTGCTGCACAGTCAATGCTTGAAAAGGGTCTTATAAGCTTTGAATAGACTTACAAGTTATTCAAAAACAATCTAAGTACAATATAATATATGGCTTTGCTATATTGGGATTGATGAATAGGCTTTGTGCATAAAAAGAAAGTTAAGAATAATTCATAACAAAAACCGAAGGCAGTATCCTAATAAAAGTTGGATACTGCCTTCGGTTTTGGAACGCTTTTTATTGGTTTTTTACTATATTGTTTCCTTCAAGATATTGAATTTCCTTTTTATACAGTGTTATAAAAAGGATAATCGCTGTGATAAGCGAAAATGCTTCTGCTATAGGAAAGGCAACCCACACAGCGTCAAGGCTTATAAATGACAGAAAATGGGCAGCCGGTACAAGTATAATAAGCTGTCTTAAAAGTGAAATCAACATACTTCTCAAGCCATGGCCAGTTGCCTGGAAGAATCCTGTAAATACTATGCCTATTGCTGCAGGAATAAAGCACAGGCAGATAATTCTTAGTGCTACACAACCAACCTCAAGCATTTCACCGCTTGCATTGAACATCATCATAAGAATATCTGGTATAGCCAAAAATACTATAGTTCCTACAGCCATAATAATACCTGCAATATAACATCCATATTTTAAAGCTGTTGTAAGTCTTTTTTTATTTCTTGCACCATAGTTATATCCCATAATAGGCAATAAACCTTGGTTTAAACCAAAGCAAGGCATAAAGATAAATGACTGTAGCTTGTAGTAAATGTTAAGCACAGATATTGCAATTTCTGAGTTTGAAAATCTTGTAAGAATACCATTTACAAGAACAAGCATTACAGAGGTAATAGATTGCATTATAATAGAAGGGATTCCAACAGCATATATATTTTTTACAGTTGCAAATGAAAATTTGAATTTCTTAAAGGTAATATGTATAGCGTGTTTTTTTACAAACAGAACTATCAATGCAAATACCATTGAAAGTATCTGTCCTATAACGGTAGCTATTGCCGCACCTTTTACACCCATATCCAGTGTAAAAATAAAAACAGGGTCAAGAATAATATTTGTAATTGTACCTGTTAACATAAACAACATTGGGAAAATCATATCACCTGTTGCTTGCAAGGTTTTTTCAATAATAACTTCAATAAATGAACCAAATGAATATATCATTACTACAGATAAGTAGTCAATGCCCATTTGTGCAATTTCAGGGTTATCAGTAAAGCTTGTTATAAATGGTTTTACTATTGTTAAACCAAGAATAAGAAATATAACCCAGTTGAATATACCAAGCAGTAAACCGTGAGTAGCTGTACTGTTTGCTTCATTCTGATTTTTTTCACCCAGCTTTCTTGATACAAGTGAATTAATACCTACACCTGTACCAACTGCTACGGAAATAAGCAACATCTGCAACGGATAAGCCAACGAAACTGCTGTAAGACCGTCCATACTGTACTGCGAAACGAATATACTGTCTACAATGTTGTATAAAGCTTGTACTATCATAGAGAACATTGCAGGTAATGACATATTCATTATCAACCTGAATACAGGAGTAGTTCCCATTTTGTTTTCTTTTAATTCTTCCATCAAATCACATCCCTTTTAATCCTTTTTTGTTTTTTAAAGTTTTTATAATCCATAACAATATAACAGTAAGCAACAAGCCTGTAATACAACCTGAAAAGTTCAATAAGACATCACTTATTTGTGGACTTCTTTCAGGTGCAAGATATTGCAAGGCTTCATCTGTAACAGGTACAGCAAGCAGAATAAATAAAATGTGAAAAATACATTTTTTTATATTTGGCTCATATCGTGTTGCTGTAGCAGTTACAAATAAACCCAACGCTGTAAATTCCAAAAAATGTGCAGCTTTACGAACAATAAAGCTGCTTATATTTGCATTTATATTAATATTGTTAAGGATTGAGTTGACAAATTCAAGTACAAAGTCACTTTCTTCACTTGACTGTTCAGCAGGAGTAAGCGAATGTAACCATATAAATAATGTAAGTAACACTGTTAAAATGGTAAAAATAACTTTAATTACAGTGTTTTTACTTAAAGTGATTGCTTTTATCATAAAATCTCCATTTATACTGTATTAAGTCTGGTTAAAATATATTATGTAACAATTTGTACATATTCTGTTATTTATTTTAGTTGATAATTTAAAGGCTGTCAATATTAAATTTGTATAATAAAGCTATTGCCTTTTTTGCCATATTTAAGCTATAATGAACTAGTTAATTTTTAGCATAAAAGCTAGATATTTATTTTTATAATTTAATATTTTACAAAGAGAGGTATAATCTATGTACAGTATCGGTGGCTTTCTTATGGCACTTGCTGACAGTGTACCCGGCGTTTCGGGCGGTTCAATCGCCTTTATTCTTGGTTTTTATGACCAGTTTATTTCATCGCTAGACGCACTTGTTACAGGCAAAAAGCAAGAGAAGATTGATGCAATTAAGTTTCTTATAAAGCTTGGCATTGGTTGGGTAATAGGTATGATGCTTGCAATACTTGTTCTTACAAGTGTGTTTGAATCTCGTATCTATGTTATAAGTTCATTGTTTCTTGGTTTTATAGTTTTTTCAATTCCTATTATCATCAGAGATGAAAAGGAAGCTATGAAGGGTAAATATTATAACATAATTTTTACTGTTATAGGCATTGCGTTGGTTGTTGCACTTACAATGTTTAATTCATCAGCAAGTGTTTCATCAGGCGAAAATTCTATGAACTTTGGTTCATATGCCTATTTGTTCCTGTCTGGTATGCTGGGAATTTCTGCAATGGTTCTTCCGGGTATTTCAGGTTCTACAATCTTACTTATTATGGGCGTGTATATGACAGTTATTTCATCTGTTAAAGAACTTTTACATCTTAATTTTGATGTTCTTCCAACAGTTATAGTTTTTGCACTTGGTGTAATTATTGGCATTGTTCTTTTTATTAAGCTTGTTAAGCTTGCACTTGAAAAGGCTCGTTCAGCTACTATGTATTTTATCCTTGGTTTGATGGTAGGTTCTCTTGTTGCTATAGTAAAAGGTCCTGAAACACTTGATACACCACAAACTGCAATGACATTCTTTGGCTCATTTGACCTGCCTACTTTAAGTGTAGGTACATTTAGTATACTGTTCTTCTTAATAGGTGGTGCTATTATAATAGGTTTGCAGTTCTTAAAAGTATTTATGGAAAAGAATCAAAGTAAGCAAGAGCCAAAACACGCTGTAAAAGCAAAATAAAATATGATTTTATGATACCCACGGGACGTTTGTCACAGTGGGTATTGTTATGTTAAGAAAAGATGTGTTTATATGGATTTTATAAAATGTGATGTTGCTATAGTAGGCGGAGGTGCGTCAGGTTTAATGACAGCAGTAGCACTTGCCAGAAGCGGAGTTAAATGTAAAACTGTTATACTGGAGCATCATAACCGCACAGGTAAAAAGCTTATGGCAACGGGTAATGGCAGATGTAATTTATCAAATTCTAATATTTTTGACAGTGCATATTACGGCACGGGAAAGCAATATGCAAATAAGATTTTCAAAAAATATAGTTGTGAATATATTACATATTATTTTCAGAAGATAGGCTTGATAACAGTAAGTGATGCAGAGGGCAGAGTGTACCCTGTAAGCAATAATGTTTCGTCCGTTCTTGATTCTATGAGAAATTATATTCTGTCAAAAGGTGTTATAGAATTGTGTGAAACTACTGTTACAGATGTAAAAGAAAATAAAAATGGTTATGTACTTCTTTGTGGGGAGAAACTAAAGGTGTCTGCAAAATATGTTGTTCTGGCTTGTGGTGGTAAAGCAAGTCCTAAACTAAGTACAGATGGTTTGGGTTATACCTTATTGAAAAAGCTAAATATAAAAGTAACACCGTTGTTGCCGTCGCTTGTAAGTGTTAATTGCAGTAATAAATCTTTGAATATGCTAAAGGGTATAAGAATAAAGGGCAATGTATTCCTTTTGGCTGATAATAAAATAGTAGAAACTCAATCCGGTGAAATACAGTTTGCAAATAATGCACTTAGTGGTATATGTGTTTTTCAATTATCCCGAATGATTAATGAATATTTTATATGTGGTACAGTTAATGGTAAAAAAACTAATTCTGTAAAGTTAGTTCTTGATATAATGCCGAACTACACAGCAGAGCAATGTAAAAGTATAATTATGGAGAGAGCTGAACAGTTTGGCGGTTATTCTATTGAGAAGTTTTTCGATGGCTTTTTACACAGGAAAGTTGCAATAGCAATTTTTAAAGAATGTAATATAAATAATCTCAACCGAAAAACAGCAGAACTGACCAAAAAGGAAATAGAAAAGCTTGCATTAATTTTAAAGCATTGGGAGTTTACACCATCTGCAAAAAGCAGTTTTGACAATGCACAGGTAACAGCAGGCGGTGTAGTTTCAGATGAAATTAATTTTCATTCTATGGAAAGCAAAAAGCATAAAAACTTATATATTATAGGTGAATTTGCAGATGTAGATGGTATTTGTGGTGGTTATAATTTGCATTGGGCTTGGTGCAGTGGTATAATTACGGCAGAAAATATTGTAAGAAATATGGTGGTGTCAAATGGTTAAACTAAGTAATGTAAAATTACCTGTGGACTATACTGAAAAGTTAGTATTGACAGAAATTGCAAAAATGTTGAAAATACCACAGAAAGCAATTTTGGAATTTCAATTTGTAAAACTGTCAGTAGATGCACGAAAAAAACATAATGTTCATTATACTGCAACTGTTGATGTCACTATAGATGAGAAGTATATAAGAGAAACCGAAGTGATAAAGAAAAATAAAAAACTTGGAGTTGCTTTGGTTAAGCCATATGAATACTATACAAAAAAAGTAAATAAACCTAAGCTGTCGCCCGTTGTAATTGGTGCAGGGCCGGCAGGACTGTTTTGTGGTTTGGTGTTGGCTCAATCAGGTGCTTGTCCTATAGTGATAGAACGTGGAAAGTGTGTGGAAGAAAGACAAAAAGATGTTGAAAGCTTTTGGAATACAGGTATACTCAACACAAACTCAAATGTACAGTTTGGTGAAGGTGGTGCAGGAACTTTTTCGGACGGAAAGTTGAACACAGGTACTAAAGATATAAGAGCTAAAAAGGTTCTTATGGAATTTGTTAAGCACGGTGCTCCAAAAGAGATTTTATACAACGCAAAGCCACATATAGGAACAGACAGGCTTCCTGTAGCCGTTAAAAATATCCGCAATGAGATTATAAGACTTGGTGGAAAAGTTCTTTTTGAAACACAACTGACAGATATAATTATAAATGACAATAAGGTGTGCAAAATTGTTGTAAATACCAAAGATGGTAGAGAGATTATTGAATGTGATAATCTTGTGCTTGCTTTGGGTCACAGTGCAAGAGATACTTTTGAAATGATTAACAATCTTAATATTCCTATGGAGCAAAAGCCATTTTCTGTGGGTGCAAGAATTGAACATTTGCAAAGTGAAATAAACAAAACACAATATGGAGATTTTGCTGGAAAAGGAAGCTTGGGTGCGGCTGACTATAAGCTTGCTGTACACCTTGAAAATGGCAGAGGTGTGTACACATTCTGTATGTGTCCCGGTGGTACTGTTGTTGCTGCTGCAAGCGAAGAAAATCGACTTGTCACAAATGGTATGAGTAAATTTGCAAGAGCAGAGGTTAATGCTAACAGTGCTTTGCTTGTAGGAGTTAACCCAAATGATTTTGGTAGTGAAGATGTTCTTGCAGGCGTAGAGTTACAAAGAAAGCTTGAGGAAAAAGCTTTTGTACTTGGTGAGGGTAGCTATAAAGCACCTGTTCAGCGTGTAGCAGATTTTATGCACAGAAGAAAGACAACCACGTTTGGAAGTGTAATTCCAAGTTATACAGCAGGTGTTACTATGGCAGATATTCATAATTGTTTGCCCGAGTATATTACTGAGTCATTGGAGCAGGGAATTAAACAGCTTGACCTACGTTTGAACGGTTTCGCAAATGGTGATGCAATTCTTACAGCAGTAGAAACAAGAAGCTCATCACCTGTGCGAATTATCCGTGGTAAGAATATGGAAAGTATAGGAGTACAGGGACTTTATCCTTGCGGTGAAGGTGCAGGCTACGCAGGTGGAATTATGTCAGCGGCAGTAGATGGAATTAAATGTGCAGAAATGATAATAACTAAATATAGGGATTAATGGAAATAAATAGTTATGTTTATATAACTTTAGTGTATATTTGCGGTTAATTCTAAACAAAATATAAAAAAATATTTTATTTGTGTAATTAGTTAGACATTTGATGGCTTTTTTTGTATAATAGAAATTATGAGTTAACAAAGTATATTGTTAATGTGGATTGAAAATGATAAGGTATAGATTAGGAGCAATTATTATATGAAATATATTACATTTGTTGTACCAAGCTATAATTCACAGGATTATCTTGAACGCTGTGTAGATACATTGATGCCTGATAATGATGAGGTTGAGATTATAATTGTAAATGATGGTTCGTCAGACAGAACAGCAGAAATAGCTGATGGTTATAAAGAAAAATATCCAAACACAGTAAGAGTTGTACACAAAGAAAACGGTGGTCATGGTTCGGCTGTAAATACAGGTTTGGAATTGGCTACAGGACAGTATCTGAAGGTAGTGGATTCAGATGATTGGCTAGATACCAAAAATCTTAAGAAACTTCTCAGTAAGTTAAAAGAGTGGCATAGCAATAATACAAGAATTGACCTTGTAGTCTGTAATTATGTTTATGACCATTTGTATGAGAATGTAGCCAAATCAATGGCTTTCAGAAATGTATTTAAAGAAAATGAAATTATGGGTTGGGATGATATTGGCAAGTTTGCACCATCACAATATATAATTATGCACGCAACAATGTTCCGTACAGATGTTTTAAGAGAGTCTGGTGTTGTATTGCCCAAGCATACATTCTATGTTGACAATATCTTTACACATCAGCCTCTTTCTTATGTTAAGACTATTTGCTATCTTGATATGGATTTATACCATTACTTTATTGGCAGAGAAGACCAGTCTGTCAATGAAAAAGTAATGATGAAGCGTATTGACCAACAGATTAAAGTAACTAAAATGGTTTTAGACAGAGTTACAACTGAACAGGAAAGAAATGCTCCTAAAAAATTAAGAAAATATTTAGTAAGAAATCTATCAATTATGATGACTATTTCGTGTATACATCTGATTATGATAGATACTCCTGAAGCTATGGCTAAGAGAAAAGACCTTTGGGATACTGTAAAAATAAGCGATTACAAGTTGTACAAGCAGTTGAAGTATCGTACTTTAAGTGGAGGCACATATCTTCCTTGTGGCAAAGTAGGCAATAAAATTACTATGGGTGGCTACAAGCTGGCACATTCGATATATAAATTCAATTAAAATAACAAAAAAGATAGGACATTACACACCCGAATTAAAAAGGATGGTATATTGATAATGGAAAAATTATATATTGCATATGTTGATACTCCGGGCTTGTTTGCCTCTATGATAAGACGTGTTGTAAAGATGAACTATGTTCACGTTGTGCTGTCTTTGGATGAAAATTTGATGGAAGCTTATAGCTTCGGTAGACGACACCCGTCTGTAGCATTTTTTTCTGGCTTTGAGAGGGAAGACCTTGTGAAGATACACAGAAAATTTCCTACAGCAAAGTATAGAATTTCATACATAGAGTGTACAAAAGAACAGAAGAATAATATAAAAAAACAACTTGAGGAATATTACAGAAACAGGTTTAAGTATCACTATTGTATTTTAGGGTTACCCTTTTTGTTGTTTAACAAGCCTTTTTATCAGAAAAATCGTTATACTTGTTCTTCTTTTACAAGCCGACTTCTGGAAGAAAACGGTATAAAGCTTTTTGATAAGCATTTTTCGCTTGTTACACCAAGGGATTTTTATGATTTGAATTTGCCGTATATTTATGAAGGTTCTATAAAACCTCTGGTAGATGAATACATTCGTTTAAAGCCTATAGAGTATGGTGTAAGGTTAATAGCACCGCAAAAAAATATGGAATGAGTGTTATATGAAAAAATTAAAGAATATTAATAAAAATGTGTTGGGGATGATTTTGCTTGCACTGCTTATAGTTGTTACATTATGGGTAATATTAAAGGACAACGATATTACAGCGGTGTGGAATGCTATACTCAGTCTTCAACCCCAATGGTTGATACTTGCTGTTGTTGCAGCATTGTTTTTTGTGTGTGCCGAAGGTTTTATGATTTGGTACTTGCTTAAAGCGTTAAAAAGCAAAGTTTCACTTTTAAATTGTATAGGTTATTCGTTTGTGGGATTCTTCTTTTCAGGAATAACACCATCTGCCTCAGGTGGACAGCCTATGCAGCTTTACTATATGAGTAAGGATAAAATAAAAATAGCGGACTCAACAGTTGCCCTTACCATAGTAGCAACACTTTATAAATTTGTGTTGGTACTTATAGGTGTAGTTATAGGTATAGTTTTTAATAATACATTAAAAACATATTTACAGGGATATATCTATTTATTTTATTTTGGTCTGGCACTTAATTTTGTTGTAGTTATTGTTTTGCTGTTTTTAATGATTAACCCTAATGTGGTTAAAAAGATATTGCGTAAGTGTGAACGTGGGTTGGTAAGAATACACATACTCAAACCCTCACTTGACAGAGTGCGTAAGCTCACAAATATAGCGTATGAATATAACAGTGCTGTAATGCACTTTGTAAAGAATGTTAAGCCTATAATAATAACAACTATATTTACAGTTATTCAGCGTTGCAGTATTTTCTTTGTTACCTACCTTATTTATAGAGGTATGGGGTTAAACGAAAAAGATGTAGTTATTATCACTGTTTTGCAGGCAAGTGTTTATGTTGCGGTGGATTTGCTACCGTTGCCAGGTTCGCAGGGAATATCAGAGCTTATGTATCAAACAGTATTTTGTACAACATTCAGTGGTGCATATCTGGCAGCATCTGTTCTTATAACAAGAGGCGTAAGTTTTTATTTGCCATTGTTGATTGGTGCAGTTACTACAGCTGTATTTTACATTACTAAAAATCATAAAAGCGAAAAATCTGAAAAAGTTATTGCAAACGGATAATGTGTTATACTGAACACCATTTGAAAAAATGGTGTTCAGTTATTAAGTAATCAATTTACAAAGTAAATTGATTGTGTTATTTTGAGGAGTGAATATTTTGAAGTATGATTATTTAATAGTTGGTGCCGGATTGTACGGTGCAACATTTGCATATATGGCAAACCAAAAAGGAAAGAAATGTCTTGTAATAGATAAACGCAGTCATATTGGCGGAAATGTATATACACAAGAATGTGAGGGAATACAGGTTCATAAATACGGTGCTCATATTTTCCATACATCAGATAAGAAAATATGGGAGTTTGTAAATAAGTTTGCAGATTTCAACGGTTTTATAAATATGCCTGTTGCACGTTATAAAAACGAAATTTACAATATGCCATTCAATATGAATACATTCAGTAAAATGTGGGGAATAACAACACCACAGCAAGCTAAAGAAAAAATAAGTTCTCAAATTAGTGAATGTGGTATAACCAATCCTCAGAATTTAGAGGAACAAGCAATTTATTTGGTAGGTAAGGATATTTACGAAAAGCTTGTAAAGGGTTATACAGAAAAGCAATGGGGAAGACCTTGTAATGAACTTCCACCATTTATCATTAAAAGACTGCCTGTTCGTTATACATATGACAACAGATATTTTAATGATGTATATCAGGGTATACCTGTTGGCGGATATACTCAGATTATAGAAAAAATGCTTAATGGCTGTGATGTTCAGCTTGATACAGATTATTTTGAATTTATAAAAGAAAATAAAGGTATAGCGGATAAAATACTCTATACAGGTCAGATTGATACATACTTTGATTATTGTTTTGGTGAATTGGAGTACAGAAGTCTGCGTTTTGAAACAGAAACACTTGAAACAGAGAATTATCAAGGAAATGCTGTTGTAAACTACACAGAGGCAAGTGTTCCGTATACAAGAATAATTGAGCATAAGCATTTTGAATTTGGAATACAGCCAAAAACTATTGTAACAAAAGAGTATCCAATGCAGTGGAAACAGGGAGAAGAAGCGTATTACCCTGTTAATGATGAAAAAAATAATACACTCTATGCTAAGTATGCAGAAAAAGCAAAACAGGAAGAAAATGTAATTTTTGGCGGACGTTTAGGACAGTACAAATATTTTGATATGGATAAAACTATAGCCGATGCTTTAAATATGGCAGAAAATGAATTGAAGTAATAAATCCCAACCTTTCGTGATTGTGAAAGGTTGGGATTCTTTTTTAGTTAAAGCAAAATTCCCACCAAGCACTATGGTGGGAATTTACTTTGCTATGGCATATGCCAACAAAATACTCATATAAGATGTGACTAAGCCTGTAAGCCGAGTTCTGTCGTGAACGACTATCTATCTTGGCAGTTCGTTGCCGAAACTGCTCAATGCCACCTCCTAAGACGTATCGGGCCAATACATAATGTCTTTCCACGGTGTTGCTCCGAATAGGGTTTACAGGGCCGTTAAGTCTCCTTAACGCCGGTGAGCTCTTACCTCGCCTTTCCACCCTTACCGATAAAATCGGCGGTATATCTCTGTTGCACTTTCCCTAGGGTCACCCCCGGCGGCCGTTAGCCGTTATTCTTGCCCTGTGGAGCCCGGACTTTCCTCGGGTACTGCCTTTCGGCATTGTAACCCGCAGCCGTTCAGCCTACTCACATCAGTTATTTTAATATATATTTTTAATGTTGTCAACCAAAAATATTTATAGCGATTTTATATTAGGACTTGTTTGAAAAAAGAAAAAGTGCTGGATTTTTGTTTCAAAGCGAGTGATTTCAAGGCGAAAACCACAGAAATACTGTCGTATTTCGAGGATTTTCAACGCTGAAGGCACTGCTTTCGGGGCAAAATAGACAGTGCTTTTGATTTTTCAAACAGCCACTAATCATTCTTATTTGAATATTTCTTTTTTAGTTTATAAAATCCTTTTCCACAATGTACAAACATACACAGATACATTATAAAAATCATTATCCATAGTATGCAAAATACAACCGAAAATATATTAAAAGGACTATATAAATTTTCATAAATAATATCTATCATATTAATTATTTGAGGTAATACACATAACAGAAAAATAATCATAAGAGGTATCATTCGCTTTGTAATAATTCTTTTCATCATATCAAGTCTTGATTCACTATCACTGAATATTTCTATATCTTTATCATCAACATTATTTGATGCTTTTCTGAAATAGCTGAACTCATTTAAATCCTGCATATATTCCCAACCGTAATCCTCATACATCTGTAAATAGTTTTGTTTATCTGTTATTTTTTGTGGGTTAAAATCTAGTCTGTATACTACATCTTCAGGCTCGCATTTTTCAAAATAATAAAATCCGGGTAGTTTAACCTTTACCAGCTTGTAGCCTTTGTTGTGCATTTTACGCAGATATTCTTCTTCTTTTTCATAATCAGATAACAAAAAAGCGTGAAATTCTTTTTTTAGTTTATTTGCCATTGTATATCTCTCCTTTGCTATTTTTATATAGTCTCTCAATTCGTTTTATCTCTATGTCAAGAATTTGTTTTCCAAGCTCTGTAATGATATAAAGCTTCCTTTTTTCTTCCTCACAAACAAATTTTATAAGTCCGTCCTTTTCCATTTTTGATAAACTGCCATACATTGTTCCGGGACTTATTGTTACTTCTCCGTTTGTCATTTCTTTAACCTGTTTTCCTACATTGTAGCCGTGCATTTTTTTCTGTAAGCAGAACAAGATATAAAATCCTGTTTCTGTCATAGGAATATACACACGCTTAATTCGTTCGTCCATATTTCCTCCTGTTTATAAAACATAATAAATATTGTATTGCGATACATCGAACTTCGATGTATTTAATATATCACAGTGCGATATAGTTGTCAAGCATTTTTTTATATGTGCTGTTATGTTAATTTCATAATCAAAAATACAAATATATTTATCAAGTCTTTTAAGAAAATCCAACTGTTACTATAATGCAACAATTAACACTAAAAATATTTATTAAACTATTGCCAATGAATTTTGTTTAAGGTATAATATAGTTTGTATTTGTATTTCTTTTTTCAACAATTCTTAAGGAGGACAATAAAATGGAAAGAACTGAGCAACTATACGAAGGTAAAGCTAAAAAGGTATTCGCAACTGATGACCCTGATTGCTGTATTGTATCATACAAAGATGACGCTACAGCATTCAATGGATTAAAAAAGGGTACAATTGTTGGTAAGGGCGTTGTTAATAACAAGATGTCTAACTACCTTTGCAAAATGCTTGAGGAAAAGGGTATTCCAACACACTTTGTTGAAGAACTTAACGACCGTGATACAGTAGTTAAAAAGGTTCAGATAGTTCCTTTGGAAGTTATTGTAAGAAATAAGGCAGCAGGCAGTTTGTCAAAAAGACTTGGTTTGCCTGAAGGTACTCCAATGAAAACAACTGTTCTTGAGTTTTGCTATAAGAATGATGACTTGGGCGACCCTATTGTAAATGAGTATCATATTCTTGCTGCTGAGCTTGCAACAAAAGAGGAAGTTGAGAAAATCAGTGATATGGCTTTGAAAATCAACGAAATCCTATGCGACTTCTTTAAGAGTGTAAATATTGACCTTATCGACTTCAAACTTGAGTTTGGCCGTTACAAGGGTGATATTATCCTTGCCGACGAAATTTCTCCTGATACCTGCCGTTTCTGGGATGTAAATACTCAGGAAAAACTTGATAAAGACCGTTTCCGCAGAGATATGGGCGGTGTAGAAGAAGCTTATGCTGAAGTTATGAAGCGTATTGGTTTGGCTTAATTTTAAAAGTAACTTATTATAATATATAAACCAATTTTAATTTTGTCATGAGGTGACTTAATATTGGCTCGTAATTTTGATGGTGTTCCCTGCGAAGGGCTACACGAGGAATGTGGCGTATTCGGTATTTACAGCGACGGTACGCTTAATCCTGCATATGCTTGCTATAATGGTCTTTTAGCCTTACAGCACAGAGGTCAGGAAAGTTGTGGTATTGCTGTAAACGACTACGGTGTAATTGATTACCACAAGGATATGGGATTGGTGTCGGAGGTTTTCAACAATAAACTTCTAGATTCTCTCCCGGGACAAATGGCTGTTTCTCATGTAAGATATTCTACAGCAGGCGGAAGTGTAAGAGAAAACTCTCAGCCTCTTGTTATGCGTTATGTTAAGGGTGTAATTGCTATTGCTCACAACGGCAACCTTACAAATGCAGTAGAAATAAGACGTGAGCTTGAGCATCGTGGTGCTATTTTTCAGACGACAATAGATTCAGAGGTGATTGCTTATATAATTGCCAGAGAAAGAATAAAGAGTCATTCTGTTGAAGAAGCTGTAAAACGTGCAATGTACCAGATTAACGGTGCATATTCTCTGTTGGTTATGAGTCCCAGAAAGCTTATCGCGGCTCGTGACCCATATGGTTTCAGACCGCTTGTTATGGGTAAAATTAACGGAACTTACGTTTTTGCCAGCGAAACCTGTGCTTTAGATGCTTGCGGTGCAGAGTTTGTGCGTGATGTTGAACCAGGCGAAATTGTGGTTGTTGATGAAGACGGAGTACGTTCCATAAAAGACCATTGCGGTGGCAAAAAGGGATTGTGTGTATTTGAGTATATCTATTTTGCTCGCACAGATTCTGTTATTGACGGTATAAGCGTATACGAATCTCGTAAGCAGGCAGGACGTATTCTTGCAAGAGAGTTTCCTGTTGATGCTGATTTGGTTATTGGCGTTCCCGAATCTGGTATAGATGCCGCTATTGGTTATAGCGAAGAATCAGGTATTCCTTATGAAAAAGGTATTGTAAAGAACAACTATATAGGACGTACATTTATCAAGCCAAGCCAGAAAGAAAGAGTTAAGAGTGTTCGTATTAAGCTTAACCCTCTTGGCACTTCTGTAAAAGGTAAGCGTGTGGTTATGATAGATGACTCGATTGTTCGTGGTACAACCTGCGACCGTATTGTTAAAATGTTGAGAGATGCAGGTGCTACAGAAGTTCACCTAAGAATAAGTTCACCGCCGTTTATGTGGCCTTGCTACTATGGCACTGATATTCCATCAAGAGAAGAACTTATTGCCTGCAATCACACAATAGAAGAAATTGGACAGATTGCCGGTGCTGATTCTATTGGATTTTTACCTGTTGAATATCTGCCCGAAATGCTTATGCACAAGGGTTGCGGTTACTGTGACGGTTGTTTTACAGGTAAATATCCCGCACCAACTACGCAGAAAATGCTTGAAGGCAAAGAGCGTGGCGGTCTTGAAATAAAAGCTAAAAAATAACAGGAGGGTTTTACGATGAAAGATACTTATGAATCACCCTTATCATCAAGATATTGTGACAAAGAAATGAAATATATTTTTTCGCCTGATATGAAATTCCGTACATGGCGTAAATTATGGATTGCACTTGCTGAGACAGAAATGGAGCTTGGTTTGCCTGTTACACAGGAGCAGATTGATGAGCTAAAAGCAAATGCAGACAACATAAACTATGAGGTTGCAGAAGAAAGAGAAAAGCTTGTTCGTCACGACGTAATGTCACACGTTTATGCTTATGGTGTGCAGTGTCCAAAGGCAAAGGGTATTATCCACTTGGGTGCTACATCTTGCTATGTTGGTGATAATACAGATATTATCATTATGACAGAGGCTATGAAGCTTATAAGAAATAAGCTTGTTACAGTTATCCGTAACCTTTCTGAGTTTGCTGATAAATATAAAAATTTGCCAACACTTGGTTTTACACATTTTCAGCCTGCACAGCCTACAACAGTAGGTAAAAGAGCAACACTTTGGATTCAGGATTTACTTATGGACCTTGAAGATGTTGAGTATCAGCTGTCTAAAGCTAAATTGTTAGGTTCAAAGGGTACAACAGGTACACAGGCAAGCTTTTTAGAGTTGTTTGAAGGTGACCACGAAAAGTGCCGTGAGCTTGATAGAAGAATTGCTGAGAAAATGGGTTACAACGGTTGTTTTGCCGTTTCCGGACAAACATATTCTCGTAAGCTTGATTCTCAGTTCTTGTCTGTATTGAGTGGTATTGCACAGTCAGCTTCTAAGTTTTCAAATGATATAAGACTTTTACAACATCTAAAAGAAGTTGAAGAGCCTTTTGAAAAGAATCAGATTGGTTCTTCTGCAATGGCTTATAAGCGTAATCCTATGAGGTCAGAGAGAATTACATCTCTTTCAAGATATGTAATGTGCGATGTTCTTAATCCTGCAATTACAGCTGCTACTCAATGGTTTGAAAGAACTCTTGATGACAGTGCAAATAAGCGTATAAGTGTAGCTGAAGCATTTTTAGGTGTAGATGCTATTCTTAACCTTTATGCAAATGTTGCAGATGGTCTGGTTGTTTACGAAAAGGTTATTGAGCAGAGATTAAGAAAAGAACTTCCTTTTATGGCTACAGAAAATATTATGATGGATGCTGTAAAGAGAGGTGCAGACAGACAGGTACTTCACGAGAGAATCAGAGTACATTCTATGGCAGCATCTAAGGTTATTAAAGAAGAGGGTGGAGAAAACGACCTTCTTGAGAGAATTGCAAACGATGAAGCATTTGGTGTAACTCTTGATGAATTAGTTTCAATTATTTCTCCCGAAAAGTACGTTGGACGTGCTCCTCAACAGACAGAGGAATTTTTAAGAGAAGTTGTACAGCCGGCTTTGGCACCGTACAGCGACCTTGCTACAGAGCAAGCAGAGATTAATGTATAATAAAAATATATACATAATACCATTTAAAATATAGTTAAAATGGTATTATGTATAAAACAAACCTTTAATTATTAAGGAGTGAATATTAAATGGTAAAAGCCATTGTAGGTGCTAACTGGGGTGACGAAGGTAAGGGTAAGATTACTGACGTTCTTGCGTCTGAGTCTGATATTGTTATTCGTTTTCAGGGTGGTAGTAACGCAGGTCATACTATCGTAAATAATTATGGTAAGTTTGCACTGCATCAGTTACCATCAGGTGTATTCCATAGCCATATTACAAATATTATAGGCAATGGTATTGCTCTTAGTGTTGAAAACTTCGTTAAAGAAATGAAGGAACTTGAAGAGCGTAATGTACCAAAGCCGAACATTCTTATTTCTGACAGAGCACAAATTGTAATGCCTTATCACATTGCTTTTGACTGTTATGAAGAAGAACGCCTTGGCAAAAATTCATTTGGTTCAACAAAGAGTGGTATAGCACCATTCTATGCTGATAAATATTCAAAAATAGGCTTTCAGGTTAATGAACTTTATGATGATGTTGATACACTAAAGGATAAAATCAAGAGAGTTCTTGAAATTAAGAATGCTACTCTAAAGAACCTTTATAATAAAGAGCCAATCACAGAGCAGGAAATTTTTGATAAGCTTATGGAATATAAGGAAATGCTTGCACCATATGTTGCAGATACTTTCTCATTTACATATGACGCAGTAAGAGCAGGCAAAAATATCCTTCTTGAAGGTCAGCTTGGTGCTTTAAAAGATACAGACTTTGGTATATATCCAATGGTTACATCATCAAATACAATAGCTGGTTACGGTGCAGTAGGTGCAGGTTTGCCTCCATACGAGATTAAGGAAATTGTTACAGTTGTAAAGGCTTATTCAAGTGCGGTAGGTGCAGGTGAGTTTGTTTCTGAAATTTTTGGTGAGGAAGCAGACGAGCTAAGAAGACGTGGCGGTGACGGCGGTGAATACGGTGCAACAACAGGCAGACCAAGAAGAATGGGTTGGCTTGACCTTGTTGCTACACGTTACGGCTGTAGAGTTCAGGGTGCAACACAGGTTGCATTTACAGTTCTTGATGTATTAGGATATCTTGATGAGATTCCTGTATGCGTAGCTTATGAACTTGATGGTGAAAGAATTGACTATTTCCCTTCAACAACAAAGCTAAAAAGAGCAAAGCCTATTCTTGAGGTACTTCCAGGTTGGAAGTGTGATATTTCTCACATTACTAAGTACGAGGATTTGCCTGAGAATTGCAAAAATTATATTGAGTTTGCAGAAAAGCATATTGGTGTACCTATTACTATTGTATCAAATGGTGCAAAGAGAGAGAATATAATTTATAGATAAGTGGTGAGCTTATGAATATTAAAAGTGAAGCAATATTAATTATGGACTTCGGTGGACAATATGCACAGCTTATTGCAAGACGAGTTCGTGAACAGAATGTTTATTGTGAAATTAAATCCTATAAAACAACTGCAGAGGAAATAAAAAAACTTGGTTATAAAGGTGTAATTTTCTCAGGTGGTCCAAACAGTGTTTATGTAGATAATGCACCTAAGTGTGACCCTGCACTTTTTGATAGTGGTATTCCTGTACTTGGAATTTGCTATGGTGCCCAGATGATGGCTAACCTTTGTGGTGGTGAAGTGTCAAGTTCTACTGTTAAAGAATATGGCAATACAGAGGTTGTTTTTAATACAAACAGCGGTATGTTCAGCAATGTTTCAGAAAAGAGTATTGTATGGATGAGCCATACAGACTATATCTCAAAAGTTCCTGCTGGTTTTGAGATTACAGCACACAGTGCAGATTGTCCTGTTGCTGCTATGGCTAATGTTGATAAAAAGCTGTATGCAATGCAGTTCCATCCTGAGGTTCAGCACACAGTTGAAGGTACACAGATGCTTAAGAACTTTTTGTTTGATGTTTGTGAATGTAGTGGTGATTGGGAAATGTCATCATTTGTTACAACTACAATCGAAAGCCTGAAGAAGAAAATTGGTGATAAAAAAGTTCTTTGCGGTCTTTCAGGTGGTGTTGATTCATCAGTTGCTGCTGTGCTTATACACAAGGCTGTAGGTAAACAGCTTACCTGTATTTTTGTTGACCACGGTATGCTCAGAAAAAATGAGGGTGACGAGGTTGAGCAGGTTTTCAGAGAGCAATTTGATATGAATTTAATCCGTGTAAACGCACAGGAGCGTTTTCTTTCAAAGCTTGAAGGTGTTGATGACCCTGAGAAGAAGCGTAAGATTATCGGTGAAGAATTTATAAGAGTATTCGAAGAAGAAGCAAAAAAAATTGGTGAAGTAGATTTTTTATGTCAGGGTACAATCTATCCTGATGTTGTAGAAAGTGGTACAGGTGAAGCCGAGGTTATTAAGAGCCACCATAATGTTGGTGGTTTGCCTGAAAATGTTGATTTCAAGGATATTGTTGAGCCTCTTCGTGATTTGTTTAAGGACGAAGTTCGTAAAGCTGGTTTAGAACTTGGTATTCCTGAATTTCTTGTATGGCGTCAGCCATTCCCAGGACCTGGACTTGCTATTCGTGTTATGGGCGAAATAACAGAGTCTAAGCTGAATATCCTTAAGGACGCTGACGCAATTTTCAGAGAAGAAGTTGCAAAGGCAGGCTTAGACCGCAAGATTAATCAATACTTTGCTGTATTTACAGGTATTAAAAGTGTTGGTGTAATGGGCGACGGAAGAACCTACGACTATACAATCGGTTTGCGTGGTGTAACAACTGATGATTTTATGACAGCTGACTGGGCAAGAATACCATATGATGTACTTGCCAAAACATCAAGCCGTATCATAAACGAAGTTGACAATGTTAACCGTGTAGTTTATGACATAACCTCAAAGCCACCTTCAACTATTGAGTGGGAATGATTTCATACCCGTGAAAAAGCCCATAAAATAAGGCTTTTCGCTGTGTTTGCGCCCTTTGTGGCAACAAAATGGCAACATTATTTGAATTATTGTAAAAGTAAAGAGCTATCAGATTTTTTGAAAGTCTGATAGCTCTTTTTCTTATGCTTGTACTTAATCGTTTTTCAGTCGGTCTTTGAAAGCCTCAATCATTTTGTCGCTGAGTCCCTGCGACGGGACTTTCACATAACCGGAATTTTCATCATATTTCGGATAGTTATAACGCCACTTGTCATAGTCCTCACGGCTGATGTCGCCGTTATGGTACTTTTCAGCCTGTTCTGCCCACGCATTTAGCATTTTGGAAAGCTCGGCAGCATCCTTTCCCTTGCGAGGGTCAACACGCATAGAAACGCCGTTTTCGGTCTTTTCAAGTGTCAACCCATAGCGATCCTCTAATGTAAACAGTGTGTGCATTAAACCAAGATAGCTGTCAATGTCGGGCACAGACAGAGCCAACGGTGACACACCAAACACTTCTGCAAGGCTGTTAGTCAGGTCTGCTTTCGGCGTTCTTGAGCCGGACTCATACTGTGCCATACGGATGTCAGCGGTCTTTTCGGGAAAGCCGACTACCGTTCCTAAATACTTTTGTGTCATTCCCCGCAGATTGCGAAAAAAACGAATTCTTTCACCGATTGCCATAGCAATTACGCTCCTTGTTTATGTAATATGCGATAAGTATATCATATATGTTTAGTGCATGTCAAGATAACCAAAACAAAAAAGTTAAATATTTTCTCGAAAACCACTTGACTTTACGGAATTTGTTTAGTATAATAGTTAAGCAAATAGCGTTAAGTTGCTTGACAACAGAATAACCGTCATATGTCACGGTAATGGCATATCCGCTCGGGCAAATCGGAATGCGGCCAGAAAGTTCTCCGACACTAAATAATTGAAGTATCAAAAAAACAAGTAAGGGGGTGATCAAATGGAAAGTACAAGCTTTATGAGAGTTGATGAGGTAGCTCAGGAATTGGGTATATCAAAATCCTATGCTTACAAAATCGTCCAAAAACTAAATGTCGAACTGAAAGAAAAAGGATTTATGACAATTTCGGGGCGAGTAAATAAGCAATATTTTATGGAACGCACCTGCTACGGTCCAACTAAGAAAGAGAGGGATTAAACAATGGCAGTATATAAAGAAGAAAAAACAAACACTTGGCGAGTGCTCTATCGTTACACCGATTGGAACGGTGAACGCAAGCAGTCGCAGAAACGAGGGTTCAAAACAAAGCGTGAAGCACAGGCTTGGGAGCGAGAACAGCTTAACAAGCTGGGCGGTGATTTGGATATGACCTTTAAGAGCTTTGTGCAGCATTATACTGAGGATATGCAGGCTCGTATTAAGGAGAACACTTGGGCAACCAAGGAACATATCATCCAAACAAAACTAATCCCCTATTTCGGTAAGCTGAAGATGTGCAACATAACCGCACAACAAATAATCACTTGGCAAAATGAGCTTATCAATTATAAGGACGATAACGGCAAACCGTATTCTCCCGTATATTTGAAAACAATTCACAATCAGTTATCTGCGATATTTAACCACGCTGTTAGGTACTACAACCTGAAAGAAAATCCTTGTCAAAAGGCTGGCAGTATGGGTAAAAAGAAAAATCGTGAAATGCTTTTCTGGACGAAAGAGGAATATTTGAAGTTCGCCGATGCAATGATGGATAAGCCAATGTCATACTATGCGTTTGAAATGCTTTATTGGACAGGTATTCGAGAGGGTGAATTATTAGCTCTTACACCTTCTGATTTTGATTTTGAAAAGCGAACGGTTACAATCAATAAGTCGTTTCAGCATTTGAACGGCAGAGATATTATTACTTCTCCGAAAACAGAGAAAAGCAACCGCACAATTCAGTTGCCGAAGTTCCTTTGTGATGAAATGCAGGACTATCTGAAAATGCTCTACGAAGTAGGTTTGGAGGACAGAATGTTTCCTGTTACAAAAAGCTATCTGCACAGAGAAATGAACAGAGGCGCAAAAGAAGCAGGCGTAAAGAGAATCCGTATTCACGACATTCGCCACAGCCACGTTAGTTTACTGATTGATATGGGATTTTCTGCAACAGCTATTGCCGACCGAGTAGGACACGAAAGCATTGATATAACTTACAACTATGCACACTTATTCCCATCAAAGCAGGCTGAAATGGCAGATAAGTTAGATATGGAAAGGGGCGAGTAAAATGTCACTGAAAAACAGAGATGAGCATAACCGATGGCGTAACAAAACCGTAGCGTTTCGTGTATCGCCGGAGGAAGATAAGCAAATTGAAGCTTATGTACGGCTTTCAGGACTTACTAAGCAGGATTATATCACAAGGCGACTCACGCACAGAGATATAGTTGTGCAAGGTAATCCGAGAGTGTTCAAAGCCTTGCGAAATCAGCTTTCCGATGTGCTGTCGGAATTACAGCGAATAGAAGCCGGCGGGGAGGTAAATGATGAGTTGCTTGATGTAATAGAAATGATTGCCGATATTCTCGGCGGATTGAAAGGAGAGGATAACAATGGAGAATAAAAAAGAAATGACCGCCCCGAATGTATCTGTTGGCGCAGATACGGAGCAGTCAATCCAAAAATGTACTGACAATATTATAACCGATTATGATGAAAATATCAAGGATTTGGACGAAAGTTTTCGTGAAATGCAAAGAGAAATGCTTAGGCAAATGGATCCGTCCTATCTGAAAACCGTTTCAATGTCGGCTCTGTATGATACCGATTTCGAAACACAAACCGCACTTATAGACGGTCTGCTTTATCAGGGAACCTACCTGTTCGCAGGTTCTCCGAAAGTAGGAAAGAGTTTTATGATGGCACAGCTCGCCTATCACATCAGCACGGGAACTTCACTTTGGAATTATAGGGTACGCAAGGCAACCGTCCTTTATTTTGCACTGGAAGATGATTACCCCCGCTTACAGCGCAGGCTTTATCATATGTTCGGCGCTGACGGAACGGACAACCTGTATTTTGCAACACAATGCAAAACCGTAAACGGCGGTTTGGAAGACCAAATAAGAGGCTTTATACAGGAACACCCCGATACAGGTCTTATTATAATCGATACCCTAAAGCGTGTTCGAGAGACAGGTGGTGCGGATTACAGCTACGGCAGCGATTACGATGTAGTCGCAAAGCTGAAATCGCTTGCCGACAGCTACAAGGTAACAATGCTTATCGTCCATCACACACGCAAACAGCAGGCTGACGATAAATTTGATACAATCTCCGGCACAAACGGATTGCTCGGTGCGGCAGACGGCGCCTTTGTCCTCAGCAAAGAGAAACGAACCGCCAATGCCGCAACGCTTGACATCACCGGCAGAGACCAGCAGGATCAGCGCATTCATCTTGTGCGTGACCCACAGCGATTGGTATGGGAGTTTGAAAAATCGGAAACCGAGCTTTGGGTGGAACCGCCTGACCCGCTGCTTGAAAAGGTATCGACTGTTCTTCCTTCGGGAAGTAGCAGTTGGGATGGGACGGCCTCCGAGTTGTGCATGAGACTTGGCTTGGATATAAAGCCGAATGTCCTCTCACTGAGGCTGAGTATCAACGCAGGGCGGCTGCTTAAGGATTATGGTATTCATTACAAAGCAAGCCGCACACACGGCGGACGCAAAATTTCTCTTTGGAGAGAAAACGTTGCGGAGGACGTGTCAATGTGTGACGACCGTGACAATCTTTTTGAGAACGACGGCGATGTCTAAAACACCGTCACCACCGTCACGGTTTGTCACGCATTAAAGTTTTTGCAGGGTGCAGGTGGCTTTTTTCAAAAAGCCGCTCCTGCCTCTCGGAGAGCGCAAAACCTGCTTGCAGGTTGCATTTTTGATAGGCTCACCTGTCAAAAGTGCTTTTGCGTTACTCTTGGCACGAGTAACAGAACCCCGGCTACGCCGGATAAGGAAAGGATGTGAGATTTTATGAAAAGAACGATAAGCGCAATGGTCGGTAAAGGCTCTGTAAATCATAACAGCCGCAAGTTCAAAGCTGAAAATGTTGACGGCAGCCGAACACATCTCAATATCGACTACTGCAATGAAAACATCAAAAAAGTCTATCACGAATTGTTCGACGAAGCTCTTGAAAGATATAACGATAAGCAGACAAGAACTGACCGCAGAATAGAAAACTACTATGAAAAAATCCGTAATTCAAAGCAAGAAAAGCCGTTTCACGAACTGATTTTACAGATCGGCGATAAGGAAAATATGAGCGCAGAAAGCGAAAACGGAGAGCTTGCAAGACAAATTTTAGATGAATATTACAGTGGATTTCAGGAGCGTAATCCGCATCTAAAAGTGTTCTCTGCTCATCTTCATATGGACGAAGCAACACCTCACCTGCACATTGATTTTGTACCGTTTACCACGGGTAGCAAGCGTGGACTTGATACAAGAGTATCACTCAAGCAAGCGCTTGCCGCACAAGGATTTAAGTGTGGAACCCGTGGAGATACCGAGTGGAATCAATGGGTAAGCTCAGAAAAATCCGCACTCGCATTTGTTATGGAACGCCACGGAATTGAATGGGAACACAAGGGTACTCACGAAAAACACTTGTCAGTTTTGGATTACAAAAAGCAGGAGCGAGAAAAAGAAATCGCTGTATTGGACAATCAAATTGCCGAGAAAAAAGACGAGTTTCAAACGGTGCAAAGCCGTATTCAAAACTACGATAACGGTACACAGGTTATTGAAGAATTGGAAAAGCGCATTGAAACCGACAGCGAATTTCAGTTGCCCGATCCGCCTGCTTTAATGTCGGCAAAATCCTATAAGCAGAAATTCGTTGACCCGCTGATAAAGAAACTGAAAGATGTAATCAAAGAGGTGTTTTACCGTTATTATCACGCTCTTGATAGCTATCACCGACTTAATAATACTAACGCAAATCTTTATCGTGAGAACGAGCGTTTGAGCAAAATCAATGACCGTTTGACTGATGAAAATACTACGCTTCGGGCTGAAAACAAGGATTTTAGATTGCTCCGCAAGGTATTCGGGAGTCAGCAAATCGATGTGCTGATCTCACAGGCAAAGGAGCAAGAACGACAGCGAAAGCACACAAAACAACCGTCTAATCAGCGCATAAAGCGCATTAGAAATAATGATTTTGAAAGGTAGGAAAACAAAATGGCAAAGACAATTTTTGAAGAAATGGGCGGTACTTACACACGGGTTGGGGATTATTATCTCCCCAATTTGAAACTGCCCGAAGAAGAAAAGCAAGCAAATATCGGCGTATGGGGTATGAGGCATAAACGGTTTTTGAAAGAAAATCATCGTGTACTTTATGCCAACCTGATGACTTCGGGAAAGCTTGTAGCATACCTCGACGAAGTAGAGCAACAGGCAACCGCTATGTTTCTCCGGCTGGTAAAAGAACTTGCCGAAAAAGAAAATGTTACCGAAGAACTCAAATCAACCGACCAAATGCTGTGGGTTCGGAAAATGAACAATATCCGTAACTGTGCAACGGAAATTGTGAATGCAGAAATTATTTACACAGTATAAACACAACGGCGGCAGAGAAAAATCTCTGCCGCTTTTTTGCATCTTATATATAGGTTATCAAATAGCAAATTATGTTTTTGATACGAAAACAAATTAAACTTTCGTGTAATTAGTTGTTGTATTTGCGGAGTACTTATGATATACTATAAAATATAATCTACAACTCATTGAGAGGTGCGCTATGGCCGTAAGTTACAATAAATTATGGAAGCTTCTTATTGATAAAAATATGAAAAAGAAAGAACTTGGGGAAGCAGCCGGAATAAGTAATACATTAATTGCAAAGTTGGGGAAAAATGAAAATGTTACTGTTGAAGTGCTTGTGAAAATATGTACTGCTCTTGATTGCAACATTGAAGATATTATGGAATTGACTCCTGATAATAACTGATTTAAGAATTGTATCAAATAAGCAGGAGGATTATAAAAGTATGCCGTATCAAATTTGGAACAGAAGGTATACCGGTAGCAAATATAAGTTATCAAATTGGATTTCTGGTTTAATACACGATAATTGTGCCGGAAACTCATTTTGCGATTTGTTTGCCGGTACCGCAATAATGAGTAAGCAAATGATTGATAGTATTGATGAAATCTATATAAATGATTTCCTTTACTCAAATGAGATAATCTACAAGGCTTTTTTTGAACAGTCTGATTATAATCTTAAAAAATTAGAATTTTTAAAAAATGGGTTTATGGAAACACCTTTATCTCAAATTTCTGAAAACTATGTGTCAAAAAACTTCGGGAATAAATTTTTTTCGTATAATGATTCACTTCGTATCGGCTATATCAGAGAAAAAATAGAAAATGACAAAACACTTAATGAAAAAGAAAAGAATATATTAATTGCCTCTCTTTTATATTCATTGGACAAGTCGGCAAATACAGTTGGTCATTATGATGCATATATTAAAGGAAAACCGATAAGTGATATATTTTTATTTGACTTGATAGAACCATATAAATTCGAGAACAAAAAAATACATATTTCGAGATTGGATGCTAATGAGTTAGCCAAAAACATTAGTTGCGATATTGTTTATATTGATCCGCCTTATAATTCAAGGCAATATAGTAGATTTTATCATATTCTTGAAAATATCGCAAAGTGGGAGAAACCAGAGCTATTTGGCACAGCTTGTAAGCCTAAAGCAGAAAATATGAGTGAATATTGCAGAAGTTCAGCAACAAGAACATTTGAAGAATTAATATCTTCATTAAAGTGTAAATATATTGTTGTTTCATACAATAATACATATAATTCTAAAAGCAGTTCTTCGAGAAATAAAATCGCTCTTAAAGACATTCAAAGTATTTTAGAAAATAAAGGTACTGTTTCGGTATTTGAAAAAGAACATCAGTATTTTAATGCCGGCAAAACAGAATTGCCAAATCACAAAGAGTTGGTTTTCATAACGAAAGTAGGTGAATGAAATGACAGATACAGGTGCTTGTAGGCGCTCTCCGTTCTTTTATGTAGGAGATAAATTCAAACTTGTTCCACAACTAAAAGAAAATTTTCCTAAAAAAATAGATCGTTTTATTGAACCGTTTTGTGGAGGTGGCAGCGTATTTCTTAACACTAATGCAAATGAATATTTGCTAAATGATATTGATACTTATATGATTAAACTGCATAAGTTTTTGATTTCGTTTAGCAATAATCAAGATGCTTTTTGGAATGAGTTAAAACTTGATATTGATAAATATCAGCTTTCTGCTACATTTCTTGGAAAAGATGTTCCGAAAGAATATCGTAAAGAGTTTGTGAAAACATATTTTGCTAAATACAACAAAGAGGCATACTACAAAATGAGAAGTGATTTCAACAATGATAAAGATGATATGATGCTTTTGTATATGTTGTTGATATATGGGTTTAACCGTATGCTTCGATTCAATTCAAAAGGTGATTTTAATTTACCGGTAGGTAACGTTGATTTTAACAAAAATGTTGTAAATGCGCTTAATTCATATTTCGATTATGTTAGTGATAAAGATATTGAATTGTTTAATATGGATTTTCAAGACTTTATCGAAAAAGTCCAGCCAACACCGGATGATATGGTTTATTTGGATCCGCCATACTTGATTACATTTAGCGAATATAATAAACTTTGGAATGAAGACAGCGAGATGAGATTAATAGACTATCTTGACACATTAAATGAGCGTGGTGTTCGATTTGCAGTTTCAAATGTATTATGGCATAGAAAAAGATATAACGGAACATTTAACGAATGGGCACAAAAGTATAACGTTGTGAAAATTAAAAGCAATTACATTAGTTTTAATGATAATACAGAGAAGGACACATATGAAGTCCTTGTGAAAAATTATTAGGGAGATTTATTATGGCAAGAGAACGTGATGCGGAGTATAAGCCTTTGTCATTTTCTACAACAATGAGGAATCCTTCAAGAATTGCAGATTTCTTGAAGTGCATTCTTCCGTACGAGGGACAAGTTTTAACAAATGAAATCATTATGAATGTTGCAACATCCCTTATAAAGAAAAAATTATATAGGCCGATGTATATTGGTCGTACACCGAGATTAAAAAGCATTTTGAATGAAGAAAGAGAATTTACCGACTTAGAAGTAAATGAAATAATACAAAACAGTCCTCAAAATCACAAAGAAGCTGGTTTTGATAAAGGCTGGCCTTCTCGCTTTGATACGTGGTATAAATTGCCTATGGAGTTCGGCTTTTTATATTACGAAATGAATGCGCCCATAGAAATATCAACAACAGGGCATATGCTGATTGATGCTCATAATGAAAATCCTGTAAATGATGAAAAAATCAAAAATGTATTCTTGAATTCATTGATGAAGTATCAAACGAATAATCCCTTTAGAAAAAATGCTAACGACAATTCACCATTAGTATTATTGTTACAGGTTATTAAGTTATTAAAAGATGATCCGGATGAAAATGATGCTGGCATTTTTAGAAGTGAACTATCGCTTATAATTTGTTGGCCTAACCGTGATGCTCAAGCTCTTTATGAAAAAATCAAGGAATTAAGAAAGCAATATCATTTTACATATGGTGATGAAGTTATTTACGAAATCTGTTTAAAGTTGCTTGGTGCAACAGATAAACAAAAGAATAGATTTAAGATCAATCAAATAACGGGAGAAGCGGTTGACGAATTCATTCGAAAAATGCGTATTACCGGCGTGGTGTCATTACGTGGTAATGGTCGATTTATTGATTTTAACTCCTTTGAAATGGAAAAAATCGAATACATTTTAGATGGTTATATTGATTACAGCAACTACTCGTCAAAAAGAGAATTTTTCGATTATATGGGTTCAATCGATACAAAAATTGTATCATTAACACAGGTTGTCGATGATTCAGTAGTTTCCGATGTAAGAATTAATACATTGAATCATTGGGCCACTGAGTATTCTAAAGAAGATATTGCTAACGAACTTTCAATTCTTTCCAAAAATGGCGAAAGCAAAAACGCAATTCTAAGGATTATTGATAAACCTACAAGACTGGAATTTTTAACAAGTATTGCGTTAAAACAGCATTTTGTAGATTTGGACGTTAGACCTAATTATCATATTGACGATGAAGGATTGCCAACATTTACTGCTTCTGGTGGGGTCGCCGATATTGAATGTTATGATACCGATTGCAATTCGCTGGTTGAGGTGACTCTTATGTGTGCGAGAAATCAAGCAACAAATGAAATGCCTGCGATTACTCGTCATCTGCAAGAGACAATAGAAAAAGAGCCCAATATTACTCAGTTCTCAATATTGGTTGCTCCGTCAATTCACGCTGATACAAAATATATGGCGGGATATTCAAAATATCAATACGGTATTAACATATTAACTCTTACAATTGCAGAATTTATTGAACAAATTTGCGTTAATAGACGAATTGTAGAAATGTTACCAGTATAGAAAAAATATATACAGAATTGCGCAAAGCCGATGACGCACCTCTCGTTTCTGCCGGTTATATTGTTCACCACGGAGCTTTTGGTGTGGGACAAGTTGTTGCGCTTGAAGTAAGTTTTTCCGAATGCCCTTCAAAAATATTTGAGGTGCCGTATCTGCGATCTTTGCCGGATGAGATAAGTTTTTTGCGGAGAGAAAAATGCTGTTGCATGATCGCTTTGGAGAAGGAACTGTATTTGAGTATATTGTGGTATTCAAAAATCATACGATGCCACTTGTTTACCCAGCTTCGTTTTAAGTTGGAAATTTGTTGATAGAATAATTTTAGAAAGGGATGAATTAGCAATATGGGAATTTCGATTTCAAAAGTTAGAATTGAAAACTTTCGTTCAATCGAGAATCTCGAACTGTCATTATCAATGACAAATGTACTAATTGGTGCTAATAATTGCGGAAAATCGAATTTCCTCAAAGCTATAAATGTTGCGTTAGGACAAAATAAAATAGTTTCTTCAGAAGATATCTATGTTGGTAAAGACGAAGTTTTGGACAATACTAAATGTGCCACTATTGATATAATGCTTCGTCCCGTGGATACGACTAACAAGATCTTAAGCGCCTTTTCAGATTTTTGGATTGGTGTTTTTACAGAAGAATGGATTACAACAGGAGATCCGATCGGAGATTATGTAGGTATCCGAACAATTTTACAATATGATGCCTTAAAAAATGATTACATAGTTGTTCGCAAGCAGATAACTGACTGGGGCGACTCTATTTCTTCTGCTGGCGTTAGTCGTCGCAAAGCGTTTACTGGAGATATGAACACTTATATTACCGCTTTCTATATGGATGCTCAAAGAGACGTAGTAGATGATATTAAAGACAGAAAATCATATTTTGGGCGAGCTACATCAAGAGTGGATTTATCTCAAGAAAAAATTTCTGAAATTGAGCGACAGTTAAATGATGTAAATTCTCAAATTGTTGATAGTATACCAGCATTAAGTCAAACTGCAACAAGAATTGCTGCAATTGCTTCAACAGTAGGAGCAGCCAATGGTACTATAGAAATTGAACCGTTAGCACGTAAGATGACCGACCTACACAAAGGTATGGATGTTATTTTTAGAGATGGTGAGGCGGCAAGGTTATCTGTATCACAACACGGTATGGGAACAAGGAGCTGGATTTCCTTTCTCACATTGGGAGCATACGTTGATTGGGAAAAACAACGTTTAGTTGAAGACGATCCAGAATCAGAATCATATATTATGCTTACAATGGAAGAACCTGAAGCACATCTGCACCCACAGGCTCAGCAAAAACTCTATTCTCAATTATGTAAATTTTCTGGTCAAAAAATCATTAGTACACATTCTCCAAGCATTGTCGCACAAGCTGAATTATGTGATCTGATACATTTCGAGAAGATTAACGGAAAAACTCAAGCTCACTCTTTCAATGCGTCAAACTACACAGAAGAAGAGAAAAACAGAATTAAGCGTGAAGTTATTTCATCACACGGAGAATTATTGTTTGCAAAAGCAATCGTATTGTGTGAAGGTATAACAGAAGAACAAGCGTTACCGATATATTTTCAAGAAAAGTATGGTATTGATCCGACTTTTTGTGGCATTAACATAATTGGGATTGGTGGACAAAATTATAAGACATTTTTATCATTGATCAAAAATTTTCACATCCACTGGTATATTTTCAGCGATGGAGAAAGTTCGACAATCCGAACTGTAAAAAAAGCTGTTAGAGATGTTTTTGGAACGGAAATTGATCAATGTGATAATGTAATTATACTTGACAATCAAGAAGATTACGAAAAACATCTACTTAATAATGGTTATGAAAATGAAATAGTTGAGGCAATTTGTTTGATTGAAGGTGATACAGATTTTGTATCAGAATATGTTCGTACCAGGGATCATACTGTTGCTGGTAGAGAAAAAACCAGTTTACCCAAATGCACCGTATGTCAACAATTCATATATCAAGATGTTATTAGAGATTATTCCGGAATAGATGGTTGGCGTAATGCGATATATGATTGTTGCACAGCAAAACAGGCTAAGGCTAAATATGCTATTGGAGTTGCTGAAAAGATTGTATCTGTTTCAGATGAAAGCCGTCGTATCCCACCCAAAATAAACTCTTTGCTGGATGCGATGAGCCCAATTATGAGTAATGAAGGAGAGTTCCACGATGCAACTATCACAGAAACAACTACAAATAGTCAATCATAAAGATGGAGCTCTTTTGGTTGAAGCCGGTCCCGGAAGTGGAAAAACCAGAGTTTTAATAGAGCGAATCAAATGCTTGTTGTCTTCGAGTAAACGAGGTAAAGTTTTGGCTCTGACTTTCAGTAATTTAGCTGCCGATGAAATGAAAGATCGATTATCCGAAGATCGTGCTTTTGAGGAGCAACTTGATAGGGTTACCGCAGGAACAATCCATTCTTTTTGTTTGGACTTGGTTCAATCCAGAGGAAATCTGATTGGATTGAATTCAGATATGGTTTTGTTTGAAAGTGAAGATGATAGAAAAACTGTTCTGAAAGATGTTTTTTTAGAAAATCAGAATTTGAAAGATTTTCTTATACGACAGCAAGATAAAAATCAGATTATACAACGAATATTGCAGTTAATCACCGAACAGAAAAAAAGATTCGTTTTGCCCGAAAATTGCAGTGTTAAGGATCCATTTCCTCTTATATATTCGGAATATAATCAAAAACTTATCGATCAAAATGCAATGGATTTTGATGATATTTTGTTTTTTGCATATCGAATATTGACGGAAAATCCCAGTGTTGTCCGTGTATATAATTCACTTTATCGCTATATTTGTATTGACGAAGCGCAAGATCTTAATTTTGCTCAATACCAAGTAATTAAGGCGTTATGTGGAGATAGCTTCAACAATGTGATGATGGTAGGTGATGCTAATCAATCTATATATGGCTTTAATGGTTCTGATAGCGATTTTATGACAAAGTCCTTTGTTGATGATTTTTCCCCCGATATTTATAAGCTAAACGATAACTATCGTTCTGCAAAACGAATAGTAGAATTCGCTAATCGAT
Organism: Acutalibacteraceae bacterium; assembly: GCA_036306965.1. GTDB lineage: Bacteria > Bacillota > Clostridia > Oscillospirales > Acutalibacteraceae > CAG-964. The sequence goes on from JAXJYN010000040.1 coordinate 43,132, forward strand.
TGGAGCATTATGATAGTGTTACGAATTATGTTTACGATGGGGAGTTATTAGCCAAAAAATTGGAAGATGAAAGTGCCGAAGCGAAATTTGTAGCAGATAAGATCGAAGAACTAATTCAAAATGGGCACCCAGATGTTGAAGGGCAACTTTCTGTAAATAGAATGGCTGTCATTGCTAGAAACAAATATGTTTTTTCTCATTTGGAAAAGGAATTGTCTGACCGTAATATTCCGTTTTCTTTCAAAAAAATTTCCACCGGTATTGATAATGAATCCGAATATATGAAGGTATTTGGTTTAGCAATCCGAATACTCATTAATAGAAAAGATTACATTCATCTTACGCAACTTAAGAAGGTGGTTGGATTCTCTGACAATATTGCCGATAATAAAAATGGAATAACCATTTTGAGAGAAGTGCTAGCAAAAACCGATTATGAAAGTATGATTCCTGCATTGGAAGCGTTAAGTAAAGAGGTGCTAAATTTTAGCACAGCATTGAATTGTCTGGATAATATCTTATCGTCGTTCGATGACGATGAGCGTTACCTTATTTCAATGGATATTCAGCAATGGCGTAACCATTGGAATAAGTATTGTATGCTTGTTCCTAGGGAAAATCGAACACTAACTTCTTTTAGGAATCAGATTTCTTTGGGCAAGACGAGAGAGGCCGAAGATAATAATGGCATTGCCCTTTTGACAGCGCATATGTCAAAAGGATTGCAATTCGATGTTGTTTTTATTATCGGATTGAGTGAAGGAACTTTTCCGGACTACAGAGCGATTAAAGCTGATGGTTCTCAACTTTCTCAAGAAATGAATAATATGTATGTTGCAGTCACAAGAGCGAAAAGATTATGCTATATGACATATCCTGAAAAAAAGCGTATGCCTTGGGGAGACATAAAGTATCAATCTCCTTCTAGGTATATCAAGGATATTGTCACATAGCAATCTATCTGAAACATGCAAATTATCTCAAGTTGGTCATAGGTGTTGTGGCAACACTTTGGCAACAAAAAATCGGATAGCGTATGCTTTACCGATAATACAAATAATGTAGATACTCTCTGTTAAATCTCATAAACAAATGCGTTTAAGATTGATTTACAGGGAGCGAGTGGGAGTAAATTTCTAAAATAGAATTATAATCAACGCCGCCAAGTGGGATAATCTCCTGCTTGGCGGCGTTTTCTATTGCTATATTTTCTGATTCGTGATAAAATGAATATATAAAACTATAAGGGGTAAAACATATGCCAAACTGGAATCCTATACAATACGAAAAGTTTTTGAAGGACAGAACACAGCCTGCTATTGATTTAGCCAACAGACTTGAAGGATTCGATTCAAACAGCATA
>JAXJYN010000041.1:0-12819 GCA_036306965.1 Acutalibacteraceae bacterium
TAAAACATAAAAACAAAACCGTGGGACACACGGGGTTAGCTCGCTGATACTGTACAGGCTACTGTACTTGAACGAGAAGCCCTCGCCTCTAAGCGTAGTGTAGGCGACGGGAGTATGTCACTTCATCAGATAAATAGAAATTATTATATTCAATAAATATATCTTCAATAATTATATACAATTTTATACCTTCCATTGCAAACAGCTCACCAATATAGTGAGCTGTTTAGTTTTGTAATTATATTGTTAAATTTGTTCCATTTCAGTTGAAACCTCGTGTTTTACCCTGTCCTCAACCTCGGCTCTTTTAGCATTGTTAAAGCGGTCTACAGTGCCTACTAAATAGCCTGTAATACGTCTTATTCTTTCAAATCCGTGTTCACCGTCACATTCACTTCTGCCACACTGTGGGCAAGTATCGCCTATAATACCAGTATAACCGCACTTAGGGTCACGGTCTACAGGGTGGTTTATTGAGCCGTAGCCTATGCCACATTCTTTCATAACGTGTACAACCTTTTCAAAAGCGTCAAGGTTCTGTGTAGGGTCACCGTCAAGCTCAATATATGAGATATGACCACCGTTTGTAAGGTTATGATATGGTGCCTCAAGCTTAATTTTATCATAAGCTGAAATTTTATAGTATACAGGAATATGGAAGCTGTTGGTATAGTATTCTCTATCTGTAACACCAGGAATTTTACCGAATCTTTTAGCGTCCATCTTTACAAATCTGCCTGACAAACCTTCAGCAGGTGTGGCAATAAGTGAGAAGTTCAAGCCATATTTCTCGGTAGCCTCGTCCATTCTCTTTCTCATATAACCAACTATTTCAAGACCTATGTTCTGTGCCTCTCTGCTTTCACCGTGGTGAGTACCAACAAGTGCTTTCAAACATTCTGCAAGACCTATAAAACCAAGTGTAAGTGTACCATGTTTTAAAACCTCGCCAACACTGTCATCAAGATTAAGCTTTTCGCTGTCAATCCATACACCTTGTCCCATTAGGAAAGGATAGTTACGAACCTGTTTAGATGCCTGTAGCTTAAAGCGGTCAAGTAACTGGTCTATTATCAAATCAATTTTGCGGTCAAGCTGTTCGTAGAAAAAGTCTATATTACCGTTACTTAAAATGGCAAGTCTTGGCAGGTTAACAGATGTAAAGCTTAGGTTACCTCTGCCGTTAACAATCTCTCTGGTAGGGTCATAGTGGTTTGCCATAACTCTTGTACGGCAACCCATATATGCTACTTCTGTTTCAGGATGACCTTCTTTATAATATTTAAGATTATAAGGTGCGTCAATAAATGAGAAGTTAGGGAATAATCTTTTTGCACTTACACGACAGGCAAGCTTGAATAAATCATAGTTAGGGTCGGTGCTGTTATAGTTTATACCATCTTTAACCTTGAAAATATGAATAGGGAATATAGGTGTTTCACCATTACCCAATCCTGCCTCTGTGGCAAGCAGAACATTTTTGATAACAAGTCTGCCTTCAGGTGTTGTGTCTGTACCGTAGTTTATGGAGCTGAACGGAATTTGAGCACCTGCACGAGAGTGCATTGTGTTAAGGTTATGTACAAAAGCTTCCATAGCCTGATATACAGCACGGTCGGTTTCTGAATTTGCGTGTTTGAATGCAAATCTCTGTAGCTTACCTGCAAGCTGTTCTCCATACTTTTCAGTTAAAAGCTTTAACTCAGTCTCCATATAAATTTCGCCATCGTCAAGTTTTGGCTTTGCATTTGATATAGCCTCTGCATTGTCGGCAATAGCAGTAACATCGCTGACAGCGTTTTCATCATCAATAATAAGCTCAGCAGCTCTTTGAAGATTTTGTCTGTAAATTCTTCTATAGGTTTTAGCAACACCCTTAGCCATACCATAATCAAAGTTTGGAATACTTTGACCACCGTGCTGGTCGTTTTGGTTACTTTGTATAGCTATACAAGCAAGAGCTGAATAACTTGCTATATCATTTGGTTCTCTCAAAAATCCGTGACCTGTTGAAAATCCGTTTGTAAACAGCTTGTCAATGTCAATTTGACAGCAGGTAGTTGTAAGTGTAAGAAAGTCAAGGTCATGGATATGAATATCACCATTGCGGTGAGCCTCTGCGTGTTTAGGGTTTAGTATGTACATCTCATAAAACTGCTTTGCACCTTCAGAGCCGTACTTCAGCATTGTACCCATTGCTGTGTCACCGTCAATATTTGCATTTTCTCTTTTTACATCATTATCTTTAGCTGATTTAAAGGTAAGGTCTTCATAAATTTTCATCAGCTTTGTGTTCATTTCTCTTACTTTGGTGCGTTCTGCTCTGTAAAGAATAAATTCCTTTGCAGTTCTTGCGTGACCGTTTTCTATAAGAATTTTTTCAACTGTATCCTGTACATGTTCAACTGTAGGATTTTCTCCGTTTTCCTGTTCCAGTGTACTTCTTACCTGTTCGGCAAGCTTTTCGGCAGATGAATAGTCATTACCGCCAACAGCCTGTGCAGCCTTAAAAATTGCGTCTGTAATCTTCTGTAAATCAAATCTTACTTTTCGTCCGTCACGTTTTTCAATATATTCAATCATTTTAGTTCCTCCTGTTCACTCATATTTCTCTTTGTAACAATTTATAGCCTAATTAGTAGTCATAAAAATAAGCTGGCACAATATATAGTATATATATTACCAGCGTGCCTATTAAGTATATTCCAAATACATAGTTAAGTCAAGCATAGTACAGACGATTTGATAACAACATTTGTAGTGTTTTTTTAGTGATTATTCCGAATTTGATAAAAAGGGTTGACAACTATTTCTTGTATGCTTTTGAGAAATGAACACTATATTTAGTATAAATACATAAAATTATTGTGTTTGCAGCTCACTTTTATTCCTTTTTGCTACTTGTAATAACACAGTGTTGAATTTCTTCAAACGAAATAGGTGTATAATCAATTCTTTCTGCCGAAACGCAAAAATGATGACTACTATAATCTTTATATAATGGAGAGTTGTGAATGTGACCAAATATATTGGCATATGGCATATTATTGTTTACATATATCGGTTCGTGCGACAAAATCCAAAAGTTATTCAATATAATAGGAAGATTATAAACTTCGGTAAAACCCGAATTACGATAATATTCATTTGAAAATGTGTCGTGATTTCCTTTAATTAGATATTTTGTTCCATTAAGTTTATTGAGTATTTCAGCTTCATTATTTTCTGCACCAAAGTCACCTACAATATAAACAAAGTCATTGTCTAATACAACTTTGTTCCAGTTGGATATTATTTTGTTGTTCATATCTTCAACAGAGTTAAACGGTCTGTTCTCGTAATGAATAATATTTTTATCATAAAAATGTAAATCAGCTATAAAAAATATTCTGCCCATAATATTTCTCCCTTTTTATTATTATAAAAGTGTATCACACATATTTTTACAGTACAATAGTAAATACTATTAATTTATTTTTAAATAAAATGATATTTGCATACCAAACCTGTGTGTTGTAATAAATATATAACAAAGGAAAAAGAATATTTGTATGATTTTATGAATTTAAATAAATATTGCTGTATTGTAAAAATAATTTTGTTATTCTTGCGGAATGTCATTTTTGATTTTACATAAGTTTCACTTTTCTTTACTAAAGGTTTACTGAAAAGGGACTATAGATTTTACAAAAAAGCTATATACTTCTGAATGTACCCGGAAAGAAAAAATAAAAAACTAAAGAATAACGAAGCCGGGAGTTAAATTTGAAATTTATTATTACACAAGGAGATTTTAGTAATGAAAACTCAGAAAATTTTGGCAACAGCATTGGCAGGACTTACAATAGCGGCTTCATTGGCAAGCTGTGGTGGCACAAGCGATACAAGTTCATCAGCAGGCTCATCAGCAGACAGTTCTTCAACAAGTAGCTTTGATACAACTTCTTCAATTTCAGTAATTTCAAGAGAAGATGGTTCAGGTACACGTTCAGCTTTTGTAGAGTTGACAGGTGTTCTTGTAAAGGGCGATGATGGCTCTGAAACAGATAACACATTGTCTACAGCGATTGTACAAAGCAGTACACAGGCTGTAATTACAGGTGTATCAGGAGATACAACAGCTATTGGATATATTTCACTTGGTTCACTTAATGATACAGTAGGTACATTAAAGATTGACGGTGTTGCTCCTTCAGCAGAAACAGTAAAAGATGGTACATATAAGATTTCAAGACCTTTCAATATTGCTACAAAAGATGAGGTTAATGAAGTTACTCAGAACTTTATTGATTATATCCTTAGTGAAGAAGGTCAGGCTATTGTAGCAGAAGAAGGCTATGTAGAAGTAAGCGAAGACGCTGAAGCTTTTGCAGGTGCAAAGGGTGAAGGTACAATTAAAGTTGGTGGTTCTTCATCAGTATCACCTGTAATGGAGAAGCTTGCAGAGGCTTACCAGAAGGTTAACACAAACGCTACAGTTGAAGTAAATACAAGCGACTCATCAACAGGTATGTCATCAGCTGCTGACGGCACAGTTGATATTGGTATGGCATCAAGAGAGCTAAAGGATAGCGAAACAGAAAAGGGTCTTACAGGCCAGACAATTGCTATGGACGGTATTGCAGTAATTGTTAACAAAGAAAACACTGTTGAAGATGTTACTCTTGACCAGCTAAAGGGTATCTACACAGGTGAAATCACAACATGGGAGCTTAACTGATAGCCGGTTAACATCAAATGGTTTACAAATGCAGAGTAGTGTAAATCGCTACTCTGCTTTTTGCAAGAAAGGAAAGACGTATGGGTAAATATAAAGAAAAGATAATGGAGATTGTTTTCTTGTGTGCTGCCCTTGTTTCTATTGCCGCAGTTGTTCTTATATGCCTGTTCTTGTTTGTTAACGGTATTCCTGCTATGGCAAAGATAGGTGTATTTGATTTTCTGTTGGGTACAGAATGGAAACCATCTAATGTGCCTGCCAGCTTTGGCATATGGCCTATGATATTAGGTAGTGTATATATTACAGTTGGTGCAGTAATTCTGGGTGTTCCAATAGGAATTATGACAGCGATTTTTCTATCAAGATTTTGTAATAAAAAGATTTATAAAGTTATCAAGCCTGCAATAGAACTTCTTGCGGGTATTCCGTCTGTAGTATACGGATTTTTTGGTATGATAGTTCTTGTACCAATGGTAAGAAATTTATTTGGCGGTAACGGATATGGCATTCTTACAGCGTCAATGCTGTTGGCTATAATGATTTTGCCTACAATTATAAGTGTATCAGAAAGTGCTATAAATGCAGTGCCAAATTCATATTACGAAGGTTCTCTTGCTCTTGGTGCAACAAAAGAACGCAGTGTGTTCCGCACTATTGTGCCGGCTGCCAAGTCGGGTATTCTTGCAGGTGTTGTACTTGGTATTGGTCGTGCTATTGGTGAAACAATGGCTGTAATACTTGTAGCAGGCAACAGTTCGGTTATACCGGACGGTATTCTTTCACCTGTACGTACGCTTACAACAAACATAGTTCTTGAGATGGGTTATGCAACAGACCTTCACCGAGAAGCTCTTATAGCAACAGGTGTTGTACTGTTTGTACTTATACTTATTATAAATATGTTATTTGCAGTAATTAAAAATAAGGGGGCAAAATCATAATGGCTACAAAAACCGATAACATAAATGTTAGTGAAATAAAAGCTATTAATACTGTCTCTTTTAAACAGAAAATGTTGCAATATAAAAATCATCCGTCTTCACTAATATTGCTTGTACTGGTAACATTGTGTGCATTAATTACATTTGGAATTTTGGTGTTTATAATAGGTTACATATTGGTTCAAGGTATTCCCAATCTTACTCCTGAGCTGTTCTCACTTGAATATACTTCTGATAATGCGTCACTTATGCCTGCACTTGTAAATACACTTGTTATGACGTTGATTTCACTTGTAATTGCTGTTCCTCTGGGAGTATTTTCAGCAATCTATCTTGTTGAATATGCAAAGCGTGGTAATAAGTTGGTTGCAATTATAAGAACCACAGCTGAAACACTTTCGGGTATTCCGTCAATAGTTTATGGTCTGTTTGGTATGCTGTTCTTTGTTACAACACTTGGATGGGGCAATTCACTACTTGCAGGTGCTTGTACAATGGCAATTATGATACTGCCACTTATTATGCGTACAACAGAAGAAGCTTTGCAGACTGTTCCGGATTCGTTTAGAGAAGGTAGCTTTGGTTTGGGTGCCGGCAAACTTCGTACAGTATTTAGAGTAATTCTGCCCACAGCCATTCCTGGTATTCTTTCAGGTGTAATTCTTGCTATAGGTAGAGTAGTGGGTGAGTCTGCCGCACTTATTTATACAGCGGGTACTATTGCACAGTATCCAAAGGGTATGTTCAGTTCAACAAGAACACTAGCTGTTCATATGTATTTGTGTACCACTGAAGGTTTGCATACAGGGCAGGCCTACGGTACAGCCGTTGTGTTGTTGATATTGGTAGTTCTTATCAATAGTCTTTCAGCATTTGTTGCTAAAAAACTGACGCAGAAAATGGGTTAACGAAATTTAACGGAGGAAAAATAATGGATAAATTTTCGGTTTCTAATATGGAGCTTTATTATGGTTCTTTCAAGGCTCTTAAAAATATAAACTTAAAAATTCGGGAAAAAGAAATTACAGCGTTTATAGGCCCGTCAGGCTGTGGTAAATCTACACTGTTAAAATCACTCAACAGAATGAACGATTTGGTAGAAGGTTGTAAAATTACAGGTGAAATTTTACTTGACGGTGAAGATATTTACGGCAATATAGATATTAATAATTTAAGAAAAAGGGTAGGTATGGTTTTTCAAAAACCAAATCCATTCCCAATGAGTATTTATGACAATATTGCCTATGGTCCACGAACACACGGTATCCGCAAAAAGGCAGAACTTGATGAAATTGTTGAAAAGGCACTGCGTGATGCGGCTATATGGGATGAGGTTAAAGACAGACTTAAAAAGAATGCACTTGGTATGTCTGGTGGTCAGCAACAGAGATTGTGTATAGCCAGAGCTTTGGCTGTACAGCCTGAGGTTTTGCTGATGGATGAACCAACATCTGCCCTTGACCCTATTTCAACATCAAAAATTGAAGATTTAGCTATGGAGTTAAAAAAGGATTATACTATTGTTATGGTTACTCATAATATGCAACAAGCGGCAAGAATTTCTGACAAAACAGCGTTCTTCCTTTTAGGCGAGGTTGTAGAGTATAACACAACAGACAGAATCTTTAATATGCCTAAAGATAAAAGAACAGAGGAATATATTTCGGGAAGGTTTGGTTGATAATATGAGAGATTATTTTCAGACACAGCTTGATGCTATAAGCAAGAATTTAGTGGATATGGGTTTGTTGCTTGAGAATGGCATTGAAAATTCAATTCTAAGCTTAAAAGACAAAGATGTTAAGCTTGTTGAGGCTACAAAGCAGATAGAGCTTGATATTGATAGAATGGAAAAGGATATAGAAAATCTTTGCCTGAATGTTATTTTACACCAACAGCCTGTTGCAAGTGATTTTCATAAAGTATCTGCCACATTGAAAATGATTACAGATATGGAGCGTATAGGTGACATTTCTGACGATATTGCATCGCTGTCTGTAATGATTAAGGAATCCAGAAACAGTGAGATAATGAAAGATATTATCAAAATGGGTAAATTGGCTGTTAATATGTTGAAAAGTGCTGTTAAGGCTTATGTTGAATACGATGTTGAAAATGCACTTAACACTTGCAGGGTAGATGATGAAATTGACAGTTTGTTTGATAAGGTAAAAGAATGTATTGTTGAAATGATAAAATCAGAAGCAGATGGTGTTGATGAAGCACCTGACTTACTGATGATTGCTAAATATTTTGAACGAATGGGTGACCACTGTGTAAATATTGCAGAATGGGTTGTATATGCAGTTACAGGTAAAAGAAAATCGAATTTGGATTCTGCAAAGGAAATTGATGAGGCAATCAGCGATATTCAGTAACCTGATTTTTTACATACATTTTACACAATTCATATAAAAAATCATTTTCGGCTGTGGTATAATTACCGTAGCCGAATTTTTGCACTTTAATGCAAATTTTATGTATAAATACGGTGATTGAAAAGGTGAAAAATATGATTTATATTGTTGAAGATGATGTGGATATCAGAGAGCTTGAAAGCTATGCACTAAAAAATAGTGGTTATGATGTTATGGCTTTTGGAGAAAGTACAGAATTTTACGAGGCTTGTAACGAGAATATTCCAAAGCTTGTTTTACTTGACATAATGTTGCCCAAGGAGGACGGTTTATCTATTTTGAAAAAAATTCGTGCAGACGAAAAAATGCAGAGTGTACCTGTTATTATGGTAACAGCAAAAACCTCTGAAATAGACAAGGTAAAAGGGCTTGATATGGGTGCAGATGATTATATCTCTAAACCATTTGGCGTAATGGAATTAGTTTCAAGAGTTAAAGCACTGCTGAGAAGATGTGAAAGAAAAGAAAATCTTACGGTTTTGGAGTACAATGGAATTAAAGTTGATGATTTCAAGCATAAAGTAAGTGTAAATGGTGAACCTTGTGTGCTTACTTATAAGGAATATGAGCTTTTAAAATACCTTATAGCAAATAAAGATATTGTGCTTACAAGGGAGAAGCTTCTTGAAAAGGTATGGGGTTATGATTTTGGCGGAGAAAGTCGTACAGTAGATGCCCATATTAAAACATTAAGACAAAAGCTAGGGGAATGTGGCAGTATAATAAAAACTGTTCGCCATGTTGGCTATAAAGTGGGGGATTAAGCTTTGAAACTGCGTACCACTTTAACCAAAAGATTAGTTATAGTTTCCGGTATATCAATATTGCTTACTGTTGTGTGTTGTTGTGTTGCTTTCTGGTATGCTTTTTCTGAACAAGCGTATAATGATTTGGCAAACTATTGTAAAACACTTGTTGATTATATGGAAGAAAGTGACGAACATACTCTTGATTCATTAATATTTGACGAATACAGAGTAACGGTGGTTGATAAGTATGGAGATGTGCTTTATGAAAGTGATAATGAATTAAACGAAAGCGAAATGAATAACCATATTAATCGTCCCGAGATACAACGTGCATTGGAATATGGTGTAGGTGAGGGCTCACGCTATTCATCTTCTGTAAACAAGACTGTATATTACTACGCTGTAAAAATGGATGACGGCAATATTTTGCGTGTTGGTAAAGAAGTAAGAAGTATATTTAGTATGTATTTCTGGATGATAATAATAATAGTATTTCTGGGAATATATGTTTTGCTTGTGTGTTCTCTTGTATCAAGCAGATTTACCAAAAAACTGGTTGAACCTTTTGATAATCTCAAATTTGCAAATAAGGAATTTATTTATGATGAACTTAAACCTTTTGCAGAAACAATAGCTTCTCAACAAAAGAAAATACGTCACCAATTTGAAGACCTGCAGGAAGAGCGTGACAAAATAACTACGCTTATTACTAATATGCAGGAAGGCTTTATAATGCTTGATGTTGATAAGGTTATTATTATTGAAAACGAAAGTGCCAAGCATATGCTTAAAACCGAGTATCACCAGAACGAAGGTAAAAATATGCTTGAAGTTTATGATAATGATAAGCTTATTGAGGGCATAAACAAGGCTTCAAAGGGCGAATGTGTAACAGACGAAATAAAGCTGAATAAAAAGATAATAAAGCTTTATGTTAACCCTGCTTATTCGGGCGGTGAAATGGTAGGAATTATATGCTTGCTGTTAGATGTTACCGCACATAAAAAAACAGAAAAGCTTCGTCGTGAATTTACTGCAAATGTTACTCACGAACTAAAAACACCGCTTACATCTATTTCGGGTTATGCCGAAATGATTGAAAACGGTATGGTAACAAAAACAGAAGATATGCAGATGTTTGCAGGCAGAATACATAAAGAGGCAGGTAGACTTATAGCTTTAATAAGCGATATAATGAAATTGTCCAAAATGGATGATAATGTATATCAAATTGAGGGTGTTAAAAAGGTTAACCTCAAGGATATGGTTGATGAGGCTGTTGAAGTGCTTGAAATACCGGCAAAGAAAAATGAAATATCGTTTGTTACCAACCTTGAAGATGTTACCTTTATAGGAAACGAAACCCAGTTATATGAACTTGTATTTAATTTGTGTGATAATGCAGTGCGTTATAATAAAAAAGGCGGAAGCGTGTTTATAACACTTACAAGGCTAAATGATAATCCTGTTCTTACTGTAAAGGATACAGGAATAGGAATAGATAAGAAGCATCAAAAACGAATTTTTGAACGCTTTTACCGTGTAGACAAAAGCCGTTCTAAAGAAACAGGTGGAACAGGACTTGGTCTTGCTATTGTAAAGCACATTGCAGAGCTACATAATGCAGATATTCAGGTTAACAGTGAAATTGGTGAAGGAACAGAGATAGTTGTTACTTTCTACTCAAAAAATTAAAATATACATCATATTTTTGGCGAACAGAAAGCACTGTTCGCCATTTTTGCATCTGTTTTTGTACACTACCGCATATAAATGAGAGGTTATGTTGAATTGTTGAAAAGGTTATTATATAATATTTGTGTGGCGAATAAACACTTGCTTTAAAATCAAATAGCTTGCAATGGGGCAACTTTATTATAAGAATATAGTTGCCCCATTATTTTTTATAATAAAGTTGAGTTTGTTATGAATTTAATGACATCATTATAATTCAGATGTTTAATTTTAATTTTAACTTTTTTCTTGTCACATATATATAATGTTAAATGACATTTTTTAAACAGCCTTTGAATTAGATTCCGGCTTACTACCGCTTTGGTTACGGTGTTTTTCTTTACAAGTGCAGTCATAAGGTTGAGCTTTTTGTAATAATTTATTTTTATTGTATTTTCGCTATATGAAACCTTGCAGTGTTCAAAGGCAATCAGTCTAAACCAAAGCCATAGTACACCAATGGGGATAAGTGCCAAAGAAATAAATCTGGTTATAAAACTTATTTCAAAATGTTCATAAAGCAATGCAGAAAATAATACCAAAATTCCCAAATAAATTAGTGGTGGATAAATATAGCTGAAAATTGAAGTTTTGGGTGGTTGAACTTTTCTATAAAAGCTTTCAACAGGAATAACAGGTGAGATGTATGCTTCCAACTTGTTGCCTAATGTAATAGGAATATATACACCACTGTTTTTATCATCTTTGAAGCCTGTATATAAAAGTGAAATAGTGTATATTTTTACAATGCTCATCAGTAAGGTTTGTTTTATAAGTACACCATTTAAATTTGATTTTTTTACACAAAGAATACTTTTCTTTAAAAATCCTTTATGAACAAAAAGAAATCGAGTGTTGTAAAATGAAGTAAAATTCAAATTGATAAAAATTCTGCTTATAAGTCCAAAAAGAAATCCTGCAAAAATAAAACCAGCCACATAGCCAAGTGTTGGTGGTATTCCTTTTAATATTATGTTTGGAAATATAGTTAATTTTTCAATAACAGTGTTTGCAAGCTTTTCACCAAGCAGAGTGCTTAGTCTTTGAATTATTACTGAAATTGCAAAAGCACCTGTAAGTGCATTTGACTGTGTAAGTGCCATAAGTGTAGGGTAAAGAACTCTGCTTTTATATAGAGTATGTCTTGCAGATTTATCGGTTGTGAAGCTTACTATTTGCTTTGCATAATTATCTGATGTAAAAAGTTCTACCTTTCTTGTTTTACAACAAGTGCTACTGCTTATATAAACTCTGCAACACTTTGCCAGCCACAACATAATACTTCGGGTGACACTTACAGCGGTTATTTCATTTGCAGGTAGATTTATTTCTGTTCCGTGAAACAAACCTTTTTTAAAGGTTATACGATGTGGTGTCTGAAAATATGAAATCTGTTTAAACTCAAAGTAAATAATGGCAAACATTATAACTATAAATAAAACATTGAAAATAGTATAATTGATTTTTTGCCATATGCTTTCGGGATACAAAAAAACCTGTTGTAAAAACGGAAAAATCAACAGAAAAAAGGCCTTTAAAAAAATATGATAAAATGTAAAAATGTGAGGCTTTACAATCAGCGTATTTTTATTCATATACAAAATCCTTTATTATATCAGGTACACTGTCTACGTTTGGCAAGTATATTTTTCCGCTTTTAGTGTATATAGATAAAGAAAATATTTTAAAAAATCTTTGTAAAGGGGTGATTACTTTGCCTACATAGTTAATATCAGAAATATCGGTGTAGTATTTTCGCAAAAGAATTACACCCTTAGTTATACAAAGGTGATTACCTGACAATTCAATGTTACAACTTTTGTAAAGCAGATAAGGATATAAGAAAAATAAAAACGGAAATACAACTACAAAAACACATATAAAAATAAGTGTAAAAGAAGAAAAAAACACAAGCAAAATACCGCACAAAAAAGCTATGCAGGCAGTTATTATAACAATTCTTAGTCTGTACAAAGATATTGCTTTTGCAGACATTCTATATTCGTTTTGTTTTTCCATTGCGGTTTCCTCCTTGTATTTATGCAAATATTCTGAAAGCTGTCTTTTAATATCAACATTAATTGCAATATAAAGTTCGACAGGTTGCATACAAACTTCAGGGTTTTTGAACGAGTGAACAAATTATGAACAAGCTGTATATTTATCACATATCCGAAACAAAAACGGTATATTTATTCACTTTTTATTTCAGATATTAAATGAATTACGCAACATAAACTAACTTTATTATTCTGATA
>JAXJYN010000042.1:0-25854 GCA_036306965.1 Acutalibacteraceae bacterium
GTCCTGAACCCACTATGTTTTGATCTGAATAAAAATTATATATAGAATCATGACCAAGTAGGGTATTGGTAAATTTATAGATATGGACAATCATACCTATTATAAATGTTGCTACAAAGGCAATCTTCCAGTTTTTCTGGATGTTATTTTTCCAGATTTTTAAAATTCCTTCTCCCATTAAACCACTCCTAACAAAATAAAAATAAAAAATCACCCAACTTACAGGCTGGGTGATTTTGGCTGGGCTGGCGGGATTCGAACCCACGGGATGACGGAGTCAAAGTCCGTTGCCTTACCGCTTGGCTACAGCCCAATATACTTATTTTGCTGTATTTGGTGTGGTGGTTCTGTTAAAGATTAAATCAAAACCTAACTTTGCAAAAATTTTTTACTTAGTAAATAACCGCACAAGTTAAATACCTGTGCGGTTATGGTGACCCATCGGAGATTCGAACTCCGGACACCTTGATTAAAAGTCAAGTGCTCTGCCAACTGAGCTAATGGATCAAATGGGGTGGATAGTCGGATTCGAACCGACGGTCTCCAGTGCCACAAACTGGCGCTTTAACCAACTAAGCTATACCCACCATACTTGGCGCGCCAGAAGGGACTCGAACCCCTGACCTACTGCTTAGAAGGCAGTTGCTCTATCCAGCTGAGCTACTGGCGCATACAAATCATACTATTCAGATATAGTTGGAGCGGATGATGGGAATCGAACCCACACGATCAGCTTGGAAGGCTGAAGTTCTACCACTAAACTACATCCGCATATTCTATGCAGGCTTCTGCTGTCACCCTCAAGCGACGGTACTTATTTTATCAAATACTGTAAGGAATGTCAATACTTTTTTTGAAATTTTTTAAATATATTTTTCATTTTATTTATATTTAAGCAAATATCACCGAATATTGTTCTAAGTTTGTTTTTTATTTTCAAAATTCAACCATATTCAAAACATAAAGCACAGCTATAATGATAGGTTGATGGGCAACGTAAATTATAAGTGCGTGTTTTCCTATAAAATCAAGTGGTGGGCAAAGCTTTTTATACATAAATTTTGGCACACCTTTTTCTTTAAATATTCTTCCTATAAATGTTCCTGCGAAAAATAAAAATATATAAGGTATAATAGGAAAGTAGTCACTGGATATAAAATCAGAACTTGGAAAACCGATGAAAGAAAGTGCATATACACTGTAAAGTTGTTGTGGCAGTTGTATGTTTGCGTATGATGAAATTCCTATATATCCCTTTGGAATGTTGTAGCAAAATATAAATAAAATAAGAAATATAGTAAGTCCAATACCAACAGGAATTTTTGCAAAAGCCTTCTGTAAAATACCATACAAGATAAGTGCTATACCGAGAAAGTGAAGTATACCGAACAGGATTACCTGAGAAGGAATAAAAATTCCAGTAACTAATGTTATTCCAATAGCTACACCAAATACAATTAAGCCTCTTTTAAGGTTGTTACGGCTAAACGAACAAACTATTCCGCTTATTGTTATAAATGTTATGGGGATAATTGGTTCATATGGATATATTGCTGACATTATAGAATAGGAACATTCCATATTAAAGATAAAAGTCATTGAGTAAAATAAATGGTACAATATCATCGCAATTACAGCTAATCCTCTTATTTCATCAAGCATATGTATTCTTTGAGTTTTTTCAATTTTATAAGTTTTAATTTCTCTTTTGCTTTTTGTTAATTCCATTATATTACCTTTCTTATATATACTACGGTTGTTGTTATGAATATTTTGTGGTATAATTCATTATACCATACTTATAAAGTAAAGGATATGAAATTATGGAAATTGAAATCGGAAAAAAACTGAAAAAGTCAGATATTGTAACAGCAGATAAGCTTGCCTGCAATGTTGGCAGTGGTAGTGTGGAAGTATATGCTACTCCTATGGTGGTTGCACTTATGGAAAGTGTATCAGCAGAGTTAGCACAGGGATTTGTTCCGGAAGGCTGTACAACTGTTGGTACAAGTATTTCTATTGAACATCTTTCAGCAACAGCAGAGGGTGCAGAGGTGTATGCTACAGCTGAGCTTATAGAAAGTGATGGCAGAAAGTTTGAGTTTATTGTAGAAGCTTATGATAATGCAGGCTTAATAGCCAAAGGTACTCATCAGAGATTTTCTGTTAAAACTGAAAAGTTTTTGGCAAAGGCTAAAAGTAAACTGGGTGAATAGTATAAGTATTTTAGAATAATGCAGTTTTCCGAAGCATATACATTATCTTGAAAGTAAAAATTCGGGAGGATGTACTATGTATGTAATCAAAAGGATTGATAAAAAAGGAATTGTTGCTATGATTGTAGCTGTTGCGGTTGTTGTATTTGTAATCCTGAAATTTGTTGTATTCAATATTTCTACAACCGCATACTGTGATACAGTGGGTGAATATCAGTTGGAAATTACCTCTGATTTTACCATCGAGGATTTTTTTAAGCAATTTGAGCTTGAAATTGACAAAGACTCTCAGCAAAAGGTGAACATAACAATTCCGTCTGAATTTAATGATGTGTATGAAAAGTACAACAATCTTCAAAAAAGTCAGGGACTTGACCTTGTCGATTACAAAGGCAAAAATGCAGAAAGATATACATATAATGTAACTAATTATCCAAATGATGTTGATGTAAATGCCAATATTATAATTTATGAAAACCGAGTTGTTGCGGGTGATTTATGCACTGTAACGCTTGATGGTATTATGACAACGCTTGATGATAAAACAATAGGACAGGAACAACAATGAGCTTAGAAAGACTGGATAAATTACTTGCGTCACGAGGCACAGCAAGCAGAAGTGATGTGAAAAAGTTAATAGCAAAGGGCAGGGTTACGGTTAACGGTGTAGTTGTAAAAAACAGCAATGTTAAGGTAAATTCTGAACAGGATATTATTGTTGCAGACGGCAAAACACTTGATACCAAAGAATATATTTATCTTATGATGAATAAGCCGGCAGGTGTTGTGTCAGCAACTGAAGATAATTTTGATAAAACCGTTATAGATATAATTCCGCAAAAATATAGAAGAAAAGGTCTTTTTCCTGTTGGCAGGCTGGACAAGGACACCGAAGGCTTGCTTATAATTACCAATGATGGAGATTTTGCACACAAGGTTATGTCACCAAAACACAATGTGTACAAGACCTACTATGCTGAAATTGATAAGCCGATTGACCAAAGTGATATAGAGGCTTTTCAAAATGGAATTGTATTCAAAGATGGTACAGTATGCAAAAAAGCTTTTTTGCAAAAAATTGCAGATGGTGAGCATCCTGTTGTAGAGGTAAAAATCTGCGAAGGTAAGTTTCACCAGGTGAAAAAAATGCTGTTATCCCGAGGTAAAAAGGTTGTTTATCTGAAAAGAACTGCAATAGGAAAACTTAAATTAGATGTCACTTTAAACAAAGGTGAAGTAAAAAATTTGAGTATTTTGGATATAAATAATATCTTTATTGACGATTTGCACTAAAATTATTGCAACTTTTTCGCATAGTGTTGGATTTGTAAAAATATCAGTTGAATATTTAGTAAAAAATTTACTAGCAACTTTGTGAAAAACGTGTTATATTATTATATGAAACAATACACCTTACTGTTACTTGTAAGGAGATATAGGAGGTACGTGAAATGGCTAGTGTAAAGCTTGAACACATTTACAAAATTTACGATGGCGGCGTAGAGGCTGTATCGGACGTTAATCTTGAAATTGAAGACAAAGAATTTATTATTCTTGTAGGACCTTCAGGCTGTGGTAAATCTACAACATTAAGAATGATCGCAGGTTTGGAGGATATCAGTAAGGGTACTCTTACTATTGGTGATGTAGTAGCAAATGATGTTGCACCTAAGGATAGAGATATTGCAATGGTATTCCAGAACTACGCTCTGTATCCTCATATGTCAGTATACGATAATATGGCATTTGGTCTTAAGCTAAGAAAGACTCCTAAGGAAGAAATCCGCAGAAGAGTTGAAGAAGCTGCAAGAATTCTTGACATCGACCATTTGCTTGACCGTAAGCCAAAGGCTCTTTCAGGTGGTCAAAGACAGCGTGTTGCTCTTGGTAGAGCTATTGTTCGTGACCCTAAGGTATTCTTGCTTGACGAGCCACTTTCAAACCTTGATGCTAAGCTTCGTGCACAGATGAGAACAGAGATTTCTAAGCTACACCAGAGATTGGGTACAACATTTATCTACGTTACTCATGACCAGACAGAGGCTATGACAATGGGTACAAGAATCGTTGTTATGAAAGACGGTATTGTACAGCAGGTTAATACACCTCAGCATTTGTATGATTATCCTTGCAACGAGTTCGTAGCAGGCTTTATCGGTTCTCCTCAGATGAACTTTATTAATGCTACTGTTGGTAAGAGCGGTGCAACATATACACTGTCATTTGACGGCATTACATTGGCTATTCCTGCTGAGAAGTCAAGTCAGCTTGCAAGCTATGTTGGTAGAGAGGTAGTATTCGGTATTCGTCCTGAAAACGTATACGATGACTACGAGAGCATCAACAAGTATGCTAACGCTATGGAAGCTAAGGTTGAAGTTACTGAGCTTATGGGTGCTGAAATTTATCTGTATCTAACAGTTGGTTCAGCTTCTGTAACAGCAAGAGTTGCTCCTACATCAAAGGCTAAGCCTGGTGATACAATCAAGATTGCATTTGATTTGAGCAAACTACATATCTTCGATAAGGAAACTGAGAAGAATATTGCTTTACCTGTTGATTTCGACCATAACGGAGTTGTAAAACTAGATAAATAATCAATGAATTTTTAAGCCACAGAGTATTTGCTCTGTGGCTTTTTGCATATAATGGGAAAATTCTGCATATAAATGCACTGCTTACTATGATTAATTTACAGTATATTTACATTGTATTAAAATGACTATTCAATTTGTATAAGATAATTGGTTAAAATCAACAAATTAATTTGGTGTTATTGTTGGTTATAGGTGAAAATTTTTTATTGGATAAAAAACCATTGCAAGATGTGTACATATAAGATATAATATTCCTAACATATTTTAAGTTATTTGTACATAATGCTAGACTGTGAAATATAAATAGATTTTAAGGAGTGTATATATTCAAATGAAACAGTATGAAGCCAAAAAAATAAAAAATATAGTTTTAGCAGGTCATGGTGGTTGCGGTAAAACCTCTGTGGCAGAATCTATGGTTTATCTTGCAGGTGCAGTTGAAAGACTTGGTAAAGTCAGCGACGGTAATACAACCTTTGATTTTGACCCTGAGGAAGTTAAACGTCACGTTTCAGTAACATCTGCTGTTGCTCCCATTGAATGGAAAGGATATAAAATTAATCTTGTAGACACCCCCGGTTTATTCGATTTTGAAGGTGGTGTATGCGAGGGTATGCGTGCGGCAGATACTGCATTAATAGTTGTTTCGGGTAAGGACGGTGTAAATGTAGGTACTGATAAAGCTGTTAAAATGGCAGAAAAAGCAGGTATGTCAAAGGTGTTTTTTGTAAATGGACTTTGTGACGAAAGTGCCCGTTTTTACAGAGTTTTTGAAACCTTAAAAGCTCATTATGGCCCTTCTGTTTGCCCTGTTGTTGTGCCATATATTGAGAACGGTCAGGCTAATTGCTATGTTAATATATTGGAATATAAAGCGTATAGATATGAAAACGGCAAAATAACACAAACTACAATGCCTGATATGGGTGACAGGCTTGAGGGTTTGCGTACAGCTATATATGAGGCTGTTGCTGAGACAGACGAAGAAATGTTTGAAAAATATTTCAGTGGTGAGGAATTTACTCCCGAAGAAGTTATAGTTGGTGTAAGCCGTGGTGTTAAAGAAGGAACAATTACACCTGTATTCTGTGGTGACGCATTGAATACTTATGGTA
Organism: Acutalibacteraceae bacterium; assembly: GCA_036306965.1. GTDB lineage: Bacteria > Bacillota > Clostridia > Oscillospirales > Acutalibacteraceae > CAG-964. Next base: position 5,929 of record JAXJYN010000042.1, read on the forward strand.
TAGAGCATTTGCTTAACGGTATTACATGGCTTGTGCCATCAGCAGACGAAAAAGCAGAAATTGCAGTTGATACAGATGGTGAGCCTGTGGAATTGTCTGTAAATGACAATGCAGCTACGGCAGCATTTGTATTTAAAACTGTTGCAGACCCATTTGTTGGTAAGTTGTCATACTTTAAAGTAGTTTCCGGCAAAGTATCAGCTGATACTCCGCTGGTAAATATGAGAACAGGTGAAAGTGAAAGAATTACAAAGGTGCTTGTTCCAAAAGGAAAAAAGCAAGAGGATGTTCCTTATGTTGGTGCAGGTGATATTGGTGCTGTTGCAAAACTCAGTGGTACTGTAACAGGTGACACTCTTTGTGCCCCTACAAGAAAGGTTATTTTGGAAGGAATTAAATATCCTGTTCCTAATTATCAAATGGCTGTTGTACCAAAAACGAAGGGTGAAGAAGACAAAGTAGCACAAGCTTTGGCGAAGATTGCAGAGGAAGACCCTACAGTTGTTTTTGAAACCTGCAAAGAAACAAAAGAAATGGTAGTATATGGACTTGGTGAACAACATCTGGATGTTGTAGTATCCAAGCTTAAAAATAAATTTAATGTAGAAGTTAAATTGGAAACTCCAAAGGTTGCCTACCGTGAAACTATCCGCAAAAGTGTTAAGGTTCAGGGTAAGCACAAGAAGCAGTCAGGTGGTCACGGACAGTTTGGTGATGTATGGATTGAATTTGAACCTTGTGATAGCGAAGGTTTGGAGTTTGCCGAAAAAGTTGTTGGCGGTGCTGTTCCTAAGGGCTTTTTCCCTGCTGTTGAAAAAGGCCTAAGAGAAAGCATTAAGAAAGGCCCTCTTGCAGGATATCCTATGGTTGGTGTAAAGGCAACACTTTATGACGGTTCATATCATCCTGTTGATTCATCTGAAATGTCATTTAAAATGGCTGCATCTATTGCATATAAAAATGGTATGCCACAGGCTAGTCCTGTACTCTTAGAGCCTGTTCTGACTGTTTCTGTTTTGGTACCCGATGCTAATATGGGTGACATTATGGGAGAGGTAAATAAACGTAGAGGCAGAGTTTTGGGAATGAATCCTGGTGAGGATAATATGCAGATTGTAGAAAGCGAAGTTCCGGTTGCTGAAATGAGCGACTTTTCTGTATATTTAAGGCAGGTTACTCAGGGTAGAGGTAGCTATTCTACATCATTTGCAAGATATGAGCCTGTACCTGAAAATATCGCAACTAAGATTATTGAAGAACGAAAGAATGAAGAAAAATAAAAGTTGAAATTTTTTCAGAAACTTAAACAGTCTGTTTGTTGTTTGTGATATAATTGCTTGGGTATGGTAACACAGCCGTACCCAAGCAAGTTTTTCGTGGAGGAGTTATTATATAATAAAGGATTGAATGGCAGATAAATTGGAATTTAGCTGACATAAATTATAATTTATCTGTCTTTGAATAATTAGTTAAAAACAGAACTTATGAGGTGGGTAAATTGAAAATAGCTTTATATCAGATGAATATTGTGTGGGAAAATAAAGAGGAGAATTTTATAAAAGCAGAAAAAGCAGTTATAGAGGCTGTAGAAAAAGGTGCAGAAGTGTTATTTCTACCTGAAATGAGTTTTACGGGCTTTTCTATGAATATAGGTTTTACTGCGGAGAATAACAATTACACTGTTAACAGAATAAAATCTCTATGTAAAAAATATAATATAGCTATTGGTTTTGGTTGGACAGAAAAGTGTGGCAATAAAGCAAAAAATTGCTATACTGTGCTTGACAAAAATGCAGAAGAATTAAGCACATATGTTAAGATTCATCCTTTTTCGTATGGGAACGAGGACAAATATTTTGTAAAAGGAACAGAGCTATCGAAGTATAATATAAACGGTATAGATTTTTCAACTGCAATATGTTATGACGTAAGATTCCCCGAGTTATTTCAGGGCATTTGTAAAGATGAAAGTATTAAGGCTGTGGTAATTCCTGCTAATTGGCCTGCAAAAAGGGCAGAACATTGGAAAGCTCTTGTTCGTGCAAGAGCAATAGAAAATCAGGTGTATATTATAGCGGTTAATTGTATTGGTGATATAGGCAAAACAGAATATTCGGGAGATTCGTGTGTTATTTCTCCAAACGGAGATATAAAAGAATATATGGGTAGCAGTGAAGGTGTGTGTGTAGCGGAGCTTGTATATGATATAGATAAATTGAGAAAAAACTTTCCTGTAAAGCAAGATAGACAGGTTGAACTGTATAAGAAAATTTTATGAAATTCATCAACAAAAAGTATAGTGAGATGAAATAAATAAGAATTTGTTGTAAAGTGTTTTAAGGGTTGTTGATTAGATTTTAAATATCCTATAAATTTTTACTAATCTATTGAAATTTACTTTTAGCATTGGTATTATATTACTGTGGGAAGATATGATTAATAAGGCACTAAGAAAGGAATTTTTCATTATGGATTATATAATGGACGAAAGTCAGCATCTACAGGCTTTTAGTTCGGGCAACAGTTATAATGCTTACGAATATATGGGAGCACATAAGGTAGATGACGGCAGTTGTTATGTGTTCAGAGTATGGGCACCTAACGCATTGGCAGTGTCTGTAGTTGGCAGTTTTAATAACTGGAACGAAACAGCAAACCATATGTCACGTATTGGTAACGGTGATGTGTGGGAGTGTTATATTAATGGTGTAAACGAATATGATGTTTACAGATATTGTATAGAATCAAAAAATTACGAAAGATTATATAAATCAGACCCTTACGGATTCCATTTTGAAACAAGACCACATAATGCAACTATAGTTTATAACGTGGACAGCTATCAATGGAATGATGGTGAGTGGATTGCAAAAAGAGAAAATATAAACCCTAAAAAATCTCCTATGAATATTTATGAGGTTCACGCAGGTTCTTGGAGAAGGTATGCAGACGGGAATTTCTACAATTATTATGAGCTTGCTGAACAGCTTGTTCCGTATGTAAAAGAGATGGGTTATACACACATTGAATTTATGCCAATTATGGAGTATCCGTATGACGGCTCGTGGGGATATGCTACAACAGGTTATTTTGCACCAACCTCACGTTATGGTGAACCAAGAGATTTTATGTACTTTGTAGATAAATGTCACCAGAATGGAATAGGTGTTATACTCGATTGGTCAATCTCTCAGTTTCCAAAAGATGAATATGCGTTGGCTCGCTTTGATGGTACTTGTTGTTATGAATATCACGACCCTTTAAAGGCTAACAGAGAAGATAAAGGAACTCTTGTGTTTGACTATTCACGTTATGAGGTTATCAGCTTTTTGCTTTCGAGTGCAGTCTTTTGGGCTGATAAATACCACATAGATGGTTTAAGACTTGATAATGTAGCGTCTATGCTTTACCTTGACTATAACAGAGCAGGTAAAGCTTCAGCTAAAAATAAATTTGGTGGAAAAGAAAACTTAGAGGCAGTTGCTTTTATTCAAAAGATGAATTTAAGTATTCACCGTTTATTCCCCAGTATTATAACATTTGCAGAGGAATCCACAGCGTGGCCTATGATTTCAAAGCCGGTTACACAGGGTGGATTAGGCTTTGACTTTAAATGGAATATGGGATGGATGAATGATATGTTGCACTATATGTCTTTAGATCCATTTTATCGTCCGTTTAACCACGCGAATATGACATTCTCGTTTTTTTATGCGTTTGCAGAAAATTTTGTTTTACCTATTTCACACGATGTGGTTGTATATGGTAAAAAATCATTATTCAGCAAAATGCCCGGAGATTTCAATAGTCGATTTGACCAGGTAAGAGTTTTTATGGCTTATATGATGATGCACCCTGGTAAAAAGCTTACATTTATGGGTGCAGAAATTGGTCAGATGGAAGAATGGAATACAGACAGTGAGTTGTCGTGGAGTGCTTTGGAATATCCAAAGAATAATCAGTTGCAACATTTTATTAAATGTTTGAATAAGTTTTATACAGAAAATCCTCCTATGTACGAAATAGAGGATTCTTGGGAAGGCTTTCACTGGATTCATCACGATGATTTTACACAGTGTGTGCTTGCATTCAGACGACTTGATACACAAGGCAATGGTATTGTCGTAGTATGTAACTTCTTACCTATTAAACGTGAAAATTATAATATTGGTGTGCCATATAAAGGTATTTATGAAGAAGTATTCAATACAGACAGCAGTGAGTTTGGCGGTTCCGGTTTAACAAACGGGCATAATATAGAAACTGTTGATACGCCTATGCACGGTTATGACCAAAGTTTGGAGCTTACTATACCACCTCTTTCTGTTATGTATTTTAAATGCAAAGAGCGTATGAGTGAGGTTAACGAAATTAACATTTCGCCTGAAGATGAAGAAACTATTGAAGAAGTTATGGAGCTTAATGAAAAAATTGCCGAGTTGGAAGAAATAGAAAATTCAGATATAGAAGAAAAGACTGATAAAATAGCAGTTGAAGAAGAAAAGCCTGTGAAAACTGAAACAAAATCAGTTGATAGTGTAGAAGAAAAGCCTCAAAAAATAGCAGATAATATTGTAAAAGCTTCTCAAAATTCTTCAAAAAAAACTGCGTGTAAAGATACAGAAAAAGAAAAAATTGTTGAAAAAAGCATTGACAATAGTGTTAATGCTGTTACAAAAACTGATAGTGTAAAGAAAGTGCCAAAACGCACAAAGGGTAGTAAAAATAATTAAGTTAATTTATCTCTATATAGAGTAAATAAATATTGATATTACTGTTTTTATGAATACAGGTATATAAAAGGAGGAAAAAACGTAATGTATCCAAAGCAAACTACAGTGGCAATGATACTTGCCGGAGGACAAGGAAGTAGATTGGGTGTATTAACAAGAAAGTTAGCAAAACCGGCAGTTCCATATGGTGGTAAATACAGAATTATAGATTTTCCACTTTCTAACTGCGTAAATTCAGGTATTGAGGCAGTTGGTGTTCTTACACAATATCAACCACTCGTACTTAACGAATATGTGGGTAACGGTCAGCCGTGGGACTTGGACGGAACTTATGATGGTGTAACTTGCCTTAGTCCTTATCAGCAGATGGACGGTGCTCACTGGTATGCAGGTACAGCAAATGCTATTTATCGCAATATAAACTTTATTGAAAGATATGACCCCGAATATGTTGTTGTATTGTCGGGTGACCATATTTACAAAATGGATTATTCAAAGATGATTTCATATCATAAAAAGAATAACGCTGCTTGTACTATAGCTGTTATTGATGTACCTTTGGAGGAAGCTTCAAGATTTGGTATTTTGAATACAAATCCTGACGGTTCAATTTATGAATTTGAAGAAAAGCCTGAGCATCCTAAAAGTACAAATGCGTCAATGGGTATCTATGTTTTCAGTTGGGATAAGCTAAGAAAATATCTGGAAGATGATGCCGAAAATCCTGACTCAAGCAATGACTTTGGTAAAGATGTTTTACCTGCAATGCTTAATGCAGGAGAAAGAATGTTTGCTTACTCTTTTGACGGATATTGGAAGGATGTTGGTACTATTGACAGCCTTTGGGAAGCAAATATGGATTTGCTTAACCCTAATACTGAGTTGGATTTAAGCGGTGAAACAGAGAAGATTTATTCAAGAAATCCTTCAATGCCACCTCATTACATAGGAGCAAATGCAAATATTCAAAATTCACTTGTATCAGATGGTTGTGATGTTGATGGAACTATAGAATTTTCTGTACTTTTCCCTGGTGTAACAATAGGTACAGGTGCAACTGTTACAGATTCTATTCTGATGCCCGGTGCAGTGGTTGAAGACGGTGCAGTGGTAGAGTATGCCATTGTTTCAGAAAATGCAGTTGTTAAAAAGAACGCACACGTTGGAGCAAGACCTGAAAATGTTAAGGAAGACAATGCTTGGGGTATAGCTGTTATTGGTGACGGAATTACAATAGGCGAAGGCTGTGTTGTAGCACCAAAAGCTATGATAGACGCTGACGTTACGGAGGTAGAGGAATAATGAGAAATAACGATGTACTTGGTATAGTTTTTGGTAATACCCATGCAGACAGAATACAATCTTTGACATCTCATCGCACAATGGCATCTGTTCCTTTTGGCGGTAAATACAGATTAATAGACTTTAATTTATCAAATATGTCAAACAGCGGTATTACTAATATAGGAATTATAGTAAATAAAAACTTCTTTTCACTTATGGACCATGTAGGTTCAGGTAAAAGCTGGGATTTGTCCAGAAAAAACGGTGGTGTACATTTACTGCCTCCATTTATTCAGTCAGGTGAAATTCTTGGTGACTCAGCCGTTGAAAATCTTTACTCAATAAGAAGATTTTTAAATGACGCAACAGAAGAATATGTGCTTTTGTCAGAGTGCGGTATGGTTGCAAACATCAACTACGAAAAGATGATTCAACAACATATTGATAAAAAAGCAGATTTTACTTTAATGTATGTAAATGGTGTTGAAAGTGCAAGCAGAAAAGACGCTATAACATTTACAACAGGTACAGACGAACGTATTGAGGAGTTTATGGTTGAGCCTTGTGCTAAGCCTGAAAGCAGTGTTTGGGCAGGTGCTATTCTTACAAATCGCAAATTTTTGCTTGAGCTTGTGCAGGAGTGTATAAATAAAAATCATTTGAATTATGTTCGCAGTGTGTTCCAGCCGGAAGTTAAGAAATACAGATTTTATGGTTATAAATTTGATGGATATTTCTCATTAATTTCTTCAATGGAGGAATATTTCAAAGCTAATATGGATTTGCTTGTAAAGAAAAACAGGCAGGAGCTTTTCAATAGTACACGTCCTATCTATACAAAAGTGCGTGACGATATGCCAAGTAGATATGGTTTAGGTTCATCAGTTAAAAACTCGCTTATAGCACAGGGTTGTATAATTGAAGGTGAAGTTGAAAATAGTATTATTGCCAAGGGTGTACAAATTGGTAAGGGTACAAAGGTTAGTAACTGTATTATTATGCAGGACACAAAGGTTGGTGTAAACGCAAACCTTAACTATGTAATCTGCGATAAAGACGTTGTTATAAAAGATGGCAGAGCTTTGTGCGGATATGACGCATTTCCTATTTACATTCCAAGTGAAAAAGTGCTATAATACTGTGTGGTAATTTATGTAATTGATTACTTATAAAACATATGGAGGTAAATATATAATGAGAATTCTTTATTGCACAAGTGAAGCTAATCCATATGCAGGTTCAGGTGGACTTGCCGATGTTGCGGCTTCTTTGCCAAAAACATTACGTCAACGTGGTGTAGATTGCAGGGTTGTTATGCCACTTTACGGTGATATTCCACAATATCTGAGAGATGGTATTCACTATATAACTAATTTTACAGTACCTGTTGCATGGAGAAGACAGTATTGCGGTCTTTTCTGGGCAGAGTATGATGGAGTTACATTTTACTTTATTGATAATGAATATTATTTCAAGAGAAGTGGTCTATATGGCTTTTATGATGATGCAGAGCGTTTTGCTTTCTTCTCAAGAGCAATTCTTGAAATGTTGCCATATATAGATTTTCATCCGGATTTGATTCATACAAACGACTGGCAAACAGCACTGGTACCTACATATTATTACTTCTTCTATTCAAAAAATCCTTGGTACCACAACATAAAGAGTCTTTATACTATTCATAACATTCAGTATCAGGGTATGTATGGTTGGGAAGTTAACACAGAATGTGTTGGTATTCCTGAGGATTGTACAAAGATGCTTGAAATGGACGGAAAGCTGAATATGTCAAAGGGTGCTATTGAAACATCTACAAGAGTTTCTACAGTTAGCCCATCATATGCCGGCGAAATTCTTGACCCTTGGTTTGCACACGGTCTTGAGCAGATTTTAAAACATAGGGCTTATAAACTTTGTGGTATTCTTAACGGTATTGACAATGACAGCTATAACCCTGCTACTGACTTCCATATGTATGCAAATTATACACCTGAATATCCACAAGGTAAGGGTGAGTGTAAACGCAGACTTCAGGAAAGACTTGGTCTTGCACAAAGAGGCGACATTCCTATGATTGCAATGGTAACTCGTCTTGTTAGTCATAAGGGTCTTGACCTTGTTCGTGGTGGTATTGAATTTATTTTAGACCATAACGATGTTCAGTTTGTTGTGCTTGGTTCTGGCGATAAGGAATATGAAGATTACTTCTGGTATCTACATAACAAATATCCTGGCAGAGTTTGTTTCTGTCCTGGTTATGTACCAGAGCTTGCCCGTAAGATTTATGCAGGTTCAGACATTTTCTTAATGCCTTCTAAGAGTGAGCCATGTGGTCTTTCACAGATGATAGCTTTAAGATACGGCAGTATTCCTGTTGTTCGTGAAGTTGGTGGATTGAGAGATTCTATCCACGATAGTCAGGACGGCTGGGGTAATGGCTTTACATTCAGAAATTATGACATTCTTGATATGAATCATGCTCTTGAAAGAGCTATTAATGGTTACTGGGACCGTGATGGTTGGCGTACACTTGTATGGAGAGCAATGACAAGTGACAACTCTTGGGGACGTTCAGCTAGTGACTACATCAATGTATATCAGGATACTATTGATAACTGGAACTAAAAGATTATATATCTATAACAAAAGGAGTGCAGGTTATGTCTGCACTCCTTTTGGCTTTATTGCAAATATTTTGGAAAATAAATTTTAAGTTTTTACGAGTATTATTTTTAACTCTAATACTTATTACAAAACCTTTATTAATTGCAGTAACATTAATAGCTATAATTTGATTGATAATATGAAATGCTTTTGTATAAGTCTACAATCATTGCGAAAAATAAATTATTTTGTTACCTTTTGGTGTTCCCAGCGGTATTAGGTAGTGAAAGGTCAATTAAGACACTTCAAAAGAACAATATTATGGAGGATGATTTAAAATGGCAAATAAGGATTTCAAATTTGTTGATCATTATGAGTTCGATGAGGATTTGCTTAAGAAAGCATTTGCTGAGGCAAGAAAGATTTACAAAGAGAGAGGCTTCATGCGTAAAATGGGCTTTGGTAAAGCTCCTGCTATTACAACAGTTGATATGGCTAAAGCATGGATGAGCGAAGGACATCCTTTTACCTGCGATCACTCCGATGAAGTGTGTGCAGAGGCATTGAAGGTATTGGAAGCAGGCAGAAAAGCAGGTGTTCCTATCTTCCACACAACAACAGGTTTCCTTGGTGAAAAGCAGTGGGATCTTCCAAGATGGGATGAGAAAATTCCTGTTAGCACACTTGATATTGAAAGCGACTGGATGGAGATTGATCCAAAGCTAAAGCCTCGTCCAGAAGAGCCAGTTATCCATAAGAAATTTGCTTCAAACTTCTTTGGTACACACCTTGCACAAACACTTACATATCTTGGTGTTGATACACTAATTGTTATGGGTGCTACAGCTTGTGCTTGTGTTCGTCACACTGTAATGGATTCAACAGGCTATGGCTTTAAGACAATCGTTCCTGAAGGAACAGTTGGTGACCGTGTTCCAGGTGTTGTTGAATGGAATCTATTCGATATGGAAGCTAAGTTTGCTGACGTTGTTCCCGTTGACGAGGTTGTTAAATATCTTGAGAGCATCGACCCATCAGTTTACACACAGCACGACAGAAAGAACGATAAATAATATAATTGATTATTTAATTAGCTGATGATATAATTTTATATACAAACAAGGACAATGGGGTTCTACAGGCTTTATAGCTATGTAGCCACGTTGTCCTTGTTTTTTTCGTTAAGGAATTGGAGATGATTTGAAATGAAGAGAATCGGCGTTGACGTTGGTGGTACATTTACAGATTTCATCTATGTAGATGATGACGGTAAGATGGAAGTGTACAAAACATCAACAACACCACATGACCCTTCAATCGGTATGATGGAAGGTATAAATGCAGTTTGTGATAAGCTTGGAATTGAACATAGTGAAATTGATGAAATTTTCCATGGTACTACAATAGCAACAAATATGGTTCTTGAGCATAAGGGTGCAAGAGCTGGTATGATTACAACTAAAGGCTACAGAGATATTATTCATATAGCCAGACATAAAAGACCTACAAACTTCTCTATAGTAGAGGATATTCCATGGCAGAAATACCCTGTTTGTAAAAGAAGAGACAGATATGGTGTTACTGAACGTGTAACTGCTCCAAACGGCGATGAGCTTATTCCTTTGAATGAAGACGAAGTAAGAGCAGCTGTAAGAAAGATGAAGGCTGATAAGGTTGAGGCTATTGCAGTTTGTTTTCTTTTCTCGTTCCTAAATCCTTCTCACGAACAGAGAGTTAAAGAGATTATTCAGGAAGAATATCCTGAAGCTTATATTTCATTAAGCTCAGAGGTTCTTCCACAGTTTAGAGAATATGAAAGATTTACAACAACAGGTCTTAATGCTTATATAGGTCCTACTACTGCAAAATATATTAAACAGCTTGAAGAAACACTGGTTGAACAGGGCTACACAGCTAAAGTTCATCTTATGCAGTCGTTTGGTGGTGTTGCTTCTGCAAAGGCTGCACAGAAAAGACCTGTTAACCTGCTTTTGTCAGGCCCTGTAGGTGGTGTTTTGGGTGCTATCTGGACAACAAAGCTTACAGATATAAAAAATGTAATTACTCTTGATATAGGCGGTACTTCTGCTGATATTTCTGTTCTTGCAGATTTACAGCCAAGTATGAAGCATCTTCTTGATACACAGGTAGGTGGTTATGCAGCAATGGTGCCTATGATTGATGTTGGTACTATTGGTGCTGGTGGTGGTTCAATGGCATATATTGATGAGGGTGGATTTTTCAGAGTTGGTCCTCAAAGTGCCGGTGCTGTTCCTGGTCCTGCTTGTTATGACAGAGGTGGTAAAGAGCCAACTGTATCTGATGCCAATATTATTCTTGGCAGATTGGGTACTAAACTACTTGGCGGTAGAATGAATATAAAACCCGAGCTTGCTGAGGAAGCTATTATGAGTAGAATTGGTGAGCCACTGGGTAAAAATCTTGACGAAGCTGCTCTTGGTATTATTGATATTATGAACAACAATATGATTCAGGAGATTGAAAAAGAAAGTGTTCGTAGAGGCTTTGACCCAAGAGAATTTGCACTGTTTGCTTGTGGTGGTGCCGGTTCACTCCACGCTTGTAGTGTTGCTCGTGAACTTGGTATGAAGCAGGTTATTGTTCCTACAAGTCCGGGTGCATTGTGTGCAGTGGGTCTTGTTAATACTGACTTGATGTACGACTTCTCAAAAACAGAAATGCAGCTTTCAACTCACGTTGACTTAGAAAATATGAGCAAGGATTATGCTGCACTTGAAAAGAAGGCTTATGACAAGCTTGTTCAGGATAATATGAAAGATGATGAGATTGTTATTCAAAGAGTTGCTGACTGTCGTTATGAGGGTCAAGGTTATGAAATGCGTGTTCCTGTAATAGGTGGCGAAGTAACAGAAGAAACAATAGAGAAGATGAAGGAATCATTCCATATTGCTCATAAGAAACAGTTTGGTAGATCCTTCAGACAGGTTCCTGTTGAAATCGTTAACATTCGTGTAATTGGTACAGGTAAAATTGAAGACCTTACACCAATTATGATTGAAAAGGGCGATGGCGATGTGGAGAGAGCTGTTGTTGACGAAAGAACTGTAACATTCAAAGTAAACGAAAAGCCTGCTAAGATGTCAACTAAGGTATATGACAGAGCAAAGTTCAAAGCAGGTGATGAAATCATTGGTCCTGCAATTATTAACCAGATGGATACAACTATTGTGGTTGAGCCTGGTTGTGTAGGTAAGGTTAATGATTATGGTATTATCGTAATTGATATTAATGTTGATTAAAAACACAGCTTTTAAGTAAACAGGAAAGGAATGATTTCAATGAAAAATGTTATAGAAGGTTTAAATATTCCTAGAGTAGAAGTTGACCCTGTAACACTTCAGGTGTTGGGTGGTTCGTTTAAAATGATTGCTCAGGAAATGGGTATGGTACTTTACAGAATGTCATATTCAAGTATCATTCGTGAATCAGAGGACATTGGTGCAGGTATTGTTGATATAACAGGCCGTCAGCTTTGCGAAAGTGAAAGTACGCCTATGCACGTTGGTTCTATTGGTGGCAATGTTAAAGGTATTTTAACAAGATGGAATCTTGAAGATATTGATGAGGGTGATATTTTCATTCATAACCATCCATACTATGGTACATCACACTCACCTGATATTCATATTTGTCTGCCAATCTTCTATAAGGGCAAGCTTATAAGCTTCTCTTGTGTTCAGGCTCACTTGTTGGATAACGGTTCACATACCGCAGGTATGGACGTTGATGCTCGTGATATATATGCAGAAACAAGAATTTACTACGCTTTAAAGCTTTACGAAAAGGGCAAGCGTAACGACCAGCTTTGGAGAATGATTCTTGATAATGTAAGAACTCCTACAATGAACGAGAATGACCTTAAAGCTATGATTGCGTCTGCACAGCATGGTATCAATAGATTTACAGAGCTTCTTGATAAGTATGGCTTAGAAACAGTATTTTCTGCAATAGAAGATTGGATGGATTACTCTGAAAGAATGCTCAGAAATGCTATCGAAAAGGTACCTGACGGAACATATTATGCAGAAGGTTACCTTGATAATGATGGTAAAAATCTGGACAAAATGTTAAAGGTTTGTACAACTACAACCATCAAAGGCGATTCAATTACTATTGATTTAACAGGTAGTGCAGATGAAGTTTATACAGCATTTAACGCATCTTTTGAAGGCACAACAAAAACATCAATCAACTACATTATGCATGCACTGTTTTTGGATGATAATATTTATGAACAGTACATTCCTCAGAATGATGGTATGTCAAGACCTGTTACTATTATTGCTCCAAAAGGCTGTATCTTTAATCCTAACTTCCCACGAGCAAGCTTTTCAAGATTCAATCAGGCAAATTTGCTTGCTGACTGTGTAATGCGTTCGCTTGCCGATGTTATGCCAGAGAGAGTTTCAGCGGGTACTTCTGCTCATATTCATTTTGTAAGCTACAACGGCTTTAACAAAGAAAAAGGTGAATACTGGGTATATCTTGAAGTTGATGAGGGTTCATACGGAGGTCGCTATGGTAAAGATGCTATTGACTCCTGTGATGCACTTGTTGCTAACACAAGAAATGTACCTATTGAGGAAATTGAATGGCATTATCCTTTGCGTGTTGAAAGATATGAACTTAACCCTGCAAAGGTAGCTCCGGGTAAATGGAGAGGTGGTCTTGGCGTTGTAAGAGAAACAAGATTCCTTATGGACGGTACTGTAACTTGTGAAGGTGACAGACATAAGGAAGCACCAAAGGGTATCTTCGGTGGTTACAACGGTACATCTGCAAGTATGACAAAAAATCCAGATTCAGAAAATCCTAAGTTCCTTGAATCAAAGCTTTCTGATGAAGAATTTTCAGAAAATGATGTATTACAGATTTGTACACCTTGTGGTTGTGGCTATGGTAATCCTCTTGAAAGAGAGCCTGAGCTTGTACTTGGTGATGTTCTTGATGACTTTACAACTATTGAAGATGCAAAAGAGTCTTATGGTGTAGTTATTGATGCAACAACAATGGCTGTAGATGCAGAGCAGACAAGGGCATTAAGAGAATCAATGTCGAAATAATTTATTTTTAAACAAGGGCGTTTAATAAGTGAGTTGTTCCCAGAAACAGTCAGATGCTATGTTGTCTGGCTTCTGGGTACAATTCATTATATAAATGCTCTTGTTTTTGTGATTGTTTTATTATAAAAAGGTAACAGATTTTATTACAGAAAACCATTCCCTTGTTTTCTGCACAATATGTTTTAATAAATAAAAATGTATCTGTTACTTCGATGGAAATTTAGTACAAAACGTATATTAAGGGAGTGAGGAAATGAAAACCAAAGAAAATACAAAAGGAAAAGTTTCACTTATATCTGAAGATATATTGCCGATTACATCAAGCAAAAGAACCCTTGGCGGACTTGGCTTTGCAAATATATGGATTGGTATGGCTATTGTAATTTCAGTATTCAGTTTTGGTGCTAGCGGTATTGACGGTATGACCATATGGGGCGTTATGTCAGCTACATTGGTAGCAAACATTATTATTGCTGTTGTAGGTAGCCTTACAGGTGATATTGGTGTTGAACACGGACTTTCATTTGCAACTTATCTAAGAGCCCCATTTGGTACAGTGGGTGTTCACTTTCCTGCAGTTGCAAGAGGTATAGTTGCCTCGTGTTGGTTTGGTATAAATACATATATTGGTTCAACAGCTATTAACTATTTTACACTTGCATTGTTTGGAATTGATAACTGGTTCTTGTGGTTTATAATATTCGCAGTAGTACAGATTATAAACACAATGCTTGGTCTTAAAGCTATTGATAAGTTTTCAACTTTTGCTGCTCCTTGTATTATCCTTATTACTTGTTGGATGTTCTACAAGGTAAACAATATTGCGGCCATAAACAATATTTCGATTTTAGGATATCAGCCTCCTAATCCTTCACCAATGTGCTGGCTTACAACTATGTGTGCAAATATTGGTATGTGGGCAGCATTAGCAGCAGATATTCCCAACTTTACAAGAAGTCTTAAATCTACTATGGGTGAAAGAAACTGGCTTAAAAGAAACAGAAATAACTGGATTCCTCAGTTTGCAACATTGCCTATTATTGAAACTTTCATTGCAGCTATAGGTGCAGTTTCTTATCTTACTACAGAAAACTGGAATCCTGTTGAAGTTATTCAGGGTCAGGCTCAAGGGTTCACTCTTATAATCCTGCTTGCTATGGTAATTCTTGCACAGTGGTCAACAAATACAGCGGCAAACCTTATACCACCTGCAATGTGCTTTACAAATGCAGGTGCAAAGTGGAATTTGCCTTACAAGGTGGCAGTTCTTATTGCTGGTCTTATAGGTGTATGTGTAATGCCTTGGGAAATTCTTGACCAGCTCTACACTTATCTTGGGTATTTTGGTTCTTTCCTTTCAGCTCTTGCCGGTATTATGATATGTGACTACTATGTTATAAGAAGACGCAGGCTGAATGTACTTGATATGTATAATCCTGATGGTCAGTACAAGTATCATAAAGGATTTAATCTTGCAGGTATAATAGCATGGATAGCAGGTACTATTATTGCTAATGTATTTTCTGATTATGGTTATTTGTTCGGTCTTCCAACAGGCTTTATAGTTTACTTCCTGCTGATGAAATTCTGGTATCTCAAAAAGTTTCCACAGGCAGAGGTTACCTCAGGATATTCTGATGAATATCTTGCGATGTCAGTAGGTCGTGACTGGGTTGTTCCCGGATATGAAAAATTTGCTGGAGTTGTGGTTAACCCTGATGAGTCGCTTGTTGAAAGTGTTGATGTTTCAATGTACAACGGTGGAAAAGAATATGAGGCAAAAACAGGCAATAAGCTGATAATTACATTTGGCAGAGAGTATGGTAGTCGAGGAAAAGAGTTTGCGGAGCTTCTTGCAAAGAAACTGGATATTCCATACTATGATGAAGATATGATAAAGCTTGCAGCTGAAAAGCTGGATATGGACACCGAAGCATTGGCAGAACAGGAAGAAAAGCCTCGTCAAGAGTTAAAAGTTGCACTTACATCGGGAGGTTTGTTTGCAGCAAAAGAATATGAAGGTTCAAATGTAGATAAGATGTTTATGGTACAGTCTCAGATTATTCTTGACTTAGCAAAGAAGTCCTCTTGTATCATCGTGGGCAGATGCTCAAATTATGTTCTTGAAAATGCAAAAATTCCGACAATAGATATTTTTGTTGCAGCCAACCTTGATGATAGGGTTAAGAATATTGCAAAAAGAAAGCATTTGTCTTACGAAAAGGCTAAAGCTCATCTTATCAAAAAAGAGAAATGCAGGGAGTCATATTATAATTATTATACCTCCTATGAATGGGGTAAGCCTCAATATTATGACCTTTGTGTAAATACAAGCAGTATGGATATAAACGACCTTGTAGACCATGTAGAGTCTTATATTAATACAACAATTGGCTAACATTTTGACTTTAAGGAGAATTTCGATTTTGGGATTCTCCTTAAAGGCGTATATATGTTATGTGGAGGAGTATAAATGAACTCTGTTTTTATAATAATTGCAGGTATTTTATGGGGAATTATCTCCATATTTGTTACTGCTTTAAAAGACATAGGATTTAGCTCTATGGAGGTGGTTGCACTAAGAGTATCTTTTTCTGCAATAATTATGGTGATATATCTGTTAATAAAAGATAAAAAGCTGTTAAAAATACATTTCAAAGATATTCCGCTGTTTTGCGGAACTGGAGTATGCAGTATTATATTTTTTAATTTCTGCTATTTTCAGGCTATTGAGGTTATAGGTGGTTCGGCTGTGCCTGCATTACTGTTATACACTGCACCGGTTTTTGTAATGTTTATGTCTTTGTTTTTGTTTAAAGAAAAAATTACAGTAAAAAAGATTATTGCCCTTATTATTACAATTATTGGTATGTGCTTTTTAACAGGCGTGTTTTTTGGAACAGAAACCTTGTCACTACAAGGTTTACTGTATGGACTGGGTTCAGGTTTTGGTTATGCACTATATAGTATATTTGGTAAATTTTTGTTAAAAAAATATGATTCACAAACTGTAACAGCATATACATTTATAGTGGCATCGGTTGTAGCTGTTCCGTGTTCAGGTATTTTAAGCAATATAAAGCAACTCGCAAAAGGTGACAGTATTCTGCTTTCAATAGGACTTGCTCTGTTATGTACAATATTACCTTTTTTGTTGTATACAAAGGGATTATTAAAAGTAGAAGCGGGAAAGGCTTCTATTCTTGCAACGGTAGAGCCTTTTGTTGCTACTATAATTGGAATTGTTGTTTTTAGTGAAGAAATAGAACTTCAGAAGATAATAGGTATGATACTTATATTATTAGCTATTATTGTTCTTAATGTAAAAATAGGAGAAAAAGAAAAGTTGGAAGGTTAATAATTTTTTATGGAGGTTTCAAATGAACGTCAAAAGAGTTATAAACCAATATTATGATTTAGTACATAAGATTGCATATAGTAAAACACAAAGTATAGAAGATGCGGATGATTTATCTCAGGAAGTATTTTTAAAGTTATTACAAACAAAAAAGGAATTTGAAAGTGCAGAGCATATAAAAAATTGGTTAATAAGGGTAACTGTAAATACATATCTTAAAAATATATCATCGGGTTGGAATAAAAATACAACCTATATGACTGATGAACTGCTTGGTGCAATGGAAGGCAGTAACAGTAATTTTTATTATAATGACAAATATATAATTGATGATGATATTCTTGAATTGATAAATTCATTACCTGAACCTAACAGAGAAGTTTTGTGGCTGTTTTATTATAATGATATGTCTATAAGAGATATTGCACTGAAGCAAAATAAATCAGAAAGTGCAGTGAAGGTACAGCTGTCAAGAAGCAGAAAAATACTGAAGGAAAAACTTGAGAAAAGAAATATGCTTTCAAAAGAGATGTTTGTTCCTATTGATAAACAACTTAATTCATATTTTGAAGCATACGAAAAAACTCTTGTTAAAAGCGGATTATGTTATAAGAGAAGAAAGCCAATAAAGAATATGTGTGTTCTTGTAATTGATATGGCAAATGGCTGGACACATCAAGGACATCCTTTCTCGTGTGATATAGGTGATACAGTAAAAAATACTCGTAAGCTTTGTGACTCTGTGCGTGTTACAAACAGCATACCCATAATGTTTTTCCGTACATTATTTAAGGCAGACAGTAAAGCAAAAATGAAGCTTACAGGAAAGAAAATTCCTGCTGAGAATATAGATGTACATAATTACTGGACGGAAATTGATGAACAATTAGATGTTCAGAATTGTGAAATGGTTTTAACTAAAAACTGTATGAGTTGTTTTGGTAAAGAGTATCTGGATAAATATCTTTCTGAGATGGATATTGATACAATAGTAGTAGCTGGCGTTACTGCATCGGGTGCAGTAAGATACACTGTAATGGACGCATATGCAAGAGGTTATAATGTAATAGTCGCACAAGATGCAATAGCTGACAGAATAGCAGGTGCTGTACGCTGGAACTTATTTGATATTAAAATGAATTTTGCAGAAGTTATGTCAACCGACAAAATAATAAATCTGATTGAAGACATTTCATCAGATTTTATACCTGAACAAGCTTAAAAAAATAAGGAGGTTTAGTAACCTCCTTATTGCTATTTATTAAGTTGTACTGCGTTATTAAATGTTTTATCTACAAGTTTACATTAGGTCATCTCTCAAAACAGCTTTACCGATATGTAATGATTCTGGTACATTTAATATTCTTTGATTTTTTGAACCTCTGAAATGAAGCATTAAACTGCGTTGTGAAAGTATAAAAGGTCCATCTACAAGAATATCTGTATTTTCAAGAAGCTCTTTCCACTGTGGATTTTCTTCAAAGCCTGCTTGCAGATGCTCAAAGGTAAAGCCGGTATACACCATAATATTTAAGCCAATACTGTGACATTCCTTGGCAAGTTCAGTGAGCGGTTCACACTGCATAAACGGTTCACCACCAGAAAATGTTACACCTTGTAGCATAGGGTTTTCTTTAATTACTTTTAGAATGTTATTAGTATCGCTTATATATCCACCTTCAAAATCGTGAGTTTGTGGGTTATGGCAACCCTCGCAGTGATGAGGACAACCCTGTGTAAATACAGTAAGTCTTATTCCTGGGCCGTCTACTATAGATTCCCTTATAACTCCTGCTAATCTTATTTTACTCATACAAAATCCCTCAGTTAAATTTTTATTTTAATCTGTAATTTATGTTGTTTTCTTTACACCACTTAATAGCTGTATCCTTTTGAAGCTCCCTTAAATATTCACGCTTGTAATAAGGAATGTTATTTTCTTCTATATATATGTTAAACATAGAATCAAATTTTTTATCCTCCCTCGGCAAGAAGACTCCGACCTCTATAGGTCGGGGATGAATTGCCGTCAATCCGTAAGGACTGAAAACGGCTTGACATCACAAAAATGTAATGATACGATATAATTGTGAATAAAACAAATTAGGTGGTGACGAGCATTGAATAAAGCGTATAAATTTAGGATATATCCAAATTCGGAGCAGAAAACAATGCTCGCAAAAACATTTGGCTGTACACGAATGGTATATAACTATTACCTCAATAAAAGAATAAAAATGTATGAAGAAGAAAAAATCACATTTAACTATACAAAATGTGCAAATGATTTAACAGTCTTGAAGAAAGAAAAAGAGTTTTTGAAAGAAGTTGACAGTATATCATTACAACAGTCTCTGCGACACCTTGACACGGCATTTCAAAACTTTTTCAAAAATCAAAAGACAGGTTTTCCGAAATTCAAGTCTAAGAAAAACCATAATAATAGCTATACGACCATTTGTGTGAATAATAATATCAAGCTTGAAAACGGAATTGTTATACTTCCGAAAATTGGAAAAGTAAAGGTAAAGCAACACAGAGAAATTCCCGAAAACTATATCTTAAAATCCATTACAGTAAGTCAGACGTCAAGCGGAAAGTATTATGCGAGTATTCTGTATGAGTACGAACACCAAATACAAAAAACAGAACCGCAGAAATTTTTAGGCTTGGATTTTTCTATGCACGAGCTGTATGTGGCAAGTGACGGAACATCGGCAAACTATCCGAGATTTTACAGAAAAGCACTTGAAAGGCTTGAAAGAGAACAGCGTAAACTTTCCAAAATGCAAAAAGGCTCAAGCAATCGCAGTAAACAGCGAATAAAAGTAGCACGACTTCA
>JAXJYN010000043.1:0-2056 GCA_036306965.1 Acutalibacteraceae bacterium
AAAAGATAATGAGTATTTCTATGCTTCTCATAAATTTTACTCTTTTGATGATTTTAAAAAGCAATTAGCTGTTCACAGTAGAAATTATAATAATTTTCCTATGCGTCCTCTTGGGTGGAAATCTCCTTGTGAGTTCTTAAATCATTTCCTCCAAACCGGCGAAGTTATTTTTTCTTAATGTGTAACACATCATTGACAAACCTACACTTTATAAGGTATAAAATAATTGACAAAACGCATAATATGTAGTACAATGTACTACGAAAGGAGTTGTTATTATGGCATTTTCAATTAGATTAACAGAACAAGAAAAAAAATTAGCTGATAGTTATGCAAGACTACATTCTATATCTCTTGGCGAAGCGTTCAAACAAGCGTTGTTTGAAAAAATTGAGGAAGAATATGATATAGCTGTGTGCGATGAAGCTTACAAGGAATATGAAAACAGTGGAAAAGAAAGCAGACCAATAGAAGAATTATGGAAGGAACTCGACTTATGAAATACAGTGTAAAAACCACACCTAAATTTGATAAAGAGTTCCGAAAGCTCGATAGGTACACCCAAAAGATGTTAAAGTCTTGGATTGAAAAAAATCTCATAGGCTGTGAAAATCCTAGAAATCAAGGTAAAGGCTTGGTATCAAATAGAAGTGGTCAATGGCGTTATCGTATTGGTGACTACCGATTGATTTGCCAAATACAGGATAATGAGCTTGTTATCCTTGCTTTGTCAGTAGGGCATCGCAGAGAAGTATATGACTAACCACCTTTAATGCCTCGTTTTTATTACGGGGCATTATCTTATTTTATAGTACTTTACCTTTCGGTTACTCTTTAACCAATTTGTAAAAAGTAGTCCTCTTAACACCAGTTAAACGCATTGCTTCAGTTGCAGTTATTTCTTTGTTCTGCCATCGCTGATAAACCTCGTCCCAGTTATCAGGCTTTTCTACAACTGGTCTGCCAAAGGTTACACCGTTGCTCTTGGCAACTGCAATACCCTCGGCTTGTCTTTTCTTAATTGCCTTGCGTTCATTTTCAGCAAAACTTCCTATAACCTCAATCAGAATGTTCTCCACCATTTTAAACACCCATTCTTGTTCTGTTGGTGGCTCAAGCATTGTTGTAGGAATATCTAGCACCTTTACTCTGATTTTATTTGCTCTGAAATATTCCATCTCTGATTTAATATCTTGTTTATTTCTGCTTAACCTATCAAGCGAAGATACAACAAGAGTATCACCAGGACGGAGCATATTATGCTTTAGAGCAGTGTAGCCAGTGCGTTCTAAGTCCTTGCCACTCTCTTTGTCGGTAATTATATCTCGTTCATCAGCTCCCAGCTTCTTAAAGGCTATAATCTGTCTGTCGAGGTTTTGGTCTTTAGTGCTAACTCTTGCATAGTAATATGTTCTGCTGTTTTCCATAAAATCACTCCTTTGCAAAAACGGAACTGGTTCCGCTTTTGCTATAAAACTATATTTATGCAGAAAGCCCTACATCAGTTAAAAGCTGTCTGATGTAGGGCTAATTTACTTATGTGAAGTTGACTAAAAACGGAACTAGCTCCGCTTTTGTTATAACACTTTATGTTATAGTGAAAAACTAGTCAAAAACACATTAGTGAATAATCTTATTTTTCTGCGACTGGCTAGAATTTTCAAGTAACAATTCAATTTTTTTTCTTTCTTTCATTGATGTTTTTACGATAAAATATCCTTGGTTTCGATTATCGGGTACATATTCAAAATGATTATTGGAGTTTTTTAAAATTGACAATTCTCTCTCATTAACGCTCATATAATAATCATCGTTAATTTCTTCTGAATTTAAATTATCCATTAGCAATCCAAGTTTATCATACATAATAAGAAACTCTGACTCAAGCGTGTCTTTATCTATAAGCTCGTCACTTTGTAGGTTTGTCAATGATGTGTTACACATTAAGAAAAAATAACTTCGCCGGTTTGGAGGAAATGATTTAAGAACTCACGAGGAGATTTCCACCCAAGAGGACGCATAGGAAAATTATTATAATTTCTACTGTGAACAGCTA
>JAXJYN010000044.1:0-6619 GCA_036306965.1 Acutalibacteraceae bacterium
GATAATGATAAAGGTCAGTGTAATGTAGAAAATTGGAAAGACATAGTAGCAGTTTCGGCAGGTGCATATCATACAGTAGGATTAAAAAACAATGGAACAGTGGTTGCTGTTGGTGAAAATGCTTACGGTCAATGTGATGTTAATAAATGGAGAGATATAGTAGCGGTTTCAGCAGGATATTTTCATACAGTAGGATTAAAAACTGATGGTACAGTGGTTGCTGTTGGTAATAATTATTATGGTCAGTGTGATGTTGGTAAATGGAAAGATATAGTAGCAGTTTCAGCAGGACTATCTCATACAATAGGATTGAAAGCTGATAACACAGTAATTGCTGTTGGCGATAATGAAAAGGGTCAATGTAATGTAGAAAGTTGGAAAGATATAGTAGAGGTTTCGGTAGGGTGTTATCATACAGTAGGATTAAAAATTGATGGCACAGTGGTTGCTGTTGGCGATAATAATGAAGGTCAATGTGATGTGGAGAATTGGAAAGATATACGTGTTATTGAATAATATGCGGAAATATAAAACTGCATTAATAACAATTATTTAAATGAAATAAAATAAAATTGATTTTATAAATGTGTGGTGCTTTATATGAGTGAAAAAATAGAATTTACAACATTGTTTGAATTAAACAACGAAGAAAAAAATAAGTGTCTTGCTAAGTTTTGTCCTGTTATACATAATGAAAGCAATACAGAAAATGTCAATAATAATGATATTAATTTTGCTGTGCCTTATCCGAAAAATGAATGTTTAAACATCTATAATGTTTCAAAAACTGATACAAAACCTATTGAATCTGAAAAAGTAGAAAAAACAAAGAAAGCAAAAAAATCAAAAAAGAAAAAAATAATGGCTATAGTATGTAGCTTGCTTGCTGTTACGGTAATTGGTGGTACTGTTATTACTACACAGTTTATAGTACCTAAGGTTGAGTTGCAGGCGGAAAATTATAACAATACTAAAAAATTATATAAACAACAGGAGGAAAATTATAGCAGTGCTGAAGAATTATATAACCAAAAAGATTATTTAGGGGCATTGTCAAAATATATGAAAGCAAACAACTATAAAGATTCTAAAGAAAAATCTTATAAAATAGTCAATAAATTTGATATGTGGGAAAGTATAAGTGCAGGTTTCATCCATACAGTAGGATTAAAATCAGATGGAACAGTTGTTGCTGTTGGTAATAATGATAATGGTCAATGTGATGTTGGTGAGTGGAAAGACATAGTAGCAGTTTCAGCAGGGTATTATCATACAGTAAGTTTGAAAGCTGATGGAACAGTTGTTGCTGTCGGTAGTAATGCCAGTGGTCAGTGTAATGTAGAGAATTGGAAGGATATAGTAGCAGTTTCAGCAGGTGGATACCATACAATAGGATTAAAATCTGATGGAACAGTTGTTGCTGTTGGTGATAATGATAAAGGTCAATGTGATGTCGGTGAATGGAGAGATATAGTAGCGGTTTCAGCAGGACATTTTCATACAGTAGGATTAAAAACCGATGGAACAGTTGTTGCTGTTGGTGATAATGATAAAGGTCAATGTGATGTCGGTGAATGGAGAGATATAGTAGCGATTTCAGCAGGATATTATCGTACAGTAGGATTAAAAACTGATGGGACAGTTGTTGCTGTTGGTAGAAATGCTACCAGTGTTGATAAATGGAGAGATATAGTGGCGATTTCAGAAGGATATTATCATACAGTAGCTTTGAAAACTGATGGAACAGTGGTTGCTGTTGGAAGTGATATTTACGGTCAATGTGATGTTGATAAATGGAAAGACATAGTAGCGGTTTCAGCAGAGCGAAATCATACAATAGGATTAAAAATTGATGGCACAGTGGTTGCTGTAGGTAGAAATGGTATTGGTCAATGTGATGTGGAGGATTGGAAGGATATACGTGTTCTTGAATAATATGCAGAAATATAAAACTGCATTAATAACAATTATTTAAATGAAACAAAATTGATTTTATAAATGTGTGGTGCTTTATATGAGTGAAAAAATAGAATTTACAACATTGTTTGAATTAAACAACGAAGAAAAAAATAAGTGTCTTGCTAAATTTTCTCCGACAATACATAACGATAGCGGACAAAGACTTACAAGCGGACACGCACATATAGTTTGTCTTAATAATAACAGTACGGTAACAGCTACAGGTGACAACAGGTATGGTCAGTGCAATGTAAGTGGTTGGAATAATATAATCAAAGTGGTAGCAGGCAAATGGCACACTGTAGGCTTAAAGGCAGACGGTACAGTAATTGCCATAGGCCACAATGGTTATGGTCAGTGCAGAGTGGATAAATGGGATAATATATGCAATATATATGCAGGCGATGATTATACAGTGGGATTAAAATATGATGGTACAGTAGTAGCAGTTGGAAGTAATGATTACGGTCAGTGTGAGGTTCAAAAGTGGACAGATATTGTAGAAATTTCTGTATATTTGAAATATACTAATGGTTTAAAAAATGATGGTACAATTCTTTCAACAGGTTATAATGTAGAAAATCAGAATAGCATAGGCATAGATGTTATAGATATTCGTACTACTAAAAATAGGCTTAAAACGATTTCCTGTGGTCCATTTCATACAGTAGGCTTGAAAACTGATGGAACAGTTGTTGCTGTTGGTGATAACGATAATGGTCAGTGTGATGTTGGTAAATGGAAAGATATAATAGCAATTTCGGCAGGGCGAAATCATACAGTAGGTTTGACTACTGATGGAACAGTTGTTGCTGTAGGTGAAAATGCTAACAGTCAATGTGATGTTGGTAAATGGAAAGATATAGTAGCAGTTTCGGCGAATGAATATCATACAGTAGGTTTGAAAACTGATGGTACAGTGGTTGCCATAGGTCACAATGGTTATGGTACATGTAATGTTGGTAAATGGAAAGATATAGTAGCAGTTTCGGCGGGTAAATATCACACAGTAGGTTTAAGATCTGATGGTACAGTTGTCGCTGTTGGTGATAATTTTTATGGTCAGTGTGATGTTGGTAAATGGAAAGATATAGTAGCAGTTTCAGCAGGAAAATTTTACACAGCAGGATTAAAATCTGATGGAACAGTTGTTGCTGTTGGTGAAAATGATGATGGTCAGTGTAATGCTACTGGTTGGAAAGATATAGTAGCGGTTTCGGCGGGTGTATATCACACAGTAGGTTTAAAAGCTGATGGTACAGTGGTTGCTGTTGGTGAAAATCTTTTTGGTCAGTGTGATGTTGGTAGATGGAAGGATATAGTAGCGGTTTCAGCAGGAAAATTTTACACAGTAGGATTAAAATCAGATGGAACAGTGGTTGCTGTAGGTAGAAATGATAGTGGTCAATGTAATTTGAAGGGTTGGAAAAATATTGCAATTAATAGGTAAATTTGATAAAATGATAAAAGGATAGCTTAAAAAATTAGTTATTTAGCGAGGTGGTATTGTGGATAGGTTTGATGCGGAAAAAGGACTATTTCATTTTGTGTTTGCAAATGGAGAAGATTATTATTATACAAACAGTTTTATGCGTCTTACATTGTATCAGTATTTATACTGTCAGCTTATCCGCAAAGGTTACAGGTCTGTATTTTTCTTTTGTGGTGATGAAGGCAATTATCAGCTTTCTATGGTAGATACAGATTTTTATGCTGTTTCAGAAAAACAAGATAGTTTTTTGGGTCGCATAAAGCTTTTTCATAGAAATGGCAAAGCATCTTCTTTTTCAAATAAAGTATCAATAAACGGTAAAAGTAATTTTGAGGATTGCCTAAAACGTATGCTTACTATAATGCAAGAAAAAGAGCATATTGCATTTGTTTTTTCTATTGAAACCTTTAAGGATATAGCAGAGTTTCAGAATATTATACTTGCTCTTAAAGAGATGTCTGACAAAAATCAAAGGGCAGGAAATCGTCATTTGGTACTTATTCACGCTCCTGTTATTGCAGGAGGAAGTTTGCCTTACTTTAAAGATAAAAACGGGATTTTTTGTTCGGATTTATTTCCGGAAATAAAAAGAATATATAAAAAATGTAAAAATATACATATTTATGATGAACTCCAAAATGAACTTGGAGATAGAGTAAGCTTTTTAAATGTAATAAAACGAGAGTATATATATTCAATATTGTTTCGCTTTTTTTTGAAGTACGATTCGTGCTTTAGCGACAATTTTTCTTATATTGATGATTATGTTGATTTTATATGGATGTGGTACAATTCACAGAGCTTTAGAGAATATATAGGTGCAATTTTCCCAAACAATCATAAAGTAATGTTGTTGGATATAGAAAAAAGCCTTGAAAATAAGTCTGTTTTTGCAAAAATTACTGAGAACGTAAAGCATCTTAGAGAAAAAGCAGGGAATGTAATATCTTTGAAAACATGGCTTGAAATGTGTGGTTATAAAACGGAGTTACCTACTACACCTATTTATGATTATAATTCCAATGTAATAAAATTGCAGAAGGTATACAAGATATTATGTGAAAACAAAACAGAGAATATAGAGGAAAACACAAAAAAGTTGCTTTTTCAGATAATAGAAGTTTTGCAAAAGCCAAGTTTAATTCTTTTTGATGACCATTGTTCAACAATGTATCTTGAAAAGTATATTGAATATGCACTTGAAGCTTGTGAAAAGCCTGTAAAAATTGATGTGCTTACTATAGAAAAAGCGGTAAAGGCAATAAAGTATACAGTAGACAGATTATTTTCTGCAAAATTTAATGACGAATTGCAGCTTGAAGAAGAAAATAATGACTATAAAATTAGTGATTCTTGTTATGAACTGCATACAGGAATAATTAAAACAGTGGGTCAGATTTATATTCTTGAAGCAGAAAATAAAGCTCTTGACCATAAAATAGCAAAGCTTGAAAGAGAATTTGAGGAAGCTTTAAATGATGAAAGACGATTTGAAAAAATGAATAAAAGGGCAGTTGAAGAAGAACGACAGATTGCCTATACACAAAAAGTTTCAACTGAAGTAAAAGAACTGATTAATAAAAAAGAACGAGCTTTGAATTTGAATAATATAATAAAATCCAATAAGCTTGTAAGAACACAAAAACAGGAGTGGCTTGAAAAACTCAAGTCAACTGTAAGAACTATGGAAACTACTTTAGAAATGAGTTTTGCAGATGGTTCTCAGAATATTGGCAAAAGTGTGGATATTACACTACAACAGACTAAAGACAAGCTGGTGGAAACAAATAACTTATTAAGGGAAATTTCTGATAAATCAGAAGTTTTCAATGATACTATAGAAGAAGCAAACAGTAGGTTAAATAATAACAAAATGATGTCTATAGCAGATGTTGATAGACAATATGATGAGCTTGTAAGGAATATGGAAATGACTGAATACAACAATAAAGAATTTGAAGAGGCGGTGCAGGTGTATGATTAATATAGGAATTGACTTCGGCAGTACATATACATTGGTGTCAGTTTATAGAAAAGATACCAATGTGCTTGAAACATTAAGCTTAGACCAAGGAGCACCTTATATTCCGTCAGTGGTTGCTTTTGATGAAAAAAGGAAAAGATTTGAATTTGGCAAAGCAGCAAAAAGCCATACAGGAAAAAAGGGTGCAAATATTTATAAAGCTTTTAAAATGATTCTTACAGAGCCTAAAGATAGTAGAAATTTAAAAGAAAGAGGCTTTGATTATCAAAACACACCAGAAAAAATAGCGAGTGTTTTTTTGGAAGATGTTCTAAAAAAAGTTCTTGCCGATATGGATGAAGATAGAATAGAAAATCTGGTTATAGGTGTACCGGAAATATGGAATGAAGGGTTTAAGACGGTCGATGGACGCAGTATTGTAAGAAACATATGTCAAAATATAGATTTTGTGGAGAATGTACAAGTTGTAAGTGAACCGGCAGCAGCCAGTGCATATTTTGCTTACAATTACTATCTTAGTAAATGAGAAGTACATCGGTGATGCCCTTTTACAGAAGACCTATACCACAGACTTCCTTACCAAAAAGCGCATTAAAAACAACGGTACGGTTCCTCAGTATTATGTTGAGGGAAGCCACCCGGCGATTATTCCAAAGCACCTTTATATGCAGGTGCAGGAGGAACTGGTGCGCAGGCGACTGGTTACCACCGATAAGAATGGCAAGCGTCACAGTTACAGCTGCAACCATTTATTTTCGCAGATAATTTTCTGCGGTGAATGCGGTGAAATGTTCAGGCGTATCCACTGGAACAATCGTGGCTGCAAGTCAATCGTGTGGCGTTGCGTCAGCCGCCTTGAGAATACCGGCCACGCCTGCAAAGCTCGCACCGTCAACGAGCAGGTGCTTCAGGAAATCGTGGTAAAGGCCATCAACACAATGCTTGCCGACAAAGTCAGCTACCTAAGTGTGTTACAGGAAAATATCACAGCGGTTATTAAAGCCAGCAGTGCAGCTTCGGAAGCAGCCATTGACCAGCGACTGGCTGAACTGCAGAAAGAGCTTATTTCC
Source organism: Acutalibacteraceae bacterium (assembly GCA_036306965.1). Classification (GTDB taxonomy): domain Bacteria; phylum Bacillota; class Clostridia; order Oscillospirales; family Acutalibacteraceae; genus CAG-964. The sequence continues at coordinate 6,506 of JAXJYN010000044.1, forward strand.
AAAGCCAACAGCAAGGAAGCCTATGACAACATCGCTGACGAGATTTACAGGCTCCGTGAGCTGAAGCACCAGTCAGAGATTGAAGGCGTAACCAGAGATGAACACATCAGGCGC